>NZ_RDBW01000024.1:0-76435 GCF_003934235.1 Pseudoalteromonas sp. J010 | reverse complement strand
ATTTTGAGGTGAGAAAATCTTGTCGATAACACCGCTTCCGCGTCCTGCTCACGCCGAGGTACCTACGTCCTGTAGGCAAGGCAAAAATTTTGCTATTTAGTTGTTCTAAATAAGAAACTTTTAACGCTGTTAGCGTCAGATTTACTCCTTCAAATTGAGCAAGTATTAAGTCAAATTGGCATTACCTCACTCTGTATGTCTAGTTGATGAATACGATGATTTTTAAATAAAAAATTCAGTAACCATTTACTTTTCAATCTCACCCCCTAAACTAGTAAGCGTAGGTTTTACTGGTATTGCGCATTTGCTTTCCGGTACGACCAAGACGTAAAGAGTTGTTGCTTTTCATACCAATTATCTTAATTAAGTGGTCTATTTTAAGGCGAGAAAATTTTGTCGATAACTAGGCAAAAGTTTTGCTATTTAGTTATTCTAAATAAGAAATTTTTAACGCAGTTAGCGTCAGATTTACTCCTCAAAATTGAGCAAATATTAAGTCTAATTGGTATTAGCATCGACTGATTATCAAGTTGACGTAATTCCAATTTGCTTAATTACATGCTCTTGTATAAGGCGAGTTGGTAAGTAGATTGATGTTTTAATCTCATTAGCATAGCAGTTCGGTTGGTTTATCTTAATTACAAGTATTGAGGCAATATACTGTCACTGTAACTAACATAAACCCATCACAGGTGCGTGGAGCCATTCTTTTGATGCAATTGAAATGTATTGATCGAGTGAGAACGCCAAATAATCTAGACTGGGCAAAATTTTTTGTAACTTAAAGGGTATGACGTAACAGCGAGTGATAGTAGGTTTCGTGGTTAACAAAGCCATTGAAAATAGCTATTRACTGGTGTTAAAGGTCACAGTTTTCTTTGTTTCATTGCCTATTTAGTTTATGTCGAATTGTTATTTTATAGTGTGTAATTTTTAACTTATACCAATTATCTTAATAAACTTGCTATTTTGAGACGAGAAAGTCTTGTCGATAACACCGCTACAGCGCCCTGCTATCGCCAAGATACCTACATCCATGTAGGTACAAAATTTCTAACGCGGTTAGCGTCAGATTTACTTCTTCAAATTGAGCAAGTAGTAAGACAAAGTGGTATAACTACTATGTCAGCTTGATGTCTTATCACGATGAGAACAACAAGAGGGTATCATGGGCAATAACCACGATAAATACAGCATCGATAATACGGACTACACCGTTGGGCAAGACAACGTGCAAAAGTGGGGGTTTGATGTACATAACCCCGTGTTTGGCGTAAGTGCAGGGTTAATATTAGCTTTTTTAATTGCTGTACTATTGGTCGATGCAAATACAGCGAAAACCACGCTTGATGGCATCAAGTGGGACATCATAGGTAATTTTGATGTGCTATTTATGTGGTCGGGGAACTTCTTTGTCTTATTCTGTCTAGTACTTGTGTTTTCCCCCTACGGAAAGATACGCTTAGGCGGTGAAAATGCCAAGCCTAGTTATAGCCGAGCATCTTGGCTTGCTATGTTATTTGCCGCTGGTATGGGGATAGGCCTAATGTTTTGGGGCGTCGCTGAACCTGTAGCATATTATACTGGCTGGTATGAAACGCCATTGAATGTTGCAGCTAATACCCCTGAAGCTGCTGAACTTGCCATGGGCGCGACCATGTATCATTGGGGCTTACATCCTTGGGCAATTTACGCAGTGGTTGCACTCTCCCTAGCATTTTTTGCCTACAACAAGGGACTACCGCTGTCGATCCGCTCGATCTTTTATCCTATCTTAGGAGATAGAGCCTGGGGTTGGCCTGGGCATATCATTGATATTCTTGCCGTACTTGCTACCTTGTTTGGTCTTGCGACGTCACTTGGTTTGGGTGCACAACAAGCTGGTGCTGGGATCCAGCATGTATTTGGTATAGAGGCAGGACTTAGCCTTGAAATTGCCGTGATCGCGGGCGTAACTGTCTTGGCAATTATTTCCGTTGTCCGCGGTATTGATGGCGGAGTAAAATTACTCAGTAACATTAATATGCTAATAGCCTTTGCATTATTACTATTCGTTGGTATCGCAGGTTTTGCAATTGCCTTGGGTAATATTCCGACAACTTTAATGGCTTATATTGAAAATATCATTCCGCTAAGTAACCCTCATGGGCGTGACGATGAGGCATGGTTCCAAGGCTGGACAGTATTCTATTGGGCATGGTGGATATCTTGGTCACCGTTTGTTGGTATGTTCATCGCTCGTGTGTCAGAGGGACGAACCATACGCGAGTTTATCACCGCAGTATTATTAATCCCGACATTGGTAACCGTGATCTGGATGTCAATCTATGGTGGCCTTGCTATCGATCAGGTAAAAAATGGCATTGGTGCGCTTGGCACAAATGGCTTAACTGAAGTGCCTTTAGCTATGTTCCAGATGTTTGAAAACTTACCTATGAGTGATTTACTCTCGTTCACTGCGATTTTACTGGTACTGGTTTTCTTTATTACCTCGTCAGACTCAGGCTCTTTAGTTATCGATAGTATTACCGCTGGCGGTAAAATCGATGCGCCAGTACCACAACGTATATTCTGGGCGAGTATTGAGGGTGCGATTGCGGCTGCGCTACTGTGGATCGGCGGTAAAGAGGCGATTGAAGCACTGCAAGCGGGTGCCATTTCTACTGGTTTACCGTTTACCTTTGTACTACTGCTGATGTGTGTAAGTTTGATCCTTGGGCTAAGAACTGAGCCTAAAAGCTAACAGTCGTAAATGCCATTATAGGCGGAGCTTGATGTATGCTCCGCCTTTTTGTTATTTGGATTTAACTCCACCAGCGCTTCACCATGTCTGATGGATCCAAACAATACTGAGCCTGAGCTTGAAGTAACTCTGCCGTTGCCAAGGCATCAGACAAAGCATGGTGGGGCTGGTAATATGGAAGCCCATAGCGCTTTCTGCAATCAGCTAAGCGCACTGAAGGAATGGGTTTACGTTTAAGCTTATCAAGCCAGTTTCTAGTATTATTTATTGCTGACTTCTCAATTTCCATTGTATCAATGACCGGAAACTCAATTCCTTCATTTACTCTTGCCATAAGCGCAGAGTTAAAAAATGACTTCTCGACAAACTGATAATGCACCACGATGACTCTACCATGAAGCGACGCAAACACCTCCTCAAGAATATCCTCCAGATCTGGCGCGCTTTCAACTTGAGAATGGGTTATACGATGAAGTACCACAGACTCTTTAGCAAGTGGACTCGTTGGTTTAACTAACCAGTGCTTTGCTTGCGCAACGCGGATCCGCCGCAAATCAAATGGCACCACGCCAACACTCACTATGTCATCGATATTTGGATTGAGCCCCGTGGTTTCAAAATCAAGCGCAACAAATTCGCACTGACCTAATTGCTGATAAGGGTCAACCACACCTTGTTGATAAAATGACTTAAGTCTTGGATCTCTCGCCACTTTTGCCAAATGCTCGAAGCGATTTGGCCATGACATAATCTCACCCTGCATCTTTACACCGCTATTTCATCATGGATTTATTTTGGTAGCGAAACTTTAAAAAGCTTTGCGCTTTGTCTAACACACCAAATGCTTCTTTCAAATTGCGCTGCTCAAAATCAGAGAGTGTTTCAGGTGGTAAACTATTATCTGGCTTTTCACCCTGCTCAATTTGCCAGGCTTGATGGCGAATACGCATGATAGCGATGTATTCGAGTGCAGCTTGTAGATCTAATACTTTACCTTTAGGAAGTATATTTGCTTCGTCAATATCTTCGAGTCGTTCAAAGGAGTTTTGCTTTTTAGAGCCAACACCAAGCGCATGTACACGAACCAAATCCGAAAGTGGTGCTGTGCCACGTCGTTTAATATTCATCGACCGTCTGTGCTCACCATCTTGCTCCAAAACAAAGCCATTAAAAAAGCCAAGTGGTGGTGTTCTTCTTAGCGCATTATGCGCCATTGCCGCTAAGAATTTAGGTGTACTTTTTGCCTTTTTACTAACAAATGCGGTTAACTTCTCCGCCCACTTTACTTCCCCCCATACCCCTTCCAAGTCAAAGAAAATTGAGCTATTGAGTAAGGCTTCTGGACTAGGCTTATCAATCCAACTTTCAAACTGTGATTGCCATTGACTAAATGTTAACCGCCAAGCAGGATTGGTCGCCATAATGCCACCATCACAGTACTTATATCCGCAGTTTGCAAGGCCGTCACACACAAATTTTGCGAGTTGCTCAAAGTACACTCCATGCTCTGTAGGTTTATAATCGTCATCTAAGATCAACGCGTTATCCTGATCCGTTACAATTAGCAGCTCGTCCCGAGCCATTGAGCCCAGAGCAATAAAGCAGTAAGGGATCGGGGGGGGTCCTAATTTTGCCTCTGCTAACTCGAGCAATTTATGTTTAAATGTTTTACCAATAATAGACATAGCAGAGCCAATCATATGTGAATTAGCATCTTCATTGACCATGCGAGTGAATATTGCAGGGAGCTGTTTAGCATAACTGGCAAGATCCTCAACGCTTTGCTGATCCATCAAGCCTCTTACAAATAGCAAACTACTTTGTGACTCATAACGCAAAATATCAGAAAGCGCCACAACTCCAATTGGCTTGCGTTTATGAACTACAGGCAGATGATGAACATTGTCTTTGAGCATCAACATCATGGCTTCAAATACGTACGCATTAGAATCTACAATCACCAAATCGGTAGACATAATCTCAGAAACCGGCGTTTGATAGTCAAGCCCTTTAGCAACAACGTTTACCCGCAAGTCCCTATCGCTGATCAACCCGACAACTTGACCATCGTCCTCATCGGGGTCTTCTACCACAGGCTTTTCAGGATCATAAATTAGTAAAGATGAAACCTGCTCTGTTGCCATCACTTGTGCGGCTTGTTGCACTGTTGCATTACGTTCGACGTATACCACATCACGTAGCAATAGTTTACGTACTTTAGCAGTGGTTAAGTCGTTACTATCTGCTTGCTCAGATACTGTTATTTTGAGCCTAGCATTGTCATCAGCTTCAAAATAATCGGCAAATGCCTCATAGACATCGCAGTATTCATCAAATACACCCACAGGAATGCAATACACTAATGTGTCTTCGAGACTTTGCGCCCCAAAGCGAACCTTACGATTCATCAATAAACCGCGTTGACCAAAGATCCCCCCTGCTGATATACGATTGTATAATTCACCCGAGCGGCGGAATAATTCCACAGCACCAGAGCGGATCACATACAGGTAAGTGATTTGCTCACCATACTCCAGAATGCGACTCCCCTCACGGTAATAGCCAACTTCAACTTGGCTTGCAAGGCGGTGTAGTGCCTCCTGCGGTAAATCCGAGAATGGCGGATAAGCGATTAAAAAGTTGGCAATTTCCTGATGTTCAACTTCCATGGTTTGCCCTGAGGTAAAACAAAAACTCTCTCTATTGTGGGCAACGAGGTCTGAATTTGCAATCAAAGTCTGCCTAGCAAGGGGTTAAATGACAAAGTGCTGTTAGCTATGCTGTTGTTTTGATTCATATCACTTTAAAAACTGACGAAACCGCCTCATACTAGAGGTCTATAACCATTTGCAACAGGAATCGCACTCATGACTTATGAAGTCAATTTCGATGGCTTAGTAGGACCAACTCATAACTACGCCGGTTTATCTTACGGTAACGTGGCCTCTCTTTCTAACGCTACCAGCATTTCAAATCCAAAAGAGGCGGCGTTACAAGGCCTTGAAAAAATGAAAGCGATGCACGACATCGGCTTAAAACAAGGGATATTCGCCCCTCATGCGCGCCCAAGTTTGTCACCACTGCGCCGAGTTGGCTTTTCAGGCACTGATGCCCAAGTGTTAGAAAAAGCATATAAGCACGACCCAGTTCTACTACGTGCTTGCTATTCTGCTTCGGCAATGTGGACTGCAAACGCTGCGACTGTGTCACCGTCTATTGACTCAAATGATGGTAAAGTTCATTTTACCAGCGCTAATTTAAACTGTAAGTTTCATCGCTCCATAGAGCCAACCACCACAACCAATTTACTACGCGCTATGTTCGCTGATGAACAACACTTTTCACACCATCAGCATTTACCTGAACAGCCCTTTTTTGGCGACGAAGGTGCCGCGAACCATACTCGTTTAGCAGATGATCATGCAAGCCAAGGTGTTCAGTTATTTGTCTATGGCTCAAGTGGTTTTAACAGTAGTATTAAAGGCCCCAGCAAATACCCTGCACGACAAACCCTTGAAGCGAGTCAAGCTGTTGCTCGGCTACATCAATTAAATGAAAAACAAGCAATTTTTATCCAGCAAAACCCAAATGTTATTGACCAAGGCGTGTTCCACAATGATGTGATTGCTGTAGGTAATGAGAATGTACTATTTTGTCATGATCAAGCCTTTATCGATCAAACTAATAGTTTGACCAAAATCAGACAAGCATACATTGGTGAAAAGCCGTTGCACATTGTTGAAGTGCCAAGTCACGCCGTAAGTGTGGAGGATGCGGTAAAAAGTTACTTATTTAACTCACAGTTGATCACCTTACCATCAGGTGAAATGATGTTAGTTGCACCTGAAGAATGTGCAAAAAATACCAATGTTGCTGCCTACATAGAGTATATGCTTGGTGCGAATAACCCTATCTCGCAAGTACGCTTTTTTGATTTGCGTCAGAGTATGCAAAACGGTGGTGGACCTGCATGTTTACGATTACGAGTGGCGCTTAACGATACAGAGTTGCGTGCAGTTAACCCTGAAATCATGATGAGTGATGACAAATTTGCTCAGCTCAGTGCTTGGGTCAACAAGCACTATCGTGATCGCGTAACAGAGCAAGACTTAGCAGATCCCAGTTTGTTGCACGAGTCTTACGCTGCGCTTGACGAACTGACACAACTGCTTAATTTGGGCAGTGTTTACGAGTTTCAACAAGCCTAATCACCGCACACACTTAGCTCAGGTTAATTGGTTGTAGACTTGAGCTAACAACACACTCGTTTACTTGAGGGCAATAGTAGTACACGCTTACGTTAAAGCTGAAACTCACTCACGAAACTTTGTTGTTACTTTTCAGCGAGTAAGTTAACAGCCCAAGTCTCCAGCATACCATCGCTATTTAATGTCACCAACGTGCTTGAGTTCGGAACATACATATCCACAACTGTAGCACCTTCGCTAGCGGTACGTATTGACCAAGTACCAAGCTCTTCACCACTATCGTAGCGCCAAATTGACAAGTGAGATTTAGACGATGAAGTAGCCAGTAGGCCTGAATTAGAAATAAATTTAGCTTTTCTAAACATTTTAAATCTCGCCATATATTTTAGCTCGCTGATCAGCTTACCTGACTCAAAATCCAGTACATGTTGTGCATTTAAGCCATCGGAAACAAAAAGGTGTTTACCATCAGGACTCACAGTCAGGCTAGTAACTCTGTGATTGAACTGGTGCTGATACACAGGCTCTGGAGAAGCGAATTGCCACATCGCGACTAAACCATCTTGCGCACCGGTGACAAAATACTCTGCATTTTCATGAAATGCTAAATGCTCGATAGGTCTAGAGTGTGGCATAAAACGATTGTTTATTTTGGTGAATAAATCAGCCATGTTTACCGAACCATCGTCCATCGCAACAAGTAGCCTTTTATTATCGTGAGATAATGCCAATGACGAGATTGAGGCAAGTGGACTAACCCCAGCAAACGGTACATTCGTGACAAGCTTTTGCTTGGGAACAGACCAAATTGATATCAAGTTTTCACCAGCAATGACAAGCATACTCTTATCATCGGACAAAAGTAGCGCTTTGACTGGGGTTTTAATTTTGTCTTTTGGCACTTTAAAAACAATGGATTGATCGGTATTATCGTGTATCTGAATGTCAGCGTTACCGTCAAGTGTGACTGTCCACTCACCATCTTTTGAAAAGTGCCCAATTATCACACCGTTTTGTGTCAACTGACTGGTTACCCCTTTACTTATCTCAGGTTGACTGCCACAACCTAGTAAAAAGCAAGCAAAACACACCACACACATCAACCGAAACATCTTAAACCCTTTATGTACAACGCATTTATTTCAACTACTGCCTTTACATATCGACCAATTGCAGACAAACTTAAACTATTGTGAATAATTTTATATTGCATATGGTGTATTTTAGCATGACAAAGCCACTCCTAAAGCAAGTCGTTGTTTTAATTTTAGCAATTTTATTTTTTTCTGGATGCGGCTCTGATGAAGATGCCGTTCGCGGTGATAAAGACACCCCAGGCTATGCTGCAACTATGTATTTTGACGCGTTATATAATCAAAAAAACTTAAATGCTGCGATGGAAATTTCAACTCCTCGCCACGCTAGGATCATGCGCTCTTATGGCACAGCCTCTCAGTTTGCTAGAAACCTCGTGAATATGCAGTACGATGAAGTAACAATCGAGGTCGACATGACCAATCAAAGCCTTCGCGAACAATATGGTAATACAGCAAAAATAAATCTCATTTTTACAGGCCAACTACATGGTGAACAAGTGGATGATATGCGCAGCGTTAGTATGGTTCGTAAAAAGGGTAAGTGGTATGTAGATAAAGTGTTGGCAGACCCATTTGCGCGATAAATAGAGTAACAAAGCCCCCGCCTAGCTAGGTTGGGGGCTTATCTTTGTGAATAAACGTCTAAAACCAATCAGTCTTATTTCTTGCTCAATTGTAAGGAATAAAGCAGACGCCAGCTGCGTTAAAAATGGCTTCTATGTCTTGAGTGCTCTAACTGACAAATATTTTTTAGCTGGTCATTTACGGTTTCAATAATAAAGCGCTTTGATAGCATTGCTTTGTCCCAAGCTGAAATAGCTTTGGCCTTCATATTACCGCGCACATTGGTGACCAGTTTGAGCCCCCTTTCCGATAGTGACTGCTCTATCTTACTGCTGAAATGGTGACGGTCATTATTTCAGCCATACTCATCTGGCATGTTCTTTCTCTTTTTATTTGACCTTGCTTTATTTTGTAGGCGTGCCACTGCGGAAAAAAATTTTGCAAAAATCATCGACATTACAAAACAATTCAACTAACTTATCCATGCCTGTTCCTTACTAGGTCACTTTCTTTTTTGGTCGAAAGATCTGATCTTGGAACAGGCATATAGTTCCCTAGTTTTTAAATTCTTATCCCGAGCTGGGGTTACTTAAGATAATTAGTATAAGAGCGCCGATTAATTTCCTCAGAAGTTTAGCTCTGTTTTCTAATTGCGACTCCCATCTCATTATTAACTGGCCGTTACAAACACCTAGCTGCTTAAAGCTGATCCAATTTTCTTAATTAAGTGGTCTATTTTGAAGTGAGAAAATCTTGTCGATAACAAGGCAAAAATTTTGCTATTTAGTTGCTCTAAATAAGAAATTTTTAACGCCGTTAGCGTCAGATTTACTCCTTCAAGTTGAGCAAGTATTAAGTCAAATTGGTATAACTATCATGAGGATGTCCCCTTCGCATCTACGGCCACCGCCTGTGCAACCAAAGTTTCAATACAAAAAATAGTTTCTGACGCTTTGTCGTCTATCACCTTAGCAGTTGTTGCCATGCTCAGTTTCTCATCGAGGGATTTCCCCCTCAAATCAACAGCATTTTGCTTACACCACTTACGATATTTTGCCATTAAAGGGGCATGCGCTTTTTCTAGCATAAAGGCATGTTCAACCGTGTCTACCGCTGAATGTTTGACTACTGGACATAAATGTGAGATCCGCTCACGAGTGCTATTGCTTTTTGATACATGTTCGCAAACTTGAATTGCCAATGTGTCACTCGGTGCTTTAATCCAATTACCAATAGGAAATGCAATGCGCTTGAATAAGAAGCTCACAGGTGTAATGGTAAAATTGTCACAAAATGCGTAAATCGCATTGCTCGCTTCGTATAGGCAGTGCTCTACTGCAAATTTAACCAAAGGTAAATCTCCTTGTTGGCGGCCATCATCTTCATACTTTTTCAATACACAAGAAGCCATATACAGATAGCTCAACACATCGCCCAATTTAGCTGAAATCATTTCTCGACGCTTGAGTGTGCCACCCAGCTTTAGCATTGCAATATCACTATATACTGACAGTGCTTGGCTTAGCCACGTCAGACGGCGATAGTAAGGTGCAACATCTCCACTTACAGGTGAACGCTCAAAACTCGCAAACGTAAAACCATTGAAAAACGCTTTTACGCCATTAATCGAGGTATGTTGTAAATGCTTACACAAGATCTCATCAAACTCTTTGAGCGCAATAATTTGATCTTCTTGCTGCACAATTTCCATTTCCTTTAATATGAAAGGATGACACCGCGTTGCCCCTTGACCAAATATCATTAGGCTACGAGTTAAAATATTTGCCCCTTCCACGGTAATAGAGATAGGCATTCCCATGTAATTACGAGCAAGATAGTTCATTTTTCCCATTTGAATGGCTTTACCACCATGAATATCCATCGCATCGTTTAATGCCACTCTTGCATGTTCGGTCAAATGATACTTCGCAATCGCAGTGACCACAGACGGGCTTTGTTTTAAATCAATGGCCAACGCTGTTGTTTGTCTCACCGCCTCGATAAGATATGTATATCCATAAACCCTTGCTAAAGCACTCTGAACCCCCTCAAATGCAGCTATTGGCACACCAAATTGACGACGGACATTAGCATAGGCCGAGCTGGTTCGCGTACTTAGGTGCGCGGTGCCTGCACTTAACGCAGGTAATGAGATCCCCCGCCCGGCACTCAAACAAGAGACAAGCATACGCCAACCTTTACCAATTCCGGCCTCTTCGCCTATCACCCATGACAGTGGAATGAATACATCCTCACCACTGGTGGTACCATTCATAAAACCTTGTCCCAGCGGGCTATGTCGATCTCCAATTTTTACTCCCGGATGTACTGTTGGTATAAGCGCGCAGGTTATCCCAAGTTCAACTTGTTCAGACAATCTTTGTTCAGGGTCGTATACTTTAAATGCCAGCCCCAATACATCTGCAACCGGTGCAAGCGTGATGTAGCGCTTTTGCCAGCTTACAGCAAGACCTAGCTGCTTTGCGCCCTCAAACTCTCGCTCACACACCACTGCATAATCTTGGATACTACCAGCATCGGAGCCAGCTTCAGGTGAAGTAAGAGCAAAACAAGGGAGTACCTCTCCCGACGCGAGTTTCGGCAACCAATAGTCTTGCTGCGAAGGTGTTCCATAGTGAAGTAGCAGCTCAGCCGGTCCCAAACTGTTAGGAACCATAACAGTGACTGCCGTTGATAAGCTACGACTTGCTATCTTCGCAACAATCGTCGAGTTAGCTTGGGCGCTAAACTCAAGTCCGCCATACGATTTTGGGATAATAAAAGCAAAGAAACCTTTTTCTTTTAGGTATTGCCACACCTCGTTCGGCAAGTCATTGGCTTGAGCAATTGCTTCTTCATCTAGCATGTTGAGTAATGTGTTTAATTCATTATCTATAAAAGCTTGCTCATCATCGCTGAGTTTAGGTTTATCATTGCTGAGCCACTTACGCCAATTAGGCTTTCCAGAAAACAGCGCCCCGTCCCACCAAATACTTCCCGCTTCCATTGCTTCTCGTTCTGTCTGAGATAATTCGGGTAACGCTGACTTGAAGTAATCAAATAGTGGCTTGCTTATCAGTTTTACCCGAATATCACGAACGCAAAAAATCACCACAATGGCTAATATAACCAGTAAAATAAACGTCATATACACTCCCTTTGATAGCCTGTAACACGGAACTAATACTGTAGAATATATAAGTATGGTTAATTATTAGCCTAACTCAACTTTTATCCCTATTCGCTGCTCTCGCACACATAAGTACGCGCCATTTATTTATCGTAAAATTGTCGTTTTAAAAACGGCCTGCTATTATCCTGCCCACAGTGAAAAATGAATTTTCACCGTTTTACACCAATTGCTTTAACCCTCAGTATAGCGAGCAGGTTAATTCAACTGGTGCAGAACAAAAGACCCCATAGAACGCCTCTCAAACAGCGGTCTATGTATTAATCAAAACAACAAGTGAATCACTATGAAACCAAGATTTAAACTCAGTGTTGGCGCGCTTATCGTTGCCAGTACTTTTGCACTCTCTGCTTGTAAATCTACTGATACTACTAATAAAACTTTCACAGAAGCTGATGCGATTGCATTTTTAGATAAAGCGTCAGCGCAACTTGTAGATCTGAATAATCGCTCTAGCCGCGCAGCATGGATCTATGCCAACTTTATCACTCATGATACCGCTTCTCTTTCAGCGGATGTCAATGAAGAATACACCGCAGCGTTGGTGACTCTTGCCAACCAAGCTGCGCAGTTCGACGGTATGAACTTGAGTGAAGATACCCGTCGTAAATTAGATAAATTAAAACTAAACCTAACATTACCTGCTCCTAAAGATGCAGATAAAACAGCGGCCCTTGCCAAGCTAACCGCTGAATTAGACGGCATGTACGGTAAAGGGAAGTACTGTAAAGCTGATGGCACTTGCTTAAGTTTAGGCGACATGACCGCAACCATGGCTAACAGTCGTAATTACGAAGAGCTGCTTGATATATGGCAAGGTTGGCGTGAGGTTTCAAAGCCAATGCGTCCACTCTATGAAAAGCAAGTCGTGCTCACGAATGAGGGCGCAAACGAGCTTGGCTATGCAGACACAGGTGCCATGTGGCGCAGTAAATACGACATGCCAGCGGATGATTTTGCAAAAGAGCTAGACCGCATTTGGGGTCAAGTAAAGCCTCTTTATGACTCACTTCATTGTCACGTTCGTGCCAAACTAGGTGAAAAATATGGCGAAGACAAAGTACCTCAAGATAAACCAATTCCTGCACACCTACTGGGTAATATGTGGGCACAAAGCTGGGGTAATATTTACGATTTAGTGGCACCAGAAAATGCAGATCCGGGTTATGACGTGACAGCCCTTCTTGCTCAGCATAATTATGACGAAATCAAAATGGTAAAAGGTGCGGAGAAGTTCTTCACCTCTATGGGCTTTGCACCGTTACCAGAAACTTTCTACGAACGCTCGTTGTTTACTAAGCCAAAAGATCGTGACGTACAATGTCACGCCTCAGCTTGGAACTTAGATGCTAAAGACGATTTACGTATCAAGATGTGTATTCAGCGTACTGGAGAAGAATTCTCGGTGATCCACCACGAGCTAGGTCACAACTTCTATCAGCGCGCATATAACCAGCAGCCTGTCTATTACCAAGAAAGTGCCAATGATGGTTTCCATGAAGCAATTGGTGACACTATTGCCCTATCGGTAACACCGGGTTACTTAAAACAAATCGGCTTATTAGACAAGGTACCAGATGAATCAAAAGATATTGGTCTACTGATGAAGATGGCACTGGATAAAGTTGCCTTTATTCCATTTGGCCTACTTGTTGACCAGTGGCGTTGGCAGGTTTTCTCAGGTGAGATTTCACCTGCTGAATATAACCAAGCTTGGTGGAATTTAAGAGAGAAATATCAAGGGGTCACTGCTCCCGTTTCACGTAGTGAAGCTGACTTTGATCCAGGTGCAAAATATCACGTTCCAGGTAATGTACCTTACACTCGTTACTTCTTAGCGCATATTCTGCAGTTCCAATTCCACAAATCTCTGTGTGAGATTGCAGGTAGCGAAGAAGCGATCCATCGCTGTTCAGTATACAACTCAAAGGCTGCCGGTGAGCGCTTAAATGCAATGCTCGAAATGGGTAGTAGCAAGCCTTGGCAGCAAGCACTTAAAACGCTAACAGGTAAGGATGAAATGGATGCCACAGCAGTACTAGACTACTTTGCGCCATTACAGAGCTACCTAGATGAGCAAAATAAAGGCCGTAATTGCGGCTGGTAATTGTTAATCATTAAAAGCTAGAAACGGGCACACTCAATCGTGCCCGTTTTTTATTGGTTTAATTTTGTTACAGTTCTATAACTTCCTTTTTTAACTTCAATCATATACGCTCAAGGCAAAGTCAGCCTGCCGCTCGGTAGTGAGGACTTGTGTTGTCACTTGTAAGGATCATTATGAATATAAAAAGAATTGGCCTTATTGCCATCTTTGAGTTGCAGCGCTTGTTTGCAACGAAGCGTGGCTGGATAGCCATCGCCGCCTTTGTGCTGGTGTGGTATGCCATACTGAGGTATGCCATTGCTGAGGCGGTATCCATTGTAAGCGACCCCAACTTCAAAAATATGATCCAGAGCTTTTCAGGTGTCGTCGGCATGCAGAAAATTGCTCTATGGCCTGAAATGGAGCTCGCACTCTACCTAGTTTGGTCCATCTTTTTATTTCCTATGTTTGTTATTTTTGCTAGCGCTGATCAAACCGTAGAAGATAGAACTCGGGGTACGCTTAGATTTTTAACACTGCGTACTACCCGTGCTGAAATTGTTATCGGACGTTTTTTCGGACAATTATTTAATACACTCTTGTTAATCACCATATCTGCCGTCGGTGCATGGCTTCTGATGGTACTTCGAGATCCTACTTTATGGTTAAGTGGTTTACATCGTGCCACACTCATTGTATTGGAGCTCACCCTGATCACTGCGCCATTTATCGCCTTAATGTCCGTATCAAATCATTTTGCAAACTCAAGTAAAATGAGCATGATCTATGCTATTTTGGCCTACATCACACTCGCAACTATTGTGGCTTTTGCCTTAGAGTACAGCGCATACGCAGAATACCTGTTTTACCTTTTCCCGGGATACCAAGGCGCTGAAACAATAGCCCAAAATATTAACCTGACTCGCTTTGCAACCCCCCTTATCCATAGTGTGGTACTCATTGCAATTAGCTGTGAACTATTAAGAAGGCGCGCATTATGACCATGATAATTGAAGTGAAAGATCTCGTTAAAACATACGGCAGAAAACGTGCGCTAGATAAGGTCTCGTTTACGCTCAACGCAGGATCACCAATCGCACTAGTAGGCCCCAATGGTGCGGGTAAAACCACGCTATTTAGTACACTTTGCGGGTATCTCAATGCGGATTCTGGGAGTGTTAGTATTTTTGGTCATAAACCAGGTAGTGATGGGTTATTTGGTCGTCTTGCCGCCCTTCCTCAAGATGCTCAACTTGACCCTAGGTTTTCAGTTAGCAATCAATTGTGCCTATACGGACAACTCCAAGGGTTGGACAAAAAAGCGGCTGAAAACGAAACCCACCGAGTGCTTGAGCTGGTCGACCTTAAAGACTGCTTTCATTCAAAACCTCATGAATTATCACACGGCATGCGCAAACGCATTTGCATCGCACAAACGCTACTTTCTCGCCCAGAAGTGGTGCTACTAGATGAAGCAACCGCTGGCCTTGATCCGGTAAATGCGCGTGAGATCAGAAATTTAGTTAGAACACTGCAATCTGACACTACCTTTATTTTAAGCTCTCATGACTTAGTCGAACTAGATGACTTGTGCGATCAGGTACTTCACCTGCAACAAGGGAAGCTAACTGCGGTTGATCGTATTGCTCAAGCTGAACTTGCCACCTTGACCGTCAAGCTAAAAGAAACAGGGACCCATGGCCATGTTGAACAATTAAAGACGTTACAGGGCGTTGAGAGTGTATCGCTTAATGCAAGTGGTGCAATACTTATTGAATACCGTAGCGGTCAACAAGTTGATATTGATGTTTTACAGTTATGCAGAGCACAAGGCTGGCATTACAAATCCTTAGTCAATGGTAAAACATTGGAAGACGAACTATTCGGTTAGTTTTCGACGCCGCTTTTAGTCGTGAAAAGCCTGTCTAGTACAGGCTTTTGCCATATGTACGAGGCCGCTTCTAAAAAAATACCAATTATCTTAATTAAGTGATCTATTTCGAAGCGAGAAAACCTTGTCGATAACACCGCTACCGCGTCCCGTAAACGCCTAGGTACCTACGTCCTGTAGGCAGGCAAAAATGTTGCTATTTAATTGTTCTAAATAAGAAATTTTTAACGCAGTTAGCATCAGACTTACACCTTCAAATTGAACAAGTATTAAGGCTAATTAGTGACATATTCACCCGCGATGACACTCCCTTCATTTGGTTTAGCCGCGCCTCACCACAACCAGCTTTTTACGCTCATTCTATACTTGATACCAATCAACATATCTTCACACCTATCCTGATATGCTATTTATAAATAAACATTGTCTGTACAACTATCTCAGTTTCAAGGAAAAGGAATGAAAACGACCTACTCCATTAGTTATTTTTTACAAAAGAAAATGCTATGGCTGCAAATTGTTGTGGCTTTGGTACTGGGTATTACCGTGGGTATTTTACTTTCCCCTAAAGGAGTAGGACTGGTTAGTGCTGAGCTATCACTACAAATAGCACAATGGGTTGCACTACCTGGCAACCTATTTTTAGCCTTGATCCAGATGGTTGTGATCCCACTGGTGCTTTCATCCATCATTCTTGGCATTGCGGGTAACAAGGACACCGCGTTTTTGAAGCAGGTTGGACTTAGGATCTTCCCCTACTTCGTCATGACCACCTTTATTGCTGTCATCATTGGTTTGGTGGTTGCTTCCTACATTGAGCCGGGGAAATATGTGGATAGTCAGCTACTTGATAACCTCAATAGCCAACATACCACGACCGTTACAGCTACAGTTGAGTTAAAAAGCATTCCTGAGCGCATGGTGGCAATTATTCCATCAAATATTACTCAATCCACTCTCGATAAAGATATGTTTGCTATTGTGATGTATGCCATTTTTATCGGTATTGCTATCACCACACTTACTCAAAAGCAAAAGTCCCTGCTTCTGGAGCTCACCACAACAGCACAAACGCTGTCTCTACAGATTGTTAATTGGGCTATGCTGCTAGCTCCGTTTGCGGTTTTTGGGTTACTTTGTGATATTACTATTCGGATTGGTATCGATGCCCTGTTGGGTGTTTCTGCTTATGTTGCGACTGTGCTGCTGGGTTTGCTATTACTTATGTTTGTCTACCTGTTTTTAGCCAGTAGCGCTGGAAAGATTAGCCCTTGGCGCTTTTTATCAGCAATTAAAGGTGCGCAATTATTAGCCTTTTCAACGTCCAGTTCAGCCGCAGTAATGCCGCTTTCAATGCGTACAGCTGAGCAGTCGTTATCTGTTAAAAAACCGATTGTTCAGTTTATTATCCCTTTAGGCGCGACGATCAACATGGACGGTACTGCGCTCTATCAAGTGATCGCAGCACTATTTTTGACTCAAGTTTTTGGTATAACACTCTCCGACAGTCAAATTTTGTTACTGATACTCACCACTGTAGGTGCATCCATTGGCTCCCCGAGTACCCCTGGGGTCGGTATTGTAATTTTGGCTTCAGTATTAACCAGCTTTGGGATCCCTGCAGCTGGTATTGCCCTTATCTTGGGAGTAGATAGGATCTTAGATATGTGTAGAACCGTGCTCAATGTCACAGGAGATCTGACGGCTTGCGTAGTTATGGAGCGCCTGATAAAGCTCGATACAACACCTAAAAATGCTATTGATGACGGCGAAAGGGTTTAAGTTTAGTGGTTACAATAAGAGCCACATAATATATTTAACCTTTTATTAACCAGAAGAAACATAGAGTGCCTTATGAACTATTTCACTTATAAGGAGCTCTATTATGAAACAACTTTACGGGCATATTGCCTTAACACTCTGTGCCTTAGTCAGTTGTTGTATTCAGGCTATCCCAATACCAGATAATCTCGACGACGCCCTGCGGCAGCTAATACAACAACATGGATTAACAGGTGAGCCAACAAAAGATATTGTTATTCCTGATATTCGTTCACCTGAAGCGCAATTGGGAAAACTACTCTTTTTCTCCAAAGCGCTCAGTGGTAACCAAGATGTTGCCTGCGCAAGCTGCCATCATCCCTATTTAGGTGGAGGTGACGGCTTGGCTTTACCAGTTGGCACGTTGGCCGTTGATGAGGATGTCATGGGGCCGGGCAGAAAAACAACCACAGGGGCATATTATGTACCGCGTAATTCACCCAGCATTTTTAATTCGGCACTTTATCAACGAGGTCTATTTCGCGATGCGCGGGTGGAGTTTTTAGATTGGTTAAAACCGGAGAAAGGGATCAGTACGCCCGATGTCCCCTACGGTGAAGCGGATCCGAATGCTGGAGAAACTCTTGTCGCTGCTCAAGCAAGATTCCCCGTGGTAACTGAGTCTGAAATGCGGGGGGTTGATTTTATGCAAGGCTATAGTAATCAAGCTGTTCGGGCTCACTTGGCTGCTAGAATTGGCGACTATGACAGTGCACAAGGTGAGCTTATTCAAAACCGTTGGTATCCACTATTTGCTTCGGTATATGGTGACAAACCAGCTAA
The DNA here is from genome assembly GCF_003934235.1 of Pseudoalteromonas sp. J010. Classification (NCBI taxonomy): domain Bacteria; kingdom Pseudomonadati; phylum Pseudomonadota; class Gammaproteobacteria; order Alteromonadales; family Pseudoalteromonadaceae; genus Pseudoalteromonas; species Pseudoalteromonas sp. J010. The sequence continues at coordinate 58,052 of NZ_RDBW01000024.1, read as the reverse complement.
AGAAGTCGTCACCTTTGCGAATATCACTCGTGCTCTGGCTGCATACCAGCGCTCAATGAACTTTGTAAACAACCCGTGGAATGCCTATGTAAAAGGTGATAAAGATGCGATATCTGAATCTCAAAAACGAGGGGCTTATCTATACTTATTTATGCCTCCCCCTCCCTCTGACGGGGGAACGGAACCTGATTACTTGCCAACGCAATGTATCGGTTGTCATAATACAGATAGCTTTACCCAGACCAAAGGATCTAATTATCATCGCCTCGCATTTCCACAGATAGGTCCAGGCACTGGCACCTTAGATGAGCCAAGTAACGATTTAGGCCGAACTCAACGAAACAACAACAATGATGACCTCTATAGTTTCCGCTCTGGTACTTTATTAAATATTGAAGTCACGGGCCCATACGGACATGCAGGTAGTTACGATACATTGATGCAAGTCATTGAGCATTATGATGACTACCACCAAATACTTGATGATTACATTGACAGCCAACTCTGGTGCCAACAGCCGCAATTTAAATCGGTTAAACGCTGCAAAGATCTGTTTCCCGATGCACGTTACAACACCGATTTAGCCGCTAAGATAATTGATGATGAAATTGAAGACGGCGCACCCGTACTACAGAAGCTCCATTTATCGGCGCAAGCCAAAGAAGACCTAGTGAACTTTATGAGAGCATTAACCGATCCCTGTGTAAAAGATGCTAGCTGCTTGGCTCCTTGGATCCCAAGTCGTGACGACATAGATCCAGATGGACTGCGATTACAGCCTGTTAATTATCAACAAGTGCCACTATACCTGCCGAAAAAGTGTAGCCAAACTACACCGCTTAGCTCTGGTTCCGAGCTACAACCAAACCAGGGTGAATGTATCTCTGGCAGTACCGCGTATCTTTATTTCGATATCAAAGAAGATAATACCAATGTATTTATGAGTACGCGTGACGGTTCCGGAAACCTAACACTATATTATCATCCTACTAGCTGGGCGATGCCAGATACTGCCTTAGCTCAGTCAGCAGGGGTAGGCACAGAGCAAAAGCTGGCACTCACCTTGAACAAAGGTCGCCATTATGTGAGTGCGATAGGCAAAAACAAGTTTGACAAGGTCTCCATTGCCGTGGGGATTTCGGATCCCCGAAAACCGAATAAACCAAGTGATATGGCCTTGCCAAATTCATGCATTACTCAACAAGAGCAGTCTTTTGCAGAGGTACACAGTGGTAAACCAATTTGTTTGGCCGCAAATGACAGCTACTTTTACATTAAAGTAACGCAGCCAAATGCCACATTAACGCTAAAAACTGGTCATGGTGTTGGTAATGTGGATATATTCGTTGGACATCATTGGCCGAGCCGGAGCGACTATCAATTTTCTGCTCAATCAACCGAGAATACAGAGTATTTAAAACTACACCTGTCGCGTCCTGGGTGGTATTACATCTTAGCATCGGGCGATGGTGACAACCAGGGTGTTACTTTGCAAGCAGATGTTAACTAACCTCTTATCCGCCGTTCAGGGGAACTAACTTCCAGCTTATGGGGCCAGATAGCATACTCTAATAGACTATCTGGTCTTTTATGTTGCGTATTTCAGATGAATATCATGAATCATTTTACAACTCTTAATGCTAACCGTGAGCATGATATTCCCAAACAACAACGCGACAACTGCATCAAATTCACCTTAACCCTTGTTTAACCCTCCTTCTTCTATGATAAGCCCTTTATCGCCACTCCTGCTGTACAAATAGGGTGTATGTATGCACGTTAACGTTAATAAATCTTTTGTTTTAATCTCAGCCTTCATCTTACTCGCCACCTCAATCTATACGGCTATTCCAACAGCGACTCCCTCTGCACCTGAATCATCAGAGGTGGCTGCACCGGCTCCTGTGCAAGTAAGTACGCAGCTAATATCACCATCTACATATCAACTCACCGTGCGTGGTTATGGCGAAGTAAGTTCTCCTCAACAGCTCGCTCTACGTGCTGAAGTATCCGGTCGGATCACCGCGATGAATCCACAATTTAAGACTGGTAACCTTGTTACCGCAAAAGAGCAATTATTAAAAGTCGATGACACTGCGCTCAAAGCCAAAATCACTTCGGCTCAAGTTGCGATCAAGGAAATTCAACTATCGCTGGCGGAAGAAGCGCTTGAACTCTCCGTAACTAGTCGTTATCCGTCCAACCCTGCGGGAAAAAGCACTCAAAACCCTTTGCGAGCACCGAAAAAATCATTACTAGAAACTCAGTTAACCCATGCTAAGGCAGAGCTAAACGCAGCGAACTATCAACTTGCAAGCACCAGTATAACCGCGCCGTTTAACGCATTAATCGTTGCAAAATCAGTTTCAGTGGGAAGCTACCTACAGCTTGGTAGCGAGGTGGCGACCCTGTATGGTACCAGCCAAGCAGAAATTGAAATTCTCTTATCCGAGCTACAATGGCAGCTGCTGCCCTCTCTGGCGCCACTTCCTTGGCATGCTAAGCTTACTAGCGTTACGGGGGATACCAGCTGGTCAGCGAAAGTTACCCGAGTGGCTCATCACATTGAACAAGAAACACAGAAACGTGCTGTTTATATCGCCATAGATACTCCGCTTGAACAGACACCGCAATTATCATTTGGCAGCTTTGTCAGCGCAGAAATTGCAGGTCAGACACTTTTCGATGTGTGGCAAATTCCCACCAGTGCTGTCACCTCAGACGGCCTCATTTGGTTTGTACAAGAAAATACACTTCGAGCTCATCAACCTCAGTTAATCACTCAACATGAAGGCATGAGTTATCTGCAACCATTCACAACAAACGCCACTTTGCAATTGGTCACTAAGCCACTGAGTCACTATCGTGAGGGAATGGTTGTAACCGTAATTAATTCAGGAACAGATAATGTTTAAACAGTATTCATTGATCAGTTGGTTTACTAAAAACCCTGTGGCAGCTAACTTATTGATGGCTATTGTAATAGTGATGGGAATAAACAGCGCAAGCTCGTTGCGTAAAGAAGCGTTCCCAAATCAAGCGCCTGATACGGTTGAAGTATCGGTGCATTACGCCAGCGGTAGTGCACAGCAGGCAGAGCAAGGGATTGCGCTAGTAATAGAAAGCGCCCTACAGTCTGTTACGGGAATTAAGCGGATCACCTCAACCTCTGACGCCCAGGGGACTCGCGTGATGATAGAGAAAACGGCGAAGCATAACCTTAATCAGCTACTGCAAGATGTAAAAGCGCAAGTCGATGCCATTCATAACCTTCCCACAGACGCCGAAAAGCCATTAGTGAAGGCAGCCTTGCGCGAAGAGCAAGTGATCCGCGTACAATTATTCGGCGATGTATCGCATCAAACTTTACAATTTTACGGTGATAAAGTCGCCAATGCACTCCTCGCGAAAGCTGCTATTGGGAAGGTGGTTAGGCCCGATCATCGCGAGCCTTTAATCGCTATCGAAATTGATGAAGCCGCATTAAAAGCGTATCAATTAACCTTTACAGAGGTCGCACGGCAAATAAATGAAGCTTCAGGCGTATCGGTAACCAAAAGTCTAAGAAACCCAGAGAAGGTGATTAGCCTGCGCGCCAACACACAAGCAATGACGGCTCAAGACTTCGCCCAGCTTGTTGTAAAAAGCAATCAAGTAAATAGCTATGTTACCCTCGCCGACATCGCCACGATCACCGACACCTATAACGATGAGCAATATTTTCTATCGCGCTTCGATGGCCACAACGCATACACTATCAAGCTGGTTATGGATGAGTATAGCGATATGGAACAAATTGTTGCACAAACTCAGCAAGTAGCAGCGCAATTTCAGTCTAGTTTGCCCGATACCATACAATTAACGACTTGGTACGACAAAAGCGAATTAATTCAAGAGCGCTTAGCTTTACTGTCAACCAATGCGATGAGTGGGATTGCATTGGTATTCATAGTACTTGCGATTTTTTTAAATCTTCGGGTCGCCTTTTGGGTTGCCGCGGGTCTGCCTTTTATTTTATGTGGCACACTCTACTTTATGACCGAACCCTACGCAGGCTTAACGCTCAATGAAATGACTACATTTGGTTTTATCATGGCGCTCGGGATTGTGGTGGATGATGCTGTTGTGGTTGGCGAGAGCGTCTATAGTACAAAAAAACAACTTGGAGATACTGTCAGCAACACCATCACGGGGGTAAGTATAGTTACAATACCCACCTTGTTTGGGGTACTAACAACGGTAGCAGCGTTTGCTGCGCTGGCCAATGTATCGGGAGGGTTAGGTGTCCTTTATGCCCAATTTGGTACCATAGTGACGATTTGCTTGTTACTTTCCGTGGTTGAATCTAAACTGATTTTGCCAGCGCATTTAGCACACCTAAATACCCGTCAAGTCAACCGCTCACCTATTATGGTAAAGTGGAGTAAGGTGCAAGGCGTTGCTGATAAACTGCTTACTCAGTTAAATTACAGGTACTACAAACCTAGTTTACTTGTTGTATTAAAACATAAATATGCTGCACTTATTGCGTTTATCTCCATGTTAATATTGGCAGTCAGCCTACTTTCTAACGGTTATGTTCGTGTTGGATTTTTTCCAAGTTTACCTGCAGATACCATATCAGCGTCTATCACCCTAAGAAATGACGCAAGCTTTGGTCAAACTGCCAGCAATTTAACTCATCTTGAGCGTTCGTTATTTACGGCTGAGCAATCATTACTACACTCAGCTGAGCAACTTAATACCAGCTACATTGACCATGTAGCAATCAGCGCTGATAGCGACCTGAGTGGTCAAATAGATGTTTCGGTTAAAGAAAACCCGTATTACACCTTGAAAGAGCTTGCGGCTGTATGGCACCAAACCACAGGCTTACCCGAAGCGACCAAGCAAATCAATATTCGCGCGGAGTTGGCCATGGTGTCTAATTTTAAAGTAGAGATCAAAACAGACAACGACACGGCCATGCAACAAAGTGCACAAGCTATCGTGTCATACCTACAAAATGTAGATGGGGTATCCGCAATTGATAACTCTCTTGCTCCGGGTGAAGCACAACTCAACTTTACTTTATCCGAACAAGGTAAAGCATTGGGTATGACACCCAGCACACTGTCAAGACAGTTGCTACAAACCTTCGGAGGCGAGGTAATACAGTCATATATGAGAGGAAGCGATGAAGTCAAAGTTAGAGCCAGAGCGCCGCTATCACAAAGAAGTGATATGTTCGATGTACTCAATTCTGACGTTTCCTTACCTAATGGTCAAGTTGTGCCATTAAGCGCAGTTGCAACAGTTCAGTATTCAGATCAGGTGCAGAGCATAACTCGCATTGGAAGTGTTCGAGCAGTGACGATTACCGCTGCGGTTGATAAGTCAAAGTTAACTCCTGTGGCATTGGTTGCTGATCTGAAAGAAACACTTATCCCCAAGCTCACATCAAGTTATCATGACTTAACCATTCATTTTGCAGGAGAGGCTGAGCACCAGGCTGAAACCACGGCTTCAATGAAAAGTGCTTATTTGCTCGCACTATTTGCTATTTATGCCTTACTGGCGATCCCGCTGAAGTCTTACTTTCAACCACTGATCATCATGGCAATTATTCCTTTTGGGTTTATTGGTGCCATCTTAGGGCATTGGTATCTCAACCTGACCGTCAGTATTTTATCACTCAATGGGATCCTCGCGCTAAGCGGTGTGGTTATTAATGATAGCTTGTTACTCGTCAGCCAGTTTAACCGCCATCAAAAAGAAGGTAAGCCAACTACAGAGGCTATTATTGATGCCGCGACTGGGCGGCTTAGAGCAATTTTACTAACATCGTTAACAACATTCGCAGGACTCTACCCTATTTTGGGAGAGTCATCACAGCAAGCTCAATTTTTGATCCCCGCAGCCACATCACTCGGGTATGGTATTTTATTTGCCACGCTTATCACCTTGTTTATGACGCCCGTTTTGTTGATGATTTCTCAACAAATAAGTGCAGTCTATACTAAAACAGGTAAATACCTCAGGGGAGAAAAGGTAGATGATCCGCACTATTCTCGTTGAAGATGACCATGCGCTAGCTGGTAATATCATTGATTACTTAGAGTTAGAAAACATCACATGCGACCATGCCAGTGACGGCGTCTTCGCACTAAACTTGCTAGAACATAATGAGTATGACGTGGTGATTTTAGATATCAATTTACCACGCTTAAGTGGGCTAAAAGTCTGTGAGACGCTAAGACAGGCTGGCGTCACCACATCTATTATTATGCTTACGGCGCAAGATCAACTCGAGGATAAGCTTGCAGGGTTTGCCGCTGGCAGTGATGATTATCTTGTCAAACCTTTTGCAATGGCAGAACTTGTTGCTCGCGTCCAAGCGCTATCAACCAGAAAAAGTGGCCAAGCTCGCCAATTGAAACTGTACAACCTGACGCTACATCTTGATACCAAAATAGTGACCATTGATGATGATTCACTTAGGCTCGCCCCTACCGCATTCTCCATACTTGAAGCTCTCATAAGAGCCTATCCTAATCCTATCGTTCGTACAGCTTTACTCGAGAAAATTTGGGGAGATGCACAACCCGACAGTAATTCGCTAAAAGTACATATTCACCATATTCGTAAAAAGTTAAAAGACAACTCACTCATCACCATTAAATCAGATGGCAAGCAGGGTTTTGTATTGCACTTCCGTGGGGAGAACAATAAATGCGAGAAATAGAGATCAGCCTCAGACGCTATATACTTATCGCCCTATTTTTACTCGCAACCTCAATCATTGCCTTGCTCTCCTATTTTTGGACCCAGCAATTTTTTAAAGGGTTAGACGGCATGATGCGTGGCACTATGCTTAACTTAGCAAGCAGTTACTCGGTTTCAGAAGGCGAACAGCTAAAAGTGCACAACTTTTTGATAGTCAAACACTGGCAAAGGCTCCCCCCTGAGGTACAACAGGCTTTTTCTCCCACAGAGATGGAAGATAACCAACTGTATAAAAAAGTATTTAGGGAAAACATTTGGGATAGACCAAATGCAGCCATATTTTTAATGAAGTTTCGACAAGGTGCTCAAACGGGTTTTATCTCTCATCAATTTTCAGAACAGTTTACCTCAATCCCAGCCCCTTGGTACAAAAGCCCAGAAGCTATCGCGATATCTGTGGCACTACTCGCAATAGCGATATTTGGGTCGATAGTCCTGATGCTAATGCATACCGTCACCAAGCCTGTGAATGCGCTGCATAAGTGGGCATCTACACTTGATGCAACTAACCTAGAGGAACCACCTCCGCAATTTAAATATAAAGAACTCAGTAATCTCGCTCATCTCATTCAACAAAGTTTGGTCGACGTTAATACCAGTTTAAAGCGTGAGCAAGACTTTGTTCGCTACGCCAGCCATGAATTACGCACGCCAATTGCAATTATTCGCAGTAGCGTGGAATTGATAGACAAAGTCTCTCCATCACTTCCCATAAAATGCGCTAAAGCCATTAAACGTATTGATGTCGCCAGCCACGAAATGGCAACCTTAAGCGAAACCTTATTGTGGCTCAGTAAAGCCAGCAAACCTAAGTTGGACTGCCAACCCATCTACCTCGATCAGCTTATTCAATCACAAGTCAAAGCATTAAGTTATTTAATTGCAGAGCGTGATATTCAAATGTCGTTTGATTTATCCCGCTATCAGGTTTGGCTTCCCAGTGCAGCTGCTAAAATCGTGATTGGTAACCTCATTAGAAATGCGATGCAGCATACGTTTTGTGGCACTATCGAAATACACCAACACCAGGATCTGATCACGATAAAAAACACCGAATCCATAGACAATCTAGCACCGCAGATTGACACTCTAGGATATGGTCTTGGCTTGAAGTTAGTGGAACAACTATGTCAGCAGCTTAATTGGCAGTGCCACATTGAGTTTGTTAAAGGAGGCTGCTGTGCCAGTGTCTATCTTTGCAAGCATTGATAGGTGATAACAAGTTATCACCTATCAATGTATTAATGAGTACTATGCAGAATACTTAGAGAGGTTGAGTTTAGACAGTGTTTTGATGGCTACACGCTCCAAAGCATTGCCCAGTTGCAGACCAAACTTCTCCGCAACGCCCCTTTTCACTCTATAACTCACTTTATAAAGCTGATGATTTTCGTTTAATGACATAAGTAAATCATCACTGGTAGAGATTTCATCAACGAGTTTAAGTGCGAGCGCCTGCGTACCAAACCAATGTTCACCCGTTGCTACTTTTTCGATCTCGAGATCAGCGCGATGTTCAGCGACAAAGTGTTTAAATAAACCATGCGTCTGCTCGATTTCTTCTTTAAACTTTTCGCGTCCCTTATCGGTGTTCTCACCAAACAAGGTTAATGTGCGCTTATATTCACCGGCAGTGACCATCTCAAAATCTACGTTATTCTTTTTCAACAAACGATTGAAGTTGGGGATCTGTGCTATTACGCCAATAGAGCCAATAATCGCGAACGGGGCTGCGATAATCTTATCTGCAACACAAGCCATCATATATCCGCCGCTAGCCGCCACTTTATCAACACATACCGTCAGTGGGATCCCTGCTTGTTTAATACGAGTTAGCTGCGATGCACCTAAACCATAACCATGAACCACACCACCGCCACTTTCAACAGAGACAATAACTTGATCTGTGGCTTTATCAGCGATTGTGAGAATAGCATTTATCTCCTCCCGTAAGCCTGATACCTCATGTGCGTCCATACTGCCGTTGAATTCGATATAAAATACATTTTTGACTGTTTCTTTAAGCTTATCTTGGTTTTTTTGTTCTTTCGACTGCGCTTTATTGCGTGCCTTCAGTGCTTTTTTGTCTAAGGTTTGTTCTAAAAACTGTTCTTTAGATTTTGCCAAGCTCTCACTCAAATCAGTGACTTCAATTTCACCTTTCTTTGGTTTCGGTTTATGGCTGGCACCTACAACCAACATAATAACCACTGCGATAGCAAATATAATAGTCACTGCTTTGGCCAAAAATAACCCATATTCAAACAAAAATGCCAAATTACTCTCCTCGTTTAGCTAAAAAAGTTATCCATTGCGTTCGCGGTCAAATGGACACAAAAAAGGCCGCTATCTGCGGCCTGTTATAGTCTCGAAAAACGCTTTAGTTTGCAACAACGTCTGGATTAGATACCTGAAGTGCTGAGCCTTTAGACTTTAAGAAACTGGCAACTTGAGTTTGCATTTCAACCGATGCGGCAGCATGGCCAGCCGCAGTTCCACCTGCTTTTTCAGCAAAACCAGTGGTCAAAATCGAGCTATGGTGCCCTTGAGAAAACTTAACCACGTAACTTCCAGGAGTGACTTGCGTTTCATTAACTGAGCTTAGTCCCATGAAACTTGCAAGTGGTAAACTACCAGATAAGAAGCTACGTTCTGTTGTCGGAGGGATAACCAAGTCCGCTGCATTACCATTTACACCACCTGTTACGACACTCATATAAACTGGAGTCTGTAACGCCTTAACTGATGACGCGTAGTTTAGTGGATCTGCACTATCTAGCACAGTCTGCGCAGCAAAGCCAAATTGCGTTACGGTTGCGTCAATCAATGCAAGCGTTGCCGTATCCTCTGCAGCTTCTAGGCCACCTCTGAAGGTAGCGTACGCACATGACATAAACTCACTTGGTACCGCAGCAAATGCGCCGCAATCAGCAGCAGCCCCTTCTTGTAAATAGCCATTGAATGCTTGTGACGCCAAATTACCAGCAGAGCTCAATACCGAACCTTGCACAAATGGGCCAAATGATTTTGACTCAATCAAGAAGTTTGCAATACCTGAACCACCACTAGCAAGTACTGCCGTATCCACTTTAAATAGGTGATCCACATTTACATCAAGTGGCGCGTTAGTTTGTGCAAGGAAACTTGGGCCTACAATAGAACCAAGAGAGTGACCTAAATAACTGACTTGCTGAGTATTGAAGTTAACTTGACCGCCCGATGCTACGTTAATAAAGTTAAGACCAACACGTAAGCCCATCAAATCGGCAGCCGATTGCTTCAAGTTATCTCTTGCTACTAATAACGATGTCAGATTCATGTAAGAAAGTACGCTGCCGGTCGAGGCATTGAATTCATCGTTACCATCACCGTCAATATCAATACCACGTTCGCCATGCATTGGGTGGTCAATTGCGACCGTCGCAAAGCCAGCTTGCGTTAGTGATAGCGTCAAGCCAAGCATATCTTCTTTTTTACTGGTGATACCGTGCTGCAAAATAACAACTGGCCATCCACCATTAGGGGCCTCGCCGGAAGGTGATGTAATTTGAACCGGCACATTCGCCAGCCATTGTTGCTTTGGTATTGGGTTGTATCTAGTAATAAATCGTTGTTTATCTACGCCGATACTTCTAAACTGGGGAACCCCTTCAGGTACTGGGAAACTTGCACAAATTTGGTCGTCTCCTTGCGCTACAGGTGGTAACTGGCCACCTTGTGCAACATATCCACCTAAAGTAACGGGGCTGTCACACAACGCCTGCCAGTAGGTATCTGCTAATGCTTCTATATCGCCTGTCTGAGGTTTCGCTAAGTATTGTGGTAATTGAATAACACCACGCATTAATTTGATTTGTTCAAAAGCCGGTAATACTGCTGCTGGCACTTTACCTTCTAGTGCATCAGCGACCGTCATGGGTGCCTGAGCCGGAACCGCAACAACCGGTGGCGCATTCTTTGCGAGCGATTGTGCAAGTAAAGCTTTGGTTGCAGCTAAACCAGCACCAACAGATTGTGTGGTCATCGCTGCGGTGTAAATAATTTCTGTACTAGTCACACCCGCATCAGTTACCGCTTTTTCATAACTCTGGATCACCGCTTGTAGTGACTTCTGAGTGTCGGTGACTAAAGGTGAGCCTTGGCGTAGCAACGAGTATGTTGAAGAGGCATCAACGCTCTGACCTGATGAATCTTTTAATCCCGTCGTCAAAACTGTGATGTACGTAGTTTGTGGCTTGAATGGTTTGACAGGAACGATAACAACACCGTTACCAGCACTATTTGCCATCGTTACAAAATCGCCCTGTGGACCAAACTCAAGCTCAGCCACCACTTCGCATGCAATTCCTGAGGGTAGTGCCGAGCACTTTGGATCTTGGGCTAATGGGCCACCCATTTTCACTTCAAAAATACGGATTGAACCTGGGGTCTGCACGCTTTGTGCATCAACTTTAAGGCCATTTGGCGTTGTCATGTCAATGGCAAACGGCATTTGCGTTGACCAGCCGTCTTGCGCTCCAAGTACAATACCAGGATCTGCATAGTGCGCACGAGTCACCACAGGGTTGCCGTCACCATCAACTTTTCCAAGCATTTCACCTGGTAAGTTTAACGTGCCATCTTGGGTACCTGACAACAATATATCGTTAGGGACTGAGATAACACCACCAGACGGGTCAAATTTTACTGAGATGGTTGGAGAAACGGGCGCGGTATCATTTTTAACGTCTTCTAACGTTTCACCGCCTCCACAGCCAGCAAGTGCTGCTGATACTGCGAGTGAGAGTAGCATTTTTTTCATTTTATAGGCTCCGACATAATCTTATTATTATTGTGATAATTCTCGTTAATTCTATGTAATTGCATTTTTAATAAGACATTAGACCAGTTAAACTTAACTCAAACTTTGTTATTTCGCCAGCCATATTTACAATAAATTCGCTTACTTGCTAGCGCATTATGATAAAATGACATAAACATCTTATTTGGGGTCCAGAATGCAGACTTATCAAGCTCCTGAAAACGCACTTGCAAACAAAACGATATTAGTAACTGGTGCTGGCGATGGCATCGGCCGAGTTGCAGCGATTAACTATGCAAAATATGGTGCAACCGTCATATTATTAGGCAAAACCACCAGTAAGCTAGAAGCTGTCTATGATGAAATTGTTAACGCAGGTTATCCACAGCCTGCTATTGTACCTATGGATTTGCGCGGTGCAACCAAGCAGCATTTTCGCGACTTAGCAGCGACCATTGAGCAGCAGTTTGGTAAATTGGATGGATTGCTCAATAACGCGTCAATTCTTGGGTCTTTAGGACCGATGGAGCATTTTTGCGTTTCAACTTTCGAAAACATTATGAAAGTAAACGTAACAGCTCAAGCGGTTATCACCAAATCTTTGTTCCCAGTCATGCGCAAAGCGCCACATGCCTCTATTGTATTCACCTCTTCTGGTGTAGGGCGCAAAGGTCGTGAGTTTTGGGGAGCCTATGCCATCTCTAAATTTGCAACAGAAGGTATGATGCAAACTTGGGCTGAAGAAGTTGGCAAAACCAATATACGTATTAATTGTATTAATCCAGGTGCGACGAATACCAGCATGCGTGCATCAGCATTTCCAGGTGAAGATAAAGATAAACTAAAGACACCTGAAGACTTGATGCCTACTTATTTATATTTAATGTCTGATGATTCTATAGATGTCAATGGGCAATCACTAGACGCACAAACATATTAAACTTATACCAATTTTCTTAATTAAGTGGTCTATTTGAGGTGAGAAAATCTTGCCGATAACAAGGCTAAAATTTTGCTATTTAGTTGTTCTAAATAAGAAATTTTTAACGCTGTTAGCGTCAGATTTACTCCTTCAAATTGGCATAAAATAAAGGTTAACGACTACAAGGCTGCTACTCCCAATCGCAGCCTTTTTATTGCGTGTACAGGCAACTGCCTTTGAGTTCTCCTTCCATTGCTTTACCCTCAAAAAGCGTAAATAAAAACGCCAGCAATTTGTGCTGGCGTCGTATCAGTATAAAGCTATTTTCTTCTGGGAGTTTTTACCCGTTGGTTATGCTTTTTCACTGCTTTTCTAATTTTATTAATTTTTGCCCGCTTATCTTTGCGCTTTTCAGGCATTACCGACAATTTGGTTTGGGTCTCAGGGCGTAGGCTTACTGACTTGCGAAGATAATTTACATCTTCTAATTTCAGCTCCTCCCAGCCCCCCTGCGGTAGACGTTTGTTTAACTCAAGCTTTCCGTAACGAATACGGATCAGTCGAGAGACTTCAACCTCTTGAGATTGCCATAAGCGTCTCACTTCACGGTTACGACCTTCAGTAAGGGTAACGTTAAACCACTTGTTCAGTCCTTCACCACCAAGCGGTTTAATCTTCAGAAACTTAGCTGGCCCGTCATCGAGCTCAACGCCAGTGGTCAGTGTTCGCAGCGTTTGATTGGTTACTTCACCAAAAACACGGGCAGAATATTCACGCTCTACCTCATATTTGGGATGCATTAAGCGGTTAGCCAATTCACCGTCGTTAGTGAATAGCAAAAGGCCTGAAGTATTTATATCTAATCGACCGATAGCAATCCAACGGTCGCCATCTAATTTTGGCAATCTATCAAATACTGTACGACGCCCCTGCGGATCGCGCCGAGTACACAGCTCTCCTTCAGGTTTATGGTACATAAGTACGCGACAGATGCGCTCTTCTTGTTGTTCAATTTTTACAACATGTCCATCTACACGGATCACCGATGTTTCTTCTACTCGGTCTCCTAGCTTGGCAACTTTTCCATCTACACTTACGCGGTTAGACTCAATATACTTTTCCATTTCGCGTCTTGAGCCAACGCCAGCTCTTGCCAATACTTTTTGTAGTTTTTCACTCATTCAGATGGTTCTCTCACAGAAGGATCGTTTAATAACTGTTCTATTTTTTCATTATGCTGTTCAGGCAATCGAGGTAATTCTCCTAAAGCTGACAATGAAAAATAGTCTAAAAATTGTTTCGTCGTCGCATACAGCGCGGGCTTACCGGGTACTTCTTTATGGCCAACTATTTTTATCCACTCGCGATCAATCAAGCTTTTGATAATAGTAGAGCTCACAGTTACACCGCGAACTTGCTCTATCTCTCCGCGAGTGATCGGTTGTCGGTAAGCAATCAAGGCTAAGGTTTCAAGTGTAGCACGTGAGTATTTCGGTGCTTTTTCCTGCCAAAGTTTACTCAACCAAGGACTCAAGCTCGGACAAGCTTGAAAGCGATAGCCAGTACCGACTTCAACCAGCCGGACACCCCGAGTTTGATAATGACTTATCAATGTTTCTAGTGCTTTATCGATACGCAGTGATGATACGCCGATATCTTCCAGCACAGTTTCTTTTAGCCGCTTTTTAGACAATGGCTTGTCTGAAACAAAAATGGCAGCTTCAACCAATTCAACCAATTGTTCATCGCTAACGCGTCTTTTCATACTCTATGCTTGAAGACAAAAAGCAGATTATAACAGAGGTAGAGGGCATCCCCTAGCCTTTTAAATGCAGGTAAATTGAAGTTGCACTGTGTGACTGAATATAGTCAATCAGCTGCTCTTTGATGAGCTCCAACATTGCAATAAAAGTCACAACTACGCCGCTGCGTCCCTCGTCCAAGGTAAAAAATCGCACAAACTCAACAGGTTTATTTTGCTCTCGTAGTAGCTGTAAAATAAAACTCATACGTTCTCGAGTTGATAGTGCTTCAGCTTGTATCTGGTGATGCTCAAAGGTCTTCGCTCTGGCCATTACTTCACTGAGTGCTAAAAGTAATTCTCTAAGCTCGATATCAGGAAACTCAGATTCAGTCTCAGCACTGTTATCTATCAACGCATGAGCGACAAAAATGTCACGTTCAACACGGGGAATTTCATCCAAGTTTTCAGCAGCTTGTTTAAATTGTTCGTATTCTTGTAAGCGCCTAACTAGCTCAGCTCTGGGATCTTCTTCCTCTTCTAACTCTTCATGTTTTGGCAATAGCATTCTTGATTTTATTTGCGCGAGTAACGCTGCCATCACTAAGTACTCACCGGCAAGTTCAAGCTGCATGTCTTTCATCATCTCAACATACTGGACATACTGTTGGGTAATACTAAAAATAGGTAACTCTAAAATATCAAGCTTATGTCTTTTGATGAGGTAGAGGAGCAGATCTAGCGGCCCTTCAAAGGTTTCTAAGATAACCTCCAAAGCTTCAGGTGGAATATATAAATCTTCTGGTTTTTCAATTACCGCTTCACCATGTAAAAAGGCCAGCGGTAATTTCTGTTGTGATAGCTGCACCATCTCAGCTTACGTTATTCAAATGGCGATGTATCGCCGCAGCCACGGCGCAGGATTTCTATTGTGTCTTCAGACATGTCAATAACTGTGGTTGCTTGCTCAATTAAATAGCCACCATGAATAATCAAGTCTACCTGCTTTTCGATACGCATACGGATTTCATCAGGATCCGACTCTGTGAACTGCTCACCTGGCAAAATCAAGGAACATGACATCAAAGGTTCGCCTAGCTCAGCCAGCAACGCACAGGTGATCGGATTGTCCGTAACACGGATCCCTATGGTCTTCTTTTTTTCATTAAGTAAACGACGCGGCACCTCTTTAGTACCTTTAAAAATAAAGGTGTATGGTCCTGGTGTATTGTTTTTAATCATTCTAAACATTTGGTTGTCTACTCGAGCGTAGGTCGAAAGCTCAGATAGATCGCGACATAACAGAGTAAAGTTATGATGCTTTTCAATACCACGGATCCGCTCAATGCGTTCTTTGGCCTGTTTATTTCCAAGGCTACAGCCGATGGCATATCCAGAGTCAGTCGGGAACACCACAACGCCGCCTTGCTCAATAATATCAACCGCTTGACGGATCAAACGAGTTTGTGGGTTATCTGGATGAATATGAAAAAATTGGCTCATACTATTATTCCTCTTTGCCTCCCCAATGGCGCCAAACTCCTTGACAGTCCTTTGGAAGATATAGGTTACGACCAAGATCAACCCAAGGCATCGGGAAATGAAAGTCAGACCCTTGGCTTGCCAATAATCCGAACTCTTGGCTTAACCGCCCTAAAAATTGACGTTCGGTTGGTGCTTGTTGTGGCTGTGCAACCTCCATTGCGGCTCCACCAGCCTGTTTAAATTCTGCAATTAACTTTCTTAGCCACTTATTTGACATTTTATAACGAGCAGGATGTGCCAACACGCTAACCCCACCGGCTTCATGAATAGCCTCAATTGCCGTCTTCATATCACACCATTGGCTTGGTACATAACCAGTTTTGCCACGCGCCAAGAACTTATTAAAAACCCCTTGGATGTTTTTAGCAACGCCCCTTTGTACCAACACTTGAGCAAAGTGCGCTCTTGTGATCTGAGCAGTTTGGGCTAGTGATTGCGCATCTTCATACACATTTTCATAGCCTTTTTTGGCTAACCGCGCGCCAATCTCAATCGCTCTGGCCTCACGCTTTTTTTGTTGCTCACTCAATAGTGTCGTCAATGCTAAGTGTTCAGGAGTGAAACCTAACCCAACAATATGGATCTCAAAGCTTTCCCACTTAGTGGAAATTTCCACCCCGTTGATTAGTTCAAGTGCCAGATTGTGTTCACGAATATATTCCTGCGCAGGCAGGATGGCATCTATGGTGTCATGGTCAGTAATGGCCAAAATATCAACGCCCTTTTCCGTCGCTCGCTCCAACAGCTCATTAACCGCTAAGCGACCATCGGAAAAAGTAGTATGGCTGTGTAAGTCATATTTAATCAAAATGTACTAACTATCTCTCTGAATTATCAACGTTTTGATTATACCACATCTGAACTGATACGACCTTAGGTTATTTTTTGATATTTGCCCTTGACACTTGTATCAAGAATGGGGTTTACTGTAGCTAATTTAGATTAAACAACGAAATATTCACAAATGAACAAACAATTTCAAAAAAACATTTGGTGGTGGCACTCGAACTAAGCGGGTGTGTTTCGTTATATCTACGATTTATTAACCCGCGCAATGTCGCGGGTTTTTTTATATTTTTTTAAGGCTTTTTGATGAACAACAATATCACAGTAAACACAATTTGGTGGTGGTGGATGCCCTAGCGGGACGGTATTGTTGTGTCTGAACAATAGCCCCCGCAGAGCTCAGCTTTCGGGGGTTTTTTATTTTCTAAACAGAATATCTAGAAATTAAGAGGAATGAGGTTTGATTTTTAGTCACATAACGACCACACCAGGTGAGGTCACCAGCATAAGACAAAGGCGCGACTATACCGCTAGCCCTTTGTCACTATACGCTGGTTTAAACAAAGAAAACTCACTACTACTTGAATCCGCAGAGATTGAGTCGAAAGATAATGTGAAAAGCATTGTACTTGTAGATAGCGCTATCCGATTTGAATGTAACGGTGCTCAGGTCATCGCCAAAGCATTATCCAATAATGGGGCTCAGCTACTGCCGTATCTTGCACAAAAGGTAAAAAATTGTGATGTTCATCTCAGCGAAGATACATTAATCCTTTCATACAACGGACTTGAAAGTGATATTGATGAGCACACTAAACTCAAGGCTGATAACGCTTTTAGTGCACTTAGAACCTGTATCAATGAAATAAAGCAGAATTCAGACACGCCTTTCTCAGTCTTTTTAGGTGGAGTATTTGCCTATGATATGGTCGCTAACTTCGAACAACTCCCAGATGTGCCAAATGGTGATAATGACTGTCCTGATTACGTGTTTTATTTAGCTGAAACCCTAGTAGTTATTGACCATCAAACGCAAACCACTGAGTTGATCGGCAATGTGTTCAATGGCCCTGACGTACACGCCAACTGTTTTGAGGTCGGCAAACAACTAGAAACACTCAATAGCCAGTGTGACCAAATTACCGAGTTTCAATTTAGCCCTATTGCTGGCTGCCCCGAAGTTCAAGTAAATATTAGTGATGACGACTACTGCAACCACGTTGAAAAATTGAAAACCAATATTATCAACGGTGATATATTTCAAGTCGTTCCCTCTCGCACTTTTTCACTTCCTTGCCATAACTCACTCGCCGCCTATAAACAGCTCAAATTACAAAACCCCAGTCCATACATGTTCTATATGAAGGACGAGCGCTTTGTTTTGTTTGGCGCATCTCCTGAATCAGCGCTCAAATATTGTGAGCAGAGTAATCAAGTTGAAGTCTATCCTATTGCAGGCACAAGGCCCCGAGGCAAATTTACTGATGGTAACATCAACCCAGACTTAGATAGTCGTATCGAACTTGAGCTACGGAACGATCAAAAAGAACGTGCAGAGCATTTAATGTTGGTCGACCTTGCGCGAAATGATGTAGCTAGGATCAGTGTGCCAGGTACGCGGCACGCCAAAGAATTATTAAAGGTCGATCGCTATTCCCAAGTGATGCACCTAGTATCCCGAGTTGTTGGCCAATTAAAACCTGATTTAGATGCACTTCACGCCTATCAAGCATGTATGAACATGGGTACTTTAGTCGGTGCACCAAAAGTGAAAGCCGCAGAGCTCGTTCGCCATACCGAACAACAGCGCCGTGGCAGCTATGGTGGCGCAGTAGGTTACTTGATGGGGAACGGTGCTATGGACAGCTGTATCGTCATTCGCTCTGCATTTGTAAAAAATGATATCGCCTATGTGCAAGCAGGTGCAGGAGTTGTATTTGACTCTGATCCACAAAGTGAAGCAAATGAAACCAAGGCAAAAGCGATGGCCGTGATAAAAGCTGTACAGTCTACGTATGAGGATACAAATAATGACTAAAGTATACTTCTTAGACAATTTTGATTCATTTAGCTATAACTTGGTTGATGAACTTAGCCTCCTTGGGCTTGACTTAGTCGTCTATCGTAACAACATCCCAGCTGAAACAATTTACAATAAAATGTGCGCTGAAGTAGAGCCGGTGATTTTAGTCTTGTCTCCGGGACCTGGCTCCCCATCAGAAGCGGGCTGTTTACTGGCTTTAATTGCACTTTGCAAAGGCAAATTTCCGATGCTTGGGATCTGTTTAGGTCAGCAGGCGCTCACACAAAGCTATGGTGGTGAGATAGGCCGTGCAGGCGAAACAGTACACGGTAAGTCTTCTATAATAGAAGCTGATGAGCACCCAGTATTTGCAGGGTTAGGCTCACAGTTTCCTGTTGCTCGCTACCACTCTTTAATGGCAACTAAAGTGCCGCAGGAACTCAACGTCATTGCAAGATATAAATCTATTCCCATGGCTATCTACCATAGTGAAGATCGAGTGATAGGTTTTCAGTTCCACCCAGAATCAATACTCACGCCTAATGGCGCTCAACTATTACAGCAAAGCATTGCATACCTCAGCGCTTAGGAGAATACTATGGAAAAGTTACAACCGCTTTTACAGCAACAAGATTTATCTTTTGATGACGCCAAATCCTTATTTGACGATATTATGACGGGGCAACTTAGTGACATCGAGCTTACCGCTGCCTTGGTTGCCCTAAAACTCAAAACCGAAACTGCATCAGAAATTGCAGGTGCTGCTCAAGCAATGCGCGATCACGCTACGCCTTTTGATAAGCGGGGCTTACTCGCCGCAGATAGCTGTGGTACTGGCGGGGATGGCACAAACACCATCAATGTGAGTACCACAGCTGCGATTGTTGCTGCGGCGTGCGGTATCAATATGGTCAAACATGGTAATCGCAGTGTGAGCAGTAAATCTGGCTCCGCTGATTTACTCAAAGCTCTTGGGATTAACATTGATATGACTCCCGCTCTTGCAGAAAAGTGCTTAGCAGAGACTGGCTTTACCTTTTTGTTTGCACCGCATTACCACGCTGGTGTAAAACACGCGATGCCGGTTCGCACCCAACTAAAAACCCGCACCATATTTAATATCCTTGGGCCATTGGCAAACCCAGCAAAGCCTGAAGTGCAATTGCTGGGCGTGTATGACCCCGCTCTAGTCTTACCAATGGCCGAAACACTCAAGCGTTTAGGCACAAAGCGCGCGATGGTCGTTCATGGCAGCGGCACCGATGAAATTGCGTTACACGGTGAGACATTAGTCGCTGAAGTGAAACAGGGTGAAGTAACACAATACACCATAACCCCAAGTGATTTTGGACTAGAAAACTATTCACTTGAATCCATCGCAGGAGATACGCCAGAATATAACGCGAAAGCGAGCCTTGCGATTTTAAATGGTGAAGGCGAAGCCGCGCACAATGCTGCAATTATCGCCAACGTAGCTGCTCTATTGGTTTTAACTGACAAGGCAGCAGATTTTAAAACCGCAAGCCAGCTAGTCCGCGAAGTATTAGCAAGCAAAAAAGCCATGACAACTCTGGCTAGCATCGTAGAGGTGAGTAATGGCTAATGTATTAGAAAAAATTGTTGCTGATAAAGTCGAAGAACTAAAAGCGCGTAAGATACAGCAGCCCCTAAGCGACTTTATTGATAACGTCACCCCGACCACACGTGACTTTATGGCAGCACTGGCACAGACCGGCACACAATTTATTTTGGAGTGTAAAAAGGCATCGCCTTCAAAAGGGCTTATTCGAACCCATTTTGATTTAGATGAAATCGCCGGCATTTATGGTAAGTACGCAACATGTATTAGCGTGCTAACCGATGAAAAATATTTTCAGGGCAGCTATGAATACTTGGCGAAAGTGAGAAAACTAGTCGACCAACCATTGATCTGTAAGGATTTCTTCATAGATGAATATCAAGTTTATTTAGCCCGTTTGCATGGTGGCGACGCTATTTTACTGATGCTATCGGTATTAAACGACGAAGAATACGTAGCGCTAGCCAAAGTGGCAAAGTCACTCAACATGTCGATTTTAACAGAAGTAAGCAACGAAGAAGAAGTAACACGGGCTCTGACACTAAACGCTGAACTTATCGGTATTAACAACCGAAACCTACGAGACCTATCAACGGATTTAGCAACAACAGAAAAGCTACGAGCGCTTATTCCAGAAGACAAAGTTGTGATTTCAGAGTCTGGTATCTACACACACCGAGATGTCAAACGCTTATCGCCAATTTGTGATGGCTTTTTGGTTGGTAGCTCTTTGATGGCAGAGCAAGATTTAGAACTTGCTTGCAGACGTTTAATTTTAGGTGAAAACAAAGTCTGTGGTCTTACTCGAAGCCAAGATGCAAAGACCGCTTATGAAGCTGGTGCGGTGTACGGTGGCCTTATCTTTTATCCAAAGTCTCCTCGTTATGTCGATATAGACTGTGCGAAGGCTGTCGCTGATAGTGCGCCACTCAAGTATGTGGGTGTGTTTGTTAACGCACCACTTGAGCAAGTGGCTGAGTATGCGCAAATTTTAAAGCTCAGTGCAGTACAATTACACGGGAATGAAGATGAGCGATATATCGACACGTTACGTAAACAACTACCATTAACGTGCCAAATTTGGAAAGCACAAGGAGTGGAAACAACACTGCCAACCCCTTTTTCTGGTGTAGATAAACACTTGTACGACACCAAAACAGCGACGGCATTTGGCGGTACCGGGCAAGTTTTCGATTGGCAGTTATTAAGGCACAGCACAAACAATTACATGTTGGCTGGAGGCTTAAGCCCAGACAATATTCCGAGTGCCGTATCGATTGGCGCTGACGGCCTTGACCTAAATTCAGGTGTTGAGCAATCGCCTGGTAAAAAATGCGCTCAAAAAATCGCAAATGCGTTTTCACAAATTCGAAAATATTGAGGTGGACATGAGTAATTCAGCTTATTTTGGTGACTTCGGAGGCATGTTTGTGCCCGAGTTACTCGTACCTGCTCTAAAACAATTAGAACAGGAATTTTATAAATCACAAAAAGACCCAGCATTTCAGACAGAATTTTATCAACTGTTGAATGAGTTTGCTGGTCGTCCAACGCCGCTAACTAAAACTCGTAACTTAGTTACAAACCCTAACGTAAAACTTTATTTGAAACGTGAAGATCTACTCCATGGTGGTGCACACAAAACTAACCAAGTTTTAGGTCAGGCACTGCTGACCAAACGTATGGGTAAAAAAGAGGTCATCGCAGAAACCGGCGCTGGGCAACATGGTGTAGCAACCGCACTAGCCTGCTCCTTGCTTGGTCTAAAGTGTAGAGTGTATATGGGTGCCAAAGACGTAGAGCGCCAACAACCAAATGTATTTAGAATGCGTTTGATGGGAGCTGAAGTTATTCCGGTAACCGCTGGCTCTGGCACACTAAAGGATGCAGTGAATGAAGCAATGCGCGACTGGTCTGCAAACTATAAAACAGCACACTATTTACTTGGTACAGCGGCAGGCCCACACCCATTCCCAACTATTGTGCGCGAGTTTCAAAAAATGATTGGCGAAGAAGCCAAACAGCAAATACTCAAAGCAGAGGGGCGTTTACCAGATGCTGTTATTGCCTGTGTCGGTGGTGGCTCTAATGCTATCGGTATGTTCACAGACTTTATTGAGGAAAAAGACGTTAAATTAATTGGTGTTGAACCGGCTGGAAAAGGACTTGATACTGACGAGCACGGCGCAGCATTATGTAAAGGTACTAAGGGCATTTTGCATGGTGCTTACACCTATATTATGCAGAATCAAGATGGTCAAATTGAAGAGTCTTATTCTGTTTCTGCCGGTCTAGATTATCCAGCGGTCGGTCCTCAACACGCATTTTTACATGAAACAGGCAGAGCACAATACGTCGGTATTAGTGATACAGAAGCCTTAGACGCTTTTCAAGCGTTAGCAAAACATGAAGGGATAATTCCTGCACTAGAATCGAGTCATGCACTGGCATACGCATTAAAGTATGCCGAGGCGCAAACTGAAGAAACTATCATTGTTGTCAATTTAAGTGGCCGAGGAGACAAAGACTTAGCTCACGTCCACCAAGTACTTTCTGAGCGAGGTGAACTATGAGACGTTATGACGCGATGTTCGCGCACTTAAGCGAAAAAAACCAAGGAGCATTCGTCCCTTTTGTAACGATTGGCGATCCAAACAAAGCGCTCAGTATCGATATTATTAAGAGCTTGATTGACGGGGGTGCTGACGCATTAGAGCTCGGTATTCCCTTCTCAGATCCTATTGCTGATGGCCCAGTTATCCAAGCTGCCAACATCCGAGCACTAGAGCAAAATGTGAATACCCAAGATTGCCTTGAGATCATCGCTGAGATCCGCCGATATAACAGTGATATTCCTATTGGCCTGTTACTGTACTCAAACTTGATTTTTGCTCGAGGTATTGCGCAGTTTTATCAGGATGCAAAAGCGGCTGGCGTTGACTCTATTTTGGTCGCAGATGTGCCGCTGCATGAGGCTAAACCATTCAGRCTCAATGCCATGGAGAATGACATTGCACCAATTTTTATCGCCACACCCAATGCCTGTGATGATACCCTACGAGAATGTGCTACCCGGGGGCGTGGTTATACCTACTTACYCTCACGTGCAGGTGTAACTGGCACAGAAACGACGGCGCAAATGCCAGCGACAGATATGATCACCAAATTGATTGAATATCATGCTGCACCGCCGCTGTTAGGGTTTGGCATTTCTGAGCCTGAGCATGTTAAGCATGCCATTAGTTCTGGTGCTGCGGGCGCTATCAGTGGCTCTGCAGTAGTTAAAATCATCGAAAAACATTTAGATGATCACAAAGCAATGTGTTTTGAGTTGAAAACCTTTGTTGAACGAATGAAGGCTGCAACCCAGAAGTAATACCAATTTTCTTAATTAAGTGGTCTATTTTGAGGCGAGAAAATCTTGTCGATAACCAGGCAAAAATTTTGCTATTTATTTGTTCTAAATAAGAAATTTTTAACGCTGTTAGCGTCAGATTTACTCCTTCAAATTGGGCAAGTATTAAGTCAAATTGGTATAAACGCTCAGTTGAGGCTAATTGCATCAAAATAAAAAAGGGAGCCTGCTATTTGCATCACTCCCTTTACTTACATGAGATCCGTTAGCACTCTATCGACACGCTCACAGTCCTCTGATCCTCTTTGCTTGAGCGGCTTTTGAATGCTTCATCAACACATTCATCAAATCTCGTGTTAAAAACTCAGACAAACCGTTTTTCTTGGCGTGTGCTAAAGCCCGCTCCAGAACCAAATGTTCGCGTTGAAGATCCTCTACAGGTAGGTGAAAAATTGCCTTCAAATCACCGACCTCAGAAATCTTTATAAACCTATCAGCAATCAAATTAATTAATTGCTCATCTATTTGATTAATACCACTGCGAAGCTCTGCAAGCGCATTAGAATAATCACCGTCGTAGCTGTGCTTAATTGGTAGTTTAGTATCACTTTCGTAAGATAAAGCCATGTCTTTCTCCTTTATTTGCTGCAACCTCGGCTAGTCGTTAGCTCTGAAGATATTTCTGCCATACAATATTCAGCAACCGCCGCTATAGTCCAAGCAGGTGTACAAGCGCCTGTACTACCGGGGATCAGTGAACCATCAATGACATATAGTCCTTTAACCACATCACCATTCGCGCTTTTAACTCTTCCGTAACTATCACATGCTTTACCAAGTACACAGCCACCTAGCGGGTGTGGTGTCATACCATAAGCCACATCAAAATGTTCATTCTCGGCAGCTGAATTACCTGTTAATGTACGTTTAGTGTTAGTGCTACAGTGCAGCGGCCCTTGATACCCTTTGAACTGTGCTAGTTTTGTTGGATCAACGCCAGCTGTATTTGCTGCTTTCCAAGCGTTTAGGGTATTAATAGCCGTATTGATTGAATCTCCCATTCCACCTTCAAACTTACCATTTGCTTCAATGGTTTGTGGATAAGAGAGTTGGTAGCTACCATCAGCTTGTTTTACAAATTGACCCGGAGCCGTATTTTGGCATACCCCCATCATTAATGTATTTTGAATCGAAACACTCTCTTCATACCAAACGGGGTAAACCACCATTTTGGTAAATGGAGACGCGTTATTCTCTTTCAGATATGTTTTGGGGTCGTCGCCAAATTGGAAGTCACACTCAGCAGAGCCTGGGCCGCCATTTGCAGGTCGCACTGGCTCATTGCAAAGCTGTGTTGCAAATAAGTCGCCATTTTGTCCCCATAATTTACCAACATAGGGGCTCAATGATGGAAGACCTGGTTTGGTAATATCGGTACAGCTTGGTGAGTTTGCTGACTCTAGTAACAACCTTGCGCTGTGCATAGAGCCTGCTGATAAAATCACATTTTTAGCTTCGTATATTATTTGCTGCGGTGCATCTACTTTATTTTCATCAATTTTGTTAACAATAATGCGATAAGAAACCTCGTCAGTGACTGGATCAACCAGTTGGTTGATACTTGTCACTTCGCTCAAGCATTCAATATCTAACATATTTGTGGCTTTAGCTTGAGCTAAGTAATTTCTATCTAGGCTATTTTTTATACCGTACAATATCTTTTCTTCGCCCTGCCCTACTTCTGAATAACTATTCATGCCATACCACATTTCACCAATGGTCGCCGATGGTAGTACTTTGCAAGAAATTTCGTTTGCTACCACAGACCAGTCCAGCGCTAGCGTACTAAACTTAGGGGTTATCGATGAAATACCGTAGTCACACACCACTTTCTCTTTTGACTGCAAATTATTTGCTTGACTCAGGAACACACGTGTAGAAAGGTAATCAGGAGCAGCTGCGATAGAAATCTTGTCTTGATTACGATGCTCCGCTAAATCAACCATAGCGGTTGGATCTATCTGATTGGGAATGTCACAGCTGTTAATATTTAAAAACGGCAATGTGGTATTCGTGCCATTACACTCACTCACCATAGTTGTTGGTGACATTATTTTCTCAACAGTATCGTAGTAGCATGCTATCTGGTCAAAATTTAATAAGTTACTCTCTGGGCAATCCGGATCTCTGAACGCTAGGTTGAACGCTTCACAAGATGGCTTCTGAAAAATAGTGTTATACACTTGAGATGTTCCACCAAGCCCAGCACCCACCCATACTGTCATGTTTTGCGCCTCAATCGTTTCCACTAACCCCGGATATTTTGCAACTGGGCGCTTGGCAAACACACCATCATTAAAATTGAGTGGCTTGTCATTTAAACTTGGATCGCCAACAGGTGTACCAAATGGCTCTTCTGTTGCCATCCAAGCCGAGCGCTCATCAGGCTGACGATAATTACAAAATGGTGGAGTTGGGGTTTGCGCCGTCTTAGGTTGGTCATCGCGAGTTAAATTTCCCCACCAGTCTTTACCGCGTTCAAGTAATAAAACCGGTTTATTATCAGGCGTGCCTTTAGGATATGCCTGACAAAGCCTCAGTGCAGCAACACTACCTCCAAATCCTGAACCTATAATGATAGTGTCGAACGTTGTCGGTTTACCGATTGAGTTTAAATTGCTCATTGTATTTTCCTTTTCAATAGTTAAGCGACATGGTCGCCAGCAGCATTTGAACGACTACAAGACAGAATGCTTTCTTTTATTGCATTACCAACAAATTCAATATCTTCCTGTGAGCACACAAGGGCAATACGGATGTAATTTTGGTAATCATTTACTGCATCAGCACTGATGGCAAGATAGTGCCCCGGTAAGGCTTTGATACCAAAATGCTGGTATAAGTGCACACAGATCTGCTCTGAAGGACAGCCTGTATCAAGCCAAAGATAAAACCCGCCTTGCGGTACTTGATAACTGGGTAGTGCTTCAAGGTACTGTGTTAACGCCGTGAATTTTTTGGAATAAGTTTGGCGATTTTTGCATACGTGCTCCTCATCAGACCATGCAGCCTGTGAAGCGCTTAGTTGAATAGAGGACAAAGAAACACCATGATAATTTCTATATGCCTGAAGTTTCTTTATTAACGTTTGATCTCCTGCCATAAAACCCGATCTTAACCCCGGTAATCCGGAGCGCTTTGACAGGCTGTGGACAGCGAGGCAATTGTCAAAGTTGATATTTCCCATCACAACACAAGCTTCAAGTATTCCTGTCGGGGCATAAGGTTCAATATAAATCTCGCTGTAGCACTCATCAGCGACAAGAATAAATTGGTGTATCTTTGCAAGCTCGATCAACCTTATCCACTGTTTAAGAGCGAGCACCTCACCCGTTGGATTGTTTGGAGAGCAGACAAACATCAAGTCTATTTGCGACCAGTCAGTGAAAGTGTCCAATGCGTCTGCTGTCAGTTGATGAAGTTGCTTGTGCGTAATGCTTTTTACTCTTGCCCCTATATTTTCAGCGCTGGCTAAGTAAATCGGATAGCCTGGATCTGGCATCGCAATTGTTACCTGCTCACCTTGTTGCAACTGCCGGTTAAAAAGCGCGATTGGTAGCATGAAGATCCCTTCCCTACTGCCCGCCAAAATAGCAATTTGCTCAGGTGAAATACTAAAATCGCGACTACTGCCATATCTAGATTGCAGCCAACGGGAAATAGTAGTTTGCAACTCATATTGCAGCGATGCTCTGGGATACAACGCTAAATCACTATATCCCGCAGGGATTGTAGACAATACTTTTTCGTCAAGCGCTACATTAGGCTCACCAATACTTAAGTCTAGCTCCGGCTTATTAGGGGAGCTGCCGCTTAGAAGAGCGGTAAGTCTAGATTGTGGGTATAAACGTTCAGCAAAATGCATGCCTTTGCCTCCCTTACATAACAATCTCACGGTGGCTTTCTACTAAAGCATTCACCTTTTGTTTCGCTTCTGGAATGACTGGCTGGTCGCTTTGGACTATGTCACACATAAGCTGCGCCACTTCTGTACTGTCTTGCTCAGTAAAGCCAAGTCGAGTGATTTCTGCAGTACCGACCCGCATAAATCCATCACAAAAGATCCCATGGGCCTTCAGTTTATCTCTATACTGCAATCCCTGATCTTTATCCAAAAGAGGAAGTACCTGATGACAATACGTTGAGTGCGAGAAGTCTAAGTTGCGCTCTCCCCTAAGTACAATGCCATTACTCGAGAATACACGGGCAAAGCATCTGGCATTTTCCACGACTTGCTTAGCATATTTTTGCCACGGTACTTCATCTAGAGTAAGTCCCAAAGCAGCAATACGAGCCAAGTGTGGATTACAAACCATTGTCGGCCCATTTAAAGGCGTGAAGTTTGATACTAATTCAATCTTAAAATGTAACGACTCAGAGTTAGTGACTATGAGCCCCCCCTGAGGACCTGGAAAAGTTTTATGTGTTGAGCCAAATAAGATGTCTGCACCTTCGTCTAGCGGGTTTTGATATTGCCCACCAGCAATAAGTCCTAAACTATGTGAGCCATCGTAAGCAACAACACCACCATAACTATGAACAATTTCACTTATTTCTCGCACAGGCATTGGCACCATGAAGATCGATGCCCCAAGCACAACTAGCTTAGGTTGCTCTTTGAGTAATAGCTCGATACATGCAGCTCTATCCAACTGCCACTGCGCATCATCAAATACAAGCGGCAAAGAGTGACGGTGAAAAACTTCATATTGGAAAGGATATCCGCCACCTGGAAAAAATGGGGGAACCCGAGCCACCTTATCACCAGGCTCCGTCAATGCAAAAATAACCGCCATTAAACTATTACTACCTGAAGTTGGGGAAATATTTGCGAATTTGGCAGAAAAAACCGACTTAGTTTTCTCAATAGTAAGACGGGTTATCTCCTGCGAGATATCCGTACCTGCATAGAAAGGAGCGGCATACCTTGATGCCAGATCATTTGATAACAGCTCAGATACTGGATCAGAGAGCCTATTTTCACTCACAATTAAATTAATAGCTTGGCGACGACACTGCTGGTGTGCATTAGCTAGTTCGATAATAGTATTCATCCTCATTCCCATTTAAAATTTAGAACACATAAATACTAGCTAACAAAGTGTTTAAAAGTTAATTACATGGTATTACACTACATTACGTTGCTCGCTACGCTCATGAAGAAAGCACAACAAAGCCATACTGGGTGATAGGAAGGGAAAAATAAACTGATTAATTGACAATATGATAGTACGGAAAGGAGCTTATACTATTGCATTTTTAACAAAAGTACTCACTCCGATACCGTAATGAAAAATATGCTACTGGATTTGGCTTTTTAATATTTTTGCCGGCTTGAAGAGGATTTTATTCTGACCTTCGATGGTAATTGTTTCCCCTGTTTGTGGGTTTCGCCCTTGTTTAGCTGGATGATAGCTCAATGAGAAGGTACCAAGGCCATTTATTTGCATCTGATCCCCTTCTGACAAACGCTTTTTAGTCACTTGCAAAATGACGCTCAACGCTGCTTGTGAATCTTTCTTTGTTAATCCACTTAACTTCGCCATTTTTGTAACTAAGTCGCTTTTATTCATGCAAATACCTCTGAACTATTCAATAAGCGGTGCAGGCTATGAGTTTCGTCGATGAAAGTCAATATTGATGTTCTAGTCGTAACTTGGTAAAACCTAAGCAATCAATTTAGTTAGGATCGCGAATGTCATTTTTAATTGAATATCTACCGCTTATTCTCTTTTTCACTGTCTATAAATTTGTTGACATTTTTTGGGCAACTGGGGTGTTAATCGTAGCCTCTCTTATTCAGGTTACGCATCAATATTTTACCAAAGGTGAAGTTGCTAAACGTCACTGGATTTTCCTAGCGATAGCCATCATTTTGGGCGGGATGACGATTTTATTCCACGACGAACAATTTATAAAGTGGAAGGCCACTATTGTGTACGCTATTTTGGGGAGCGCGTTGATAGTTTCTAAGTACCTGTTTAACAAAAACTTAGTAAAAACGGCGCTTGAAGGCGTATTAAGTTCTGTTGCAGAAAAAGAACAAAACCAAAACAAAATTACCCTACCAGAAAAGGACTGCGATCAACTAAACCTATTTTGGTCGGTGTTATTTTTCTTTATTGCTGCACTAAATATTTACGTGGCTTATAATTTTTCGCTCGACTTTTGGGTAAACTTTAAAGTTTTCGGACYTATTGGGCTAACCTTTGTCGCTTTGCTTTTCACTATGTTTAAAATCCAAAAGTATTTACCAGAAGACTAGTCTCCCGCAACACTCGGTTTCTTTCTAGCTGCTATAGTTATCATCAAACAGATAGCTATAGCTGCACTGTGCTGCAGCATACTTTTGGGGAAACCGCTGTGAATGCTAGCCAATATCGTTGGTGTGAACTTATATTTATCTTTTTTATCCTACCGATTATTGCATATCAATTCCGTGCCCACTTAAGCAATTGGCTGTTTCCTGCACTCATAATCTTAATGGCAGTTTGCACCCATTTGCTACTCACAGATCCCCACTTTAAACGCTTTAGACTTACTAGTTTAGGCCAATTCTCTACCGTAAAAAGGCGGCTCTTCACAACTTTCTTCGCTGGTGCAATGTTTTCAGCTATGCTGTATGGCCTAGTCAGTCAGGGCAACTGGTTTGTTTTACCATTGAACTCACCCGCAGACTGGCTGATGCTATTGATTGCCTACCCTATTCTGTCGGTATTGCCTCAAGAGCTTATTTTTCGGAGCTATTTTTTTCATCGCTATAAAAGAATTTTACCCAATAAGAACAACAGAGTGATACTAAGTGCGCTCGTATTTGCTTTAGCGCACTGTGTATACGACAACGTAATCGCAATTTTTTTATCATTCGTTGGAGGGTTGCTTTTTGCTTATACATACGCGCACAGCCGTTCACTAGCCGTATGCGTATTAGAGCATAGTTTATGGGGGCTTTGGATGTTTACTATTGGGATTGGTCAATACTTGGATTCTGGAGTGAAGTTTTAGTAGGGGCTTAAATGACAGACGGAGCTTCGGATGGGAAGATTTTATTCTCACGTTGTGCATTAGAAGCACTAGTTAACACACTAGTGCTTCTAGCTTAAATTAAAAACCGAAGATACTCACTGCGAAGTACTTAGTTGCTACGGTATTGATAAAAATTGCCAGTAATATCACGGGAATAAATGTCTTCAAAGAGAAGTTAATATATTTCTCCGTAAAACTGCCAACATACCCTTCTGAGCCTTGTGCCAATTCCTCACTCAACCCAGATTGCTTCCATCGGTAAGTAACAAATAAACACACCATCAAGCCATTTAGTGGCAAAATCGTATCGTAAAATACGTCATATACTAAATCGAAGARGCTCTTTTGGGCATCGCCGTAGCTTATAAATTGCGTTAGCCAATCTACCATCCCAAAAGACATTGTAGATAAAACAGTCAGTAAACCTGTAGTCAATGCCAATACAATTAACGCTTTTTTGCGAGAAATATTCTTTTCTTCCATCAACGTTGCTGTTGGTACTTCTACAATAGAGACTAAGGAAGTGATAGCGGCAAAAAATACCAATAGGAAAAATATACCAGCAACAATCGATGCACCAACATACCCAATATCCGACTGCAGGGCTAACAGCAGCTTAGGTAGATAATCAAAAATCATTGATACCGAAGAGTCTGATAATTTACTTGGATCTGTGTTCGGGTTAAAACTAAAAATTGCAGGCAACACCATTAATCCAGCGATGAAGGCTACCAATGAATCTGTTACCGCAACCATCTTAGAGCTGCCGACTATGTCATCTTTCTTAGAAATATAAGAGGCATAAGTGATCAGAATGCCCATCCCTAGAGACAATGAGAAAAATGCTTGTGACAGCGCGCCATTTAATACACTGGCATTCATTTTTTCAAAGTTAGGAACGATATAATAACGAACACCGGCCATTGCATTGTCGAGCGTTAGTACATAAGCCACTAACCCAAGTAACATAACAAATAATGCTGGCATAAGCAGTTTTGCCGCTTTTTCTATCCCTTCCTTTACCCCGCCAACCAGAATAAGATTAACTATCACGCCCACAACCAACATATAGATAAACACATTGGTGTCGTTGATAAATGTGCCAAAATAATCAGGTGATGCCAACACATCAAGATTACCCATCGCCGTCTGTGCTAAAAAGCCGAAAATCCAAACCGTGATTACCATATAGAATACGGCGATCATAAACGGCGTGAGCACGGCAAGAAAACCTGCTAYTGACCATTTTTTGTCATGGTTTGACAAAAGTTTGTAAGCACCAAAAGGATCTTTTTGTGCTTTTCTACCCATTGCCATTTCTGCCATCATCACCGGCAAGCAAATAAACACCACAAACAGTGCATAGATTAGTAAAAACGCACCGCCACCATTTTTAGCCGCGGAGACTGGAAAGCCGACTAAGTTACCAATACCAACAGCAGAACCTGCTGCTGCAAGGATAAAGCCTAGTCGCGAGCTAAAATGCTCTCGGTTTGCACTCATTGCAATCAACCTTATTATTATTTTCTATAAATATCCGAAGGACTCTACCAGTCTAGTTGAGTGCTTTTCAAGTTTAAATGACCAATGAATGAAAAACTTTCTGTACATTTACTTTTGCACAACCCACGTTTTATCATAAGATTGATAATCGTCGCTCAAAAGCCGACAAAATACGCGAAAATAACAATAATAACCTAGAAACTTATCGGGAACTAATACTTATGCTCTACATGATTTATTCAACTGATGCTGAAGGCTCATTACAAAACCGCCTTGCAGCACGTCCAGCTCACCTTGCACGCCTTGAGATATTACAACAACAAGGGCGATTATTCGCCGCAGGTCCTTTACCAGCTATAGATTCGGAAGACCCTGGTGAAGCTGGTTTTACCGGCTCTTTAGTCATCGCACAATTTGACAACTTAGAAGATGCGAAGCTTTGGGCAAGCGAAGATCCTTATATTGAAGCGGGTGTTTACACTCAAAGTATTGTCAAGCCCTACAAACGTGTTCTGCCATAATTGCTCATGTTCATTAAATTCAGCAAAGGTTAATTACAAAAACACTAAATTTGTTTGAGATTTATGAAGTTTATAAACTTAGTATCTATGAAACTGTGGAGCTTAATATGCGATTGCAACTCACTCTATTAGCGTTAATTTTGGCGTTCTGTTCGAGTGTAGCAGACGCAAATGACCACAATGACAAGAATAAAAAAACAATTACGAAAAAAGAGGCTGTGTCTTTAGCGCTAGATAAATATGCGGGGCGAACACTTAAGATTTCGCAAGAAAGCCAGTTCTTTGTCGTGAGAATCCTCCAACCCGATGGTCGAATTGTTGATATAAAAGTAAACAAGAAGACAGGTGAAGTAAATAAGGACTAAGAATGCGTATTTTAGTAATTGAAGACGATATTCAGCTAGCAGAAAACCTGCGAAATGCATTAGAAAAAGAAAAATACAGCGTTGATTTATGTCACGATGGCGAATCTGGCTTGTTTCACCTCGAAGAATACCCACTAGACATGGCCGTCATTGATCTCGGCCTGCCTAAACTTGATGGTATTGAAATCATTCGAAGAGCCAGAGCTAACGGAGTTAAGATACCAATTTTAATTTTAACAGCCCGAGATCGCTGGCAAGACAAAGTTGAAGGCTTAGATGCAGGTGCTGATGATTACCTGACTAAACCGTTTCATGTAGAGGAATTGATTGCGCGTTGTAATGCACTTATCAGGCGTAGCGCAGGTCAAGCAAATCCAGAAATTTGTATTGGTCCTATCAAAATTCATACACGCTCTCAGCAGGTTTGGGTAAATGACAATGAACTATCGCTGACCGCCTATGAATATAAAGTGTTGGAATACCTAATGGTTAATCCGCAAAAGGTTATCTCAAAGTCTGAACTCACGGAGCATATTTATGATCAAGACTTTGATTTGGACTCTAATGTTATCGAAGTATTCGTATTGCGACTGCGCAAAAAACTTGACCCAGATGGCACCCTTAATCCTGTAGAAACCTTAAGAGGACGTGGATATAGGTTTAAAAACCAGTGGTAAACAGTTCACAGATTTCACTTAAAATAAGGCAAGGTTTTATCCTTGTCTTTGTGCTAATTATAGCCCTACCAGCATTGTTTTTCTCTGTTGGCAGAGCCTATTACGCGTCTTTGGTAGACGCCACAGAAAAAACGCTGGAAGCGCACTTATACTCGCTGATATCTGAAGTTGAGTTTGTTTCAGATGGACTTGAAATGCCGCGTAGTATACTTGCACCAGAATTAAGTCGCCTCAACTCAGATACTTACGCTCTAGTTTATCAGGGACAATCTCTGGTTTGGTATTCTGAGTCGGCGGTTAACTTGTCAATATCACCTAACTTTTCAGATAACCAAGCTGGTGCTCCAGAATTTAAGCGAGTGGAATATGGTGGTGTTTTATTTTGGCAATTAAGTTTAACTGTCATTTTAGGTAACGCTGACCACTCTCAACAGGCAAGATTTGTTTTACTAAAAAAGAATGATGCACTCATGGCGCTCATGTCAGGGTTTAGAAACACCCTAGTAAACTGGATGTTGGTTATGGGCATTGTGATTGCGGGGTTGATGGCATTTGGATTCGTTTGGAATGCCCGCCCCTTACAAAGGCTAGACAAAGAAATCAAAGAAATTGAGGCCGGTGAAAGAGACAAAATAACCGGCTCTTATCCAGTTGAGTTACTCACCATCAAATCAGATCTGAATTTATTACTTGAATCCCAAAAGCGACAAAAGGAACGGTATAGAGCCTCGTTAAGTGATCTAGCCCACGCATTAAAAACGCCATTGGCAGTCATAAAGTCAAGCCCATTAGCTACGGATGCAGATGCTCAAGAGCAGCTCGACAGAATAAATGTGATGATCGAACATCAATTGAAGCGTGCAGCAACTGGTGCGTCAGACACATGGAAAAAGCAGACATCTGTAAAACCTGTACTAGACTCAATACTTAATGCGATGTCAAAAGTATACCATGACAAACATATTTCATTTTCATCACAATGCGACGAAAACGCAGCTTTTCTTGGTGATAAAACTGACCTTATGGAGATCTTGGGGAATATTATTGATAATGCGTGTAAAGCATGTGACAACTTGGTCGATATAAATATTAGTGCGCCAAAAAAGCGCCTACTGTTAATAGAAATTGAAGACGATGGCCCAGGGATCCCCGAGCATCGCCGCTCAGAATTACTGACACGAGGTACAAGATTAGATACCTATGAGGCGGGTCATGGCGTAGGCATGGCTATCGTTTCAGATTTAGTTAAATCTTATCAAGGACTGATGCAAATAGGCACGTCGAAGCATGGCGGCGCAAAGTTCATAATAGAGTTTAACAATGACAAAAATAACTAGCGGTATATTGATAGCTGGCTTTACACTATCAGTAATTGCAAATGAAGACATCACCTTGAAAGATTGCTCCAAACACGAGTCTAGTCACCCTGAGAAGGCAAAAAAGTTTCTAATGTGTTTGGATAGCAATATCAATTTACTAGAGCGCCATCGCCAAACGTGGATCACCAAACTGTTGCTAGATACAAAAAAGTATCAAGCCGATACGGGAAACACGCAAATTTTGCCTATCATGGAACGCGCTTTACGCAATCATGAGGAATACATGGAAGACAGCTGTCGCTGGCGTTATCTGCTTGATATGCCCAATGCAACGCGTTCGGCAACGGCATACAAGCAATGTAAAATAACACTACTAAAAGCACATATTTCAGAGCTTCAAAGTAGCAAAATACTAAAAGATAATGTCAACGCTAGCTAATATTAGTGATGAGGCCATACTAGTTGATAATTTGGATAGCTTTTATCTCATTCTCTAAATAAAAGCTATCCAGATCCAATAGATGTTGGTATCACTCTTCTGGTTGTTCTGCGCTTAACAGGATTGCCAACCATTTTCCTTCCTCGCTGGTTTCCAAGGCAATTTTTACAACCATAGTTAAAGGTACTGAAAGTAACATACCAACCGTACCAAGCAGCCACCCCCAAAAGATCAAAGATAAAAATACCACCAGCGTCGATAGGCCAAGACCTCTACCCATAAACCTTGGCTCAATCATATTTCCCATCAGCGTGTTGATACAGATATAGCCGATAGCGACTATACCGCTTACCAGCGGCCCTTGTGTGACTAACGCTAGCAGAACTGGCGGCAGTGCAGCAATAATTGACCCAATATTAGGGATATAATTCAACAAAAATGCGACTACTCCCCACAGTACAAAATAATCAACATCAAGTGCCCAAAGAAACGTCGCAGCAATTACGCCTGTAKCCAACGATACCGCAGTCTTAATTGCCAAATAACTGTTGATTGAGTCTAAGAAGCGGTCAATTTGTTGCATTTTCATTTCGGGATCATCTAACGCCAGATGTACTTTGTGTCCGATTGATGGCGCTTCAAAAAGCATGAAAACCACGATGAGTAGAATTAAGAAGCTATTTGCCATGACACCACCAAAACCAGTAAGCATATTGGTCGCAACATCAATTAACTGGTTTGGATCTAACATACTAATTAGCTGTTGCTTATCTAGCAAAATATTGTAGTTGGCAGCGGTAGTGACTAGCCAAACGAACTTATCTTGGAGTGTTTCTTTATAAGCTGGGAGCTGCTCAGAAAAGTCATTAACTGATTGCCCGACCAAGCCACCAATACTGGCACCAATCAACATAACTAAGGCTATAATCACAAGAATGGCAATACCTTTGGGCAATTTAAAACGCGCCAAAAATTTCAACATTGGATTGCAGATAATTGCGATAAAAGCAGCCAATATAAAGGGCACAACGATTTCAGAAGCTAGCTTAACACCTGCTAATACAATGAAAAGAGACGCTAAAACTATCAGTGTTTTATTGATTCCTGTAAGTGAAGACACCACTCACTCCTTTTGCTTTTTTCCTATTCTAAAGCAAACCACCTATAATGAAAATGAGTGATCTAACTCCTTGCTAAAACGTAGGTTTGTAAGATAACAAAAAAGAGACCATATAATGAAAATATTAATAACTGGCGCTACAGGGTTAATTGGTAGCAAGCTATGTCAATTTTTAATCCATAAGCATAGTCTAGTTGCGCTAACCCGCTCGCCAGTGAAAGCCGCTTCAGTGTTACCGCCTGGTACTCACTTTATCACCAGCCTAGATGAAGTAGATTTTAATGATATTGATGCTGTCATCAACTTAGCAGGAGAACCAATTGCTGACGGTCGTTGGACTAGACAAAGGAAGCAAGAAATTCGTGATAGCAGAATCAACATCACACAAGCAATCAGCTCAGCAATAAGTGCAGCGACCACCCCTCCGACATTGCTTATTTCAGGCAGTGCTGTCGGAATTTATGGGCGCCAACCGAGTGATGTAACAATAAAAGAAGACTTTACAGCGCATTACGACGAATTCTCTCATCAGCTATGCCGCGACTGGGAAGCTGCGGCGCTCGCAGCGAAGTCTGAGCAAACTCGAGTATGTATTTTAAGAACTGGTATTGTACTGTCAAAAACAGGTGGTGCACTAGTCAAAATGCTACCGCCATTTAGACTAGGGCTAGGCGGTCCAATTGGCAAGGGAGAACAGGTCATGTCGTGGATCCACATTGATGATATGGTACAAGCTATTTTATTTATTCTCAAACACGATGAAATTGAGGGCATTGTGAATGCCACAGCACCCAATCCAGTATCAAATAAGCTGTTATCACAGGAACTTGCAAAAACCTTGTCCCGTCCATGTATTTTTACAGTTCCCCCTATCGTACTTAAACTGGTTTACGGCGAGATGTCTGACTTATTGCTTTTTGGTCAGCGTGTTGTACCACAAAAACTATTAGACACGGGTTACCGTTTTCGCCACGACAGTATCGACGAAGCATTACGCTCTCTCAACTTATAAATTCCCCGCTGTCACCATCGCTATTTCGGGTAAATATAACTTTTCTCTGGCTAACACTTTGTCTAGATAGTGCTTTGTCTCATCATAAGGTAAGCCCTTGTCCAAAGCACTAAGTACATTTGCGGGTGACAGTGAGTTGATGATTTTGGACGCTTTAGTAATAGAGCGCGAGCCATCAGCATTAAATACTCTAGCCACATTACCTGCGCCGGTGTTGTACGCTGCAATCATACAGTACTTTCGACTTAAAGGATCTTGTATTTTGCTAAGATAGCGTTTGTCCAAAATATTCAAATAAGCAGCACCTGCTTCAATATTGTTGTCGGTAACATACAAATATGGTGCAGACATCGGCTCATCACGATTGTAAAGCATACGGTTAACATCCACTCCCGCACTGGTAGGCACTATCTGCATCAACCCAAATGCTGGAATATGTGATTTTGCCATGGGGTTAAAGTGACTTTCAGTGTGCATTACAGCCAAAATGATACTCGGTGCAATATCAAAGCGCTGTGCTTGCGAATTCACTTGAGTCAAATAACGCTGAGCCCTGCTTCTGGCATCAACTTTCTTTGGCAATTGGAGCACAACCTCAGAAACAACGGTCGTCTGTTTTTGTTCAGTTGTGCCTGTTTTAGTTGCTGCTTTTACTAGCTTTTTTAGGCGTTTTTGCTTGAGTTGCTCTAATTTTTCCTGTTGTTCTCGACGTTGCTTCTCGGCGACTTTATCATTTTCACCATCTAAAATAGCTTGATCTGTTTGTCGCTCAATATAACGTTGTTGTTGCTCAAATTGGCTATCTATTTGATTCTTAGCTGCAATTAAAGCTTGCGCTCTGGAAGCATTATCAATTTGGCGCTGTTGTGTTTTGGTTTTTGTAAAATCAGGTGCATTTTGGGTATTAAACACTTCAATGACAGCACGATCGTTTGCAATAAACTCTTTATATAGCGTGCGTAACTGTTCCTCAGTGACCTTCTTATCCGCAGCGTGCTTTACACTAACGACCAATTTATTGGCAGCAAAATCCACCACCATTCTTGATGATAAGTCGTCACTGTAAGAAACAAAGGTTGCTTGGTCTGAAACGGTAATATCACCCCATTGCTGGATCACCTGATCGCGGAATGAGTCGAACTCCTCAAAATGTTCGGTAACATAGTCAGAAAATGCCGTTAACTGTTGGCGCTTATATTGTTCAAACTCACTCAGCTCTTGATCTGAGGGGGTAGACGTTTGCCAACGCGCCATTTTCTCTGAGAGCTCTTCAAATAACTGAGCTTGACTTGCTACTGCACTTGGGATCGCACTCAAAGCGACAACTAAAAACGAACACACTGATTTACGCACAACAACCCTCCTTAAAAAATTAAAGCGTGATAATCACGCTTTAATTTGTCAATCTAGCAATTTCCTTCTCAAGGTCTTTCTCAGCTTTGTAAGCTTTAAACTCTTGATATAAAAACTTTTCATCTTGCGGGTCTACACTACGTTTGCTTTCTTTAATTAAATCTTTAAAAAGCGCTTTAGTCAGTTCAGGTGATAGTGTAGTAAGCGCACAAAAGTAATCTTTACCGGAAATATCAATAACATCTGCCTTTACAATTCGAGAGCCATTTAAGGTTTGCTTTGTTAATTGCTTCGAAACCGAGCTAAAAGTTGCTCCGACGGTAACGTCTTCATTTGCGTCTGTGCGGTTTGAAAAAGTTTTGTCTAATCCCTCTACTCGGGTTTCAATTTGCTGCGCCAGCGCCAGACGCGCGTTAGCAACCGCCATTTTTTGATCAATTGAAATATTTCCAGAGTATTTCACACAGTCAGCTGCGGCAATACCATCTTCAATGGTCGGATTAAGAACCCATTCTGGAATATTGACTCGTGGACTGGAAGCTGCGTCATCTTTACTTGAACTACAAGCCGATAAGATCCCTATCACGGCCACTGATAAAAGTAGTTGTTTTGCTTTCATATTGGGTTCCTTAATTGCCCTGATTACAGAGTAAAACGTATCAAAAAAATAACTGCTTAACAGTAATAAATTGTAAAAACGATTTTTAACAATTTAGCACTTTCAATTCAGTTTTTTACTATTTAATTTATTGTTATATGATTGAACTCAGACAACACTGCCATTATAAGTAGAAGTATGCAAGGAATGCGATTCCAAAACACGATTTTTCAATTATTCTTCAAGTTACTCTTCTTAGTCAGCTTTTTAATACTTGCTGGCTGTAACCTCACGCCAAGTGCGAATAAGCTGGCAATTGAATATGCTGAACAAGGTGATTTTATCACAGCCCAAAAGCACATAGATAACGCCTATAAAGGCTCTTCACGAGACGAATTACTTTATTATTTAGAGTCAGGTATGTTATCGCATCTACAGCAAGATTATATGCAAAGTAATCAGTTTTTAGAAAATGCTAAAAGTATCATTGAAGCCGCATACACTGTCAGCATCAGTGATGAGTTATTTTCCGCATTTACTGGAGCCAGCTACAAAAAATATACCGGTAAAGTATATCACCGTCCTATGATCCACACTATTATGGCTCTAAATTATGCCGCTTTGGCAAGCAAATCCGCAGCAAACAGCACGGCGTTATATGACTCAGCATTAACAGAGATGCGACAACTAGATCTATATTTGGAGCAGTTAAAAAGGAACACGGGAGGTTATGGTGGCAACCAGACGAGCCTTGGTAATGTGGAAAAAATACTGAAAGCTATTTTTGGTCAGCCTTTTTTAAAGGAAGATCTAGAGTATAAAGATGATGCGTTTGCCCAGTATTTAAGTGGGATATTATACGAACAACAAGGGGAATTAGACAGCGCAAGGATACAATACGAACGAGCTGCAAAAGCATACAAAAACGGCTTTAGTAAACAATATCAATTAGGAGGACATGCACAAAAGCAAGCTCAAAAAGACTTAACTAGAGTCGTCGCAGAGCAACAGGCTGATTATTTTACCTTAGTACAAAGCCTGGGAGTTTCCCCACAAAGAAAAGAGTTTAATCTGTATTTGAGTGCCGATGAAAGTGCACAAGCGATTGTTATCACGCCTATTTATCTAGGCACTCGTGAAGAGCGCCAAGCTCAATTTGCTTGGTTTAATTTGATGTTCTCTGACACTAGCCTCTTTGACCTCATTCAGAATTATGCCACCGGAGACTTTGGAGACGTCATTCTCGGGTCGGTGACAAAAAGACTACCTTTGGGCGAATCACTCTGGCAAAAAGCAGTAAATGAGGGAATTATTGATGCGTTAAAATATGGCAGTAGAATTTCCGTCACGTATTTACAACCTCACAAAAATAATATTGAACAAGTTACCCTTTTTGCCAACGGACAAAAAATTACAGAATTACACCCCTTTTATTCGGTAAACTTACTCACATTGTATGACGCCTTGAGTAATGCCAATATGGAAATCTATACAGCAATCTCGCGAGAGATATTAAAAGCAGTCACAGCAAACAAAGCGATTAATCAATTTGCATCACCGCAGCCAACACTGCTTGCGGGATTGGCACAATTAACAGCATCAGTAACCAATGCAGTGACAGCTTCGGCTGATATTAGACAATGGCAGTCTCTACCAGCTGAAATCAGAGTGGCTCGTGTTAAGCTACCCCAGCATACTCGCGAGTTGACATT
The DNA here is from genome assembly GCF_003934235.1 of Pseudoalteromonas sp. J010. Lineage (NCBI taxonomy): Bacteria > Pseudomonadati > Pseudomonadota > Gammaproteobacteria > Alteromonadales > Pseudoalteromonadaceae > Pseudoalteromonas > Pseudoalteromonas sp. J010. The sequence continues at coordinate 16,830 of NZ_RDBW01000024.1, read as the reverse complement.
GCAAACAACACTGCGCAGTGGCAGAGTTATCAACCAAAATATTCAAATTAATTCAAAAACTCAAACAATTAGTCATGTGCGCACATTTACCGGTATTACGGCTGCTGCCACACCAAACTATTTATCCTCATTAACTAACATGGACTGAAGATATGAAGCCAAAATTTGCTGTAAAACTCGTTGTACCAATGCTCATCGTCTCATCTGCGGCGTTGACAGGTTGCTCTTCGACAACAAAAGTCAGCCGAATTGATACAAATGAAGAAATTGCACTTTCTGATAAGTGGAATGGCAAAGACTCACAATTAGTCGCTGAAGCGATGGTTAGTGATATGCTTGGCTTTCCATGGGTGCGCGAGCACCGTGCCAAAGAGGGAAGCAGACCTGCAATCATTATTCAATCCGTTCGTAACAAGTCACATCAGCATATCGCTGTCGACACTTTCTTAAATGATTTGAAACGCGCAATTTTACGAAGTGGACAAGCAGACTTTGTTGCTAACCGTGACATACGAGGTGAGATCCGGGAAGAGCGCCGAGACCAAGAGCTAAACTCTAGCCTAGAAACTCGTAACGAAATGGGACAAGAGCAAGGTGCTGACTATGCGTTATCTGGCACTATTAACTCATTTGTTGATGAGCAAGGTGGTAGCCGTGTTACCTTCTATCAAGTCGATCTTCGACTAATTGACATGACGACAAACCGTGAGGTGTGGAATGGACAGAAGAAAATTCAAAAACTTCAAGAGAGAAGCGGGTATGGCTTCTAAACGTTTCGTTTTACCTTTGTGTATCGCCTTAAGCTTGTCTGCTTGTCAGTCAACTAAAGAAGCGATTGCAAAAGAACAAACACAACCGATATGGACAACACAGCAGCCAACTTCTGAGTATTTGGTCTATGGCGTTGGCTCAGCAAGCCATATTGCTAATCGCACAGAGGCACAGCTTGCAGCTCAAGAGTCTGCAAGGCTTGCGATTGCAAAGCAGCTCAATGTCGAGATTGAAGGTATAACACAAGTAACACAAAGCCAATCTAATGGGGATTTTTCTTACCAAGTTGATGAAGTACTGTACTCTCAAGTACCGAGTATCAAGTTACAAGGCGTAAAAATCGAAGAGGAGTTTTATTCCAGGCAAAATAATACTGCTTATGCCCTAGCCTCGTTCAACAAAGTTGAGTCAAGGATGCATACGGAGTTAGATATTCGTCAACTTGATGAAGACATTGTCAAGGCAAACATTTCTGGGCTCACTAACTCAGAGAAATTAAAAGACGCAATGGCAATTAAGCGCTTGATTGCCAAACGCCGAAAAGCTAACGATTATCACCGTCAACTCGGAGGTGGTTCTATTGCTACACCACAGTCCGTAAAAGACAAAGATAAAATATTGAACGATTTTCTTCAGTCTCTTACATTCAGTATTTCATCCAAATTATRGGGGCTTGAAAACATCCGTAACCAGCTTGCTGAAAGTTTGACTAAACAAGGGCTAACAGTGGTCGGTGACAGTCAAGTAGCAGACTTTCAAATTGACTTTAGTATTGATTTTCAAGATGTTAAGAGAAATAACACTTACTATGTTTTTGCTAATTCGAGCTTGATACTATTGGAAAACAACAAAGAAAAAGCACATGTTTCTACACAGATCAAAGCTGCTTCCAGTTTTGAGAATATGGCAAAAGCAAATGCTGAAGAAAAATCAGCGAAGATGCTCAGCAAGAAGCTCACAATGCTAATTATTGACAGTAAAATCTAGCTGATACCTATAAACAATAGGGCTCCAAACAGGAGCCCTATTATGAAATCTAAGACAGTATATTAGAATGATTTTACAACCTTAACACTGCCGTCGGCCGCTCCCGATGACACAAAACCAATTAAATTAGGGTTGCTCGCAACTAATTTAATCACTTCAGCATCATCAGCGGCTTCTTTTGGAGGTGTCCCCTTACCAGTAAATACAAGCTTCGACCAATAGGCTTTTAACTGACTAGAAGATTTATTCAGTACTTTTTCATTAAATTCATCTGTTACACTTGAGCCATCAACTTGGGTAATTGGCAGTGCTTTAGAGCCATCTGAAAAAGACTTCGCTTTGCCGATAAAGATTTGTTTAATTTCATTCTCATCAAGGGCTGAGTTATTCGCCGGGTTAACAATCACGTCAACAGCTAAGGTGCTATATGAACTACAAAGTAGCGTAAGTAAAAATAGTTTTTTCATGACGCTCTCCTTAAAATACCATATCGATACCGATGGTGATGGCTTTACTATCACCAGCGACTGCAAGCCCAACGGAGTTGTCTTCAACTTCGTCATATTGAATTTTAAATGCTGCAGCAGAATGGAAATCCCAGCGGATCCCAACAGAAGTAGTCTCGTGACTTTCTGCATCATCCCCTTCTCCTTCAAAATCAGCGTAAGATACAAAAGGAGTGACACTATCGAAGCGATAACCTAGTGTTAGCATCTTAGTATCGAGATCACCGTCTAAGTCGAGTCTATTTAATTCTGACAGGATGAAAAAATTGCCCCAATCTGCGTTAACCGCTAACCCGTAGAACTTACCATCACGCTCATCACTGCCATTCCACAGTACCGGCTCTCCAGCGCGATAGCGTTTATTGGTATAGCGCATATGCGTAAGACGAACCTCAAGCCAGTCATTACTGGTTTGGATCACTCCCCCCAAAATATCTTTCCAGATTTCTCTGGTGGGCTCTTGAAAGAAAAACTCACTAAGCAGTTTGTTGTCATCGTCATCTTCTTTACCAGCGTAGATGTTGCCACTCAATGACCAATCACCAATGCTGCCATTATAAAGCATATTCACACCGTTATAGTTGAATATTTGCCATGTGTAGTTGTCGGCAGGTGCACGCATCCACACATACGCATAGCCAACATCATAGAAGTCTGAGTAGTAAAAAAGTGGTAAGCGCTTCTTACCAGCTTGGAAAGTCCAATTGTCATTTATCTCGTATGACAAATATGCCCATTCAAACTTAGCATCAAAGTCATCAGCTCCTCGAGCAACAATTTGTCCTGTCACACTCAAGCCTTCCGTGAGATCTGTACTAAATTGCAGCCCCATCAGTGTCTCAGGTTCAAACGAAACATCCTCATCATACACACTGACGATAGGGTAATCTGCGAGAAAGATTGGATCGTTTATTCCGAATTGTGGAACACCGCTGCCACTGAGCACTTTGCCCGCATTGATACTTGCAAATCCAGAAAAGTTTACCTCCGCATGACCTGCAAAGCAGGCAAGGCAAAGGGTACAGCCTAAAGCTAATTTTGTCTTCATTGTGATTCATCCCAATTGCTTGTTCTACAAGTACTACAATGCAAGTATAGTTAAAATTAAAAAAATGCTAGCAAAAGCAGCAAATTGATAGTTCTTTTTGCAAAAAAAGGGATAAAAAAGGARCAAAAAAGGCAGCTTTCGCCGCCCTTTCTAAAACTTAAGACTCATCGTTGTAATATCGCTCAATTTGATCTTTTAAGTTTGGTGGTACACCTTTGATCGTTAGTGTATCGCTCGCAGCATCATAGATAACGCGCTCGCCCAAATGTTTACGCTCAAAACCTACACTCACTCCACCACCAAGCCCTGAAAACTTGACCATGCTCGTTACTGTCTTTTTATCTACAGGGAAACTCTCTTCCAACTCATAGCCTTGTTCTTTATAAAAGTCTTCAAACTTGACGTCTGCCGACTTAGACAAAGTTTGTGACAAAGTGTTGACATCAGCATCCTCACCCGTCGTGACACAGTCGTTACAATAATCAAAGACTTCCTTGCGAATATCATCCTTTTCGGACTTTTCGTATTGTTGCGCTGATAAGTAATCCTCTACAGCGTGCAGCATAGTTTGGGATTGTTGCTTAGGATCGATCCCCTCTTCACAACCAAGAAAATCAAGGAAAAAATCCGCTACCTTACGACCTGCTCTACCCTTTATAAACGAGATATAACGATTTTCTTCCGCTGCGGTATCCCAAGCATCTAAATCAACTCTTGCAGCCAACTGCATACGCGAAATATCTAAATGCTTTGCTGCTGATAAATCTAGATCAGAGGTGATTGTGTAGTGCTCTTTGATATTTATTAGTGCAATCATAATAAAATTGCTGGCAACATACTGATAATGACAAAACACTAAATATCCTGYTTCGTGAAAAGCATATTTATTAAGCTCTTCTTTGAGAACATTGGTGGCTTCTTGAGTTAAGTGCCAAAAATTAAGCTCGTTATTTCTGTAGCTTTGCATAGCAGACGCAACGACACTATTTTTTTCACCACTAAAAGCACAAAAACCTTTACCCGGTTTGCCGTTGTATGCATGATGTAATTGTTCAATGAAAACATTTACTTTATCATTGATTTGCATTTCATCTTCACGGAGATGTATTTCGGTATCTTCGTCCTGTTTGTCTACATAGTGAACAACTAGTTTTTTTACCTCAACGCTCATCTTTGTTTTTCACGCCTCTAATGTTAAAATGTAAAAATTATTGCTTTTATAAATTGAACCAACTGATGCCTATCCAATCAAAGTATTCCAATAAACAAGTAGAAGAAATTGTTGACCAATTAATTAATGTATTAAGCTCGCAAAACGCACCAGTTGATCTTAGCTTGATGTGTTTAGGTAATTCTATCACGCACATTATAAAAGAGCATGTTCCAGAGAATAAGAGACAATCTGTTGCTGAAAATTTTGCTAAAGCGCTTACTCAATCAGTAAAGTAACGGAATGAACCTTACACCGCACAGCCCTTTTTCATCGAAAGCAAGTCAATTATTAAGCTGGGGACATTGGTTTACCTTTGCAAATATTGGCTTGGTTTTGCTGATAAGCTCAGTTTATTTATTCGCTGACAAAGCACCAAGTACGTTTGTCGGCTGGTTTTATATGCTGATCACGTGGATAAGCCACACCAGCTTTATCACCTTTTGTGCGTTTGTATTAACCATTTTCCCGCTGAGCCTAGTTTTTCCTTATCCACGACACATAAGGGGGATGGCCGCATTTATTGCCACGTTAGGCATTGTCGTGTTAACCATTGACGCATTCGTATACTTGCAGCTGGGGTATCATATCAACCCCTCGTCATTACCGGACATATTTGTGCTCTTATGGGAAACACTCGTTGGCTCTTCAACATTCAGCCTCATTATTGCATTTTTAATTTTGGCCTTGATACTTACCTTTGAGTTACTGGCAGGTAATTATGCCTGGCGACATTTGGCTGAGTTAAAATCATATACCTTCCCACGTTACGCAACCGGTACAATTGTAACTTGCTTTGCACTGAGCCATAGCCTTCACATTTGGGCTGATGCCAACGCATTTTTTGATATAACGAAGCAAGATAACGTGCTGCCGCTATCTTACCCGACAACAGCAAAAAGCTTACTTGCAAGGCATGACCTGTTGGATATAGAAAGGTATGAAGAAGCTCACGCTTTAAATGTTGGCAGCGCACATTCCAAATATAGCGCTCCAGTCATCTCTGCTGAGTGTCAACCTAACGCTCAACACACAATGACTATCTATGCGTATAATGACGCTCAGTCATATCAGCAGATAGCATCAAATGCGCTACAAAGCGATAATCATAGCATCTTTGAATTAGACTCAGTGCTTAGAGCCGGAAACTCCAGCGACGCCTTATTTAGTCTTATTTATGGACTTCCAAGCTACTACAAAGAGTCCATTTTAATACAACAACAAGTTCCTATTTGGTCGTTAAATAACAACTTATTGAGTGTAAAATCTAGTGATGAGTTTACGTTCATCCCAACAAAAGCGGAAGCTAAGCTCGCCATAGTTGAAGCTAACAGCAAGACATCTATTGATTTAAGTAAACCGTTTATCGCACTCGACTTGAGCACGCATCGCTCAACCATTCTAACTAGTTCTGCGTTTACGAACATTAACTTGTACGCGAAAGCAGGTGGGCTTATGCAGCCTCATGATATTACCTACACCGCTATAAGCTCAGTATTTGGCTGTGCTCCTTTGGCACAACAAGGAATGCTTGGCTCTAATGTTAAAACGCGCAGTCATGCAGAGGGCGTTAACTTTACTCAAGGTGTGCTCGTAGCCTTCAAAAAAGATAAAATTACATTAGTGGATCAAGATGGTAACTTTAAACAAATGTCAGCAAAAGAAGGCTTTGTATTAAATGGCAACTTAGATATCCCTTTTTTAATCCAAAGTATCAAGACATTAAAAAAATTCACGACACCAGAAGCGCAATGATCTTGAAGTAATGCTGTCGTCATCTATGGTTAAATTATCTTTTAAACCGCAGGGATGCCATATGAAATCGCTTATCAAGGTTATATTACTATTACTGCCCTTATTCGGACGCGCAGAAACCGTAAAATACTTCAAATGTACAACTAGCAAAGGCGCTGTTTTCAGCCAGTTTCCCTGCTCAGTTGACGCTACACAACATACCATCACAACAACTGATCCCAAAGCCACTGTGCCCTCTGAGCAACATTATAAAGCGCTTAATAATATTGAACGCGCACAAATCATGAAAAGAACAAAACATGCTCTTCGAGCAAAAAACCACGAAAGAGCAATTTTAAATAGAAAACGAGACACAGCTGTTAGAGAGGAGCAAGAAAAACTAACAAAATTGATGAGTGAAGATAGACGTAAAGAGCGAGTCCGGCAAGTCACCAAGAAAATCAAAGCCATTAATAAGTCACATGCCAAGGCATTAAAAAACCTAGAGAAAGAAATTTCAAAATTAGAAAAGCGATTAAAGAGCTACGAAGACTAAATAATGTTGTAAGCTCGTTAAATTAACTTTGGCCACAACTGGTATTACCAGATGACTTTTTATACATTCCCTTGTAAAGTGAAGCTATCTCACAATGCGTATTTATGAGGGATGTATATGCAAGCACAGCAATTGGCTGAGCAGATTTTGTCCGGCTTTCAAAATCACTATCAAGCTTTCGTAAAAATCACTAAATTGGCGCCTTTTGCGTTTGCTAAGCAAAACTGGGGGGAAATAGAGAGAATTAGTAAAGCAAGGATCAGTCAATACGACAGTAAAGTCGATGAAACCGCACACAAACTCATGCAGCTTTATCGCTCAACTCAGCTCAACGAAACACTGTGGTACCAAGTAAAACAAGCCTATCTCGAACGCTTAACTTTTCATCCTCAGCCTGAACTTGCTGAAACCTTCTATAACTCTGTTTTTTGTAGATTATTCCATCGTCGCTATTACAACAGTGATTTTATTTTCGTCGAAACCCAACTCGCAAATGCAACCTCCCTTCCCGTTGAAGCCGAGTATCGTAGTTATTTCCCTGTTGTGAATGGATTGAAACCAACGATAAAGAAAATGATTGAGCAAATAGACTTTCACTGTGAATTTGAAGATTTAGACCGTGACATTCGATTACTCGTAAAAGCATTTTTGAAACRAGCGCCTAATACCCATCATCAAGCACACCTGATGCGCTTTGACATCCTAAATGCGCCTTTTTATCGTAATAAAGGAGCTTATATCGTAGGGAGAGTAGTCTCTAAATCTGGAGTACAGCCGTTTATCATCTCCATTTTACATACTGAAAATGGCAAACTATTGATAGATGCTTTACTAACAAACAGTTCACAGATGCGAGTTATTTTTGGCTTCGCACGCGCTTATTTTCTAGTAGAAACACATGCCCCCTCTGCACTGGTTAAATTCTTAAATCAGCTAATGCCAAATAAAACAAAGGCTGAACTTTACAACGCAATTGGCTTTCACAAGCAAGGTAAAACCGAATTTTACCGAGAGTTTTTACAACACCTAGACAATTCTGAAGAGTTATTTGAAGTAGCAGCGGGTACACCTGGTATGGTGATGATGGTTTTCACACTCCCCAGCTTCCCTTACGTATTTAAGGTGATCAGAGATAAGTTTCCTGAAAGTAAGCCCTTTACCAAAGATACTGTACTGCAGCGTTACCAGTTGGTAAAACGTCATGATAGAGTGGGTCGGATGGCTGATACCATCGAGTATTCTGACGTTGTAATACCAATTGCACGATTTTCACCACAGCTCTACCAATTGCTGTTAACATCAATCTCTAATAGCATCAGAGTCGAAGGTGAAAACTTAGTCATCACGCACCTATATATCGAGCGTCGCATTACACCACTCAACCTGTTTGTGCAGCAAGCTGATGATTCAACCTGTGAGCAAGTCATTAAAGATTACGGTAATGCACTCAAAGAAATGCTGGCCGTTAATATCTTTCCTGGCGATATGCTGTTAAAAAACTTCGGCGTCAGTAAACATCACAGGGTAATTTTTTATGATTATGATGAAGTACAGTATTTAACCGAGATGAATTTTCGAGCATTACCCAAACAGGGCATTGAAACCATGTACGACTATGGTGATATTTCTAGCGCCCCTCAGGATGTCTTTCCAGAACAACTGTGTACATTTGTTCTGACAAATCCTAAACTAAGAGAAATGTTTCTGAACCATCACCCTGATTTGGCTGAGGTCGTATTTTGGCAACAAGCGCAACGTGATATACGTGAAAAAGCCGTAAAGCATATTTACCCTTACCCACAAAAAAATCGCTTCCTACAAATGGCCAAAAAAGAAAAATAACATAAAGGAATCCCTGAGTGAACATTAGTAAAATTGATCTTAACTTGCTGGTTTATCTCGATACACTACTTCGAGAATGTAATGTGACGCGTGCAGCAAACCAACTTAGCATTACACAGCCAGCTATGAGTAATGGTTTAAAACGCCTCAGAAACCTTTTTAATGACCCAATTTTAGTTCGCACCAGTGAAGGAATGGTTCCAACTGAGCGCGCTTTAGAGCTACAGCCTGTTATCCGTGGTATCTTAATGACGTTGGAAGAAACGCTAGCACCTAACAGGGAGTTTGAAGCGGCTAGCAGCAATCGCGTATTTCGCATTATGGCGAGCGACTATGCTGCAAGTACGCTTGCCCCTAAACTACTCAATAAGCTTCATGAAGAGGCGCCAGACACTACACTCGACATCCTCACACCCAGTGACGTTACCTTCCATGACGTTGAAAATGGGAAAGTTGATATGGCAATTAATCGCTTTGAAAACCTCCCACAGTCGTTTCATCATAAACGAATTTGGAAAGATAGCTTTTGCTGCCTTGTAAAATCCGATAATCCAATTATTGCTAACTTTACTTTGGATGCGTATCTTAAGTCACGTCATATTTGGGTAAGTAAAACTGGGTTTGGCGTTGGTGTTGGGATGGATCCTGCTGACGTACAAAAGCTTGGGTGGGTTGATGAAGCTCTTGCCCATTTTGGCAAGCACCGAAACATTGCAACCTTTACTCGTAATTATCACGTCGCGATACATCTTGCTAAAGAACAAAACTTAGTTGCTACTTTGCCTTCAAAAGCTGCCAACATATATCGTGATGATCCAACTTTATCGGTCTTGGAGCCGCCCTTTCCTATCCCACCATTTGAGCTAGATATGATTTGGAGTCCACTACTACATCGTGATGCCAGCCATATATGGTTGCGACAAAAAATCGCTGAAGTAGCACAATCATTGATATGATACCAATTAGCCTTTTTGATAATCGCTCAGTTTGAGCGAGTATCAATGTTACGCTAACTCGTTAAAAATTTCTTATTTAGAAAAAATAAATAGCACAATTTTTGCCTTGTCTGTATGGAGGCCGATATCTCGGCGTTACTAGGACGCGGTAGCGATGTTATCGACAAGATTTTTCGACTCAAAATAGACCACTTATCGGTATAATCTAAAAATATCGCCGGACAAGGTCATTTAACTATGATCACATACATTCCATGCTGGTATCACAAGCGAATTGAACTATCCTTTTATTTATATAGATAAAGGGTGTGATACAGCATGGCAAAATTCTCTTACAGGGCAACAATTGATAATAAAGAGAAACTAATCCACGCAGCCGCCTATGGTGAATGTGTTGAAGTAAATATTATCAATATGTACAAAAACTTGGGTTTGGCACTAAAGTCCAACAAACTAAACTGTTTGGTAATTGATGTATCACAATTACATATCACTTATGATTATCCGAGCGTGTTGAATGTACTTCAAAAACTCAATCAAGTTGTTGAGAATATAGCACTCGCTAGAGTTATCTCCCCTACTGATACCAAAAGTGGGCTCATCGAGGCGTTTGCCGAAAAGCATGGGCTTACTATTAAGAACTTTGAAAATTACAAAGACGCGATTGCATGGCTTCAAACACTCAATCGCGCCTAATAACTCTCTCTCTTTTTATACTGATGAACTAGACGTTTCTAGCGAATCACGGGGAGGAGTTAGCAACAAAAATGCTAACTCATGATTCATTAACGGCTATTTTGCTTGTTTAAGATATAGTTTTTTACCGCTTTGTTGTGCTCTGCTAGTGTTTTTGAGAAATAGTGACCGCCATTTCCCGTAGCCACAAAATAAAGGTAGTCCGTCTTTTGAGGATGTAATGCTGCATGTATTGAAGCTTCCGATGGCATAGCGATTGGCGTCGGTGGTAAGCCATCAATACGGTAGGTGTTGTAGGGCGTCTTTTGCCGAATATCCTTACGTTTAATATCGCCATCAAACCCCTCACCAATACCGTAAATAATGGTGGGATCGGTCTGTAGACGCATACCCTTTTTTAATCGATTGATAAATACCGATGCAACTTTCTTTCTCTCTTCGTGCAAACCAGTTTCTTTTTCAATAATTGAGGCTAAGATCAACGCTTCGTAAGGCGTTTTTAATGGTAAGTCACTCGCTCTATTTTGCCATTCATGTTGTAGTACAGCTTGCATTTTATCACGCGCTCGTTTTAGTAACCCCAAAGCAGAATCAAAACCATGATAGTAATATGTGTCGGGGTAGAGCCATCCCTCAACGGAGTCATAGTCCAACATTAGTTGGCTGCTCAAATTATCGATGTCTTGATTTAAGTAAGGCGCATCACTAAGCTTTTTCTCAACTTCCCAGATTGGCGTGCCTTCAATAATAGTAAAGCTGAAACGATGTTGTTCACCGCGACTCACTTTAGCCACAGCCTCAAGTACCGTTAACCCTTTTAGCGCATACACTCCCGACTGTAACCCAAACAGCTTTGGTGTCAATTTGCTATACAGCTGGTAAGGTAAACAATGAGACAACGCACCATTTTTCTGCCATTGGCGGCATAACTGGGTAAAGGTTTGTCCCGGCTTTATCTCTACAAACTTATCCGAAATGTTGAGCGGTTCAAATTTGACTTGATTTACTTTTTCTAAGAACCACCACGACCCCATTAAAATCGCAAATATTAGAATACACAACCACTTTTTCATTAAGAACTCATCCCTAAGATCTGTTTTTTTAGCGTCAACAAATACTCTATGTCAAAACACTGCTGCTCAAACCTTATTATCGGCACAAGCTCAATTAAGCTGTTACAGATAAATATACCATCTGCTAATTGCAAGAACTCAAGGTCTATATCAGCTACAGTAATATCAACTTGGCTTTCAAGAGATGTCAGAAATACACCTTTAATACCTGAATTTGCGAGATTTGGCGTGTACACTCGGTTGTTTTTAATTACGATAATATTTGCCGCAGACGATTCGATAACGCTGCCATTGATGTCAGTAACGATGACATCATCACATTCCAGCGTTTGCGCATCTTGCTTAATCAACACTTGCTCTAATCGATTTAATGTTTTGAGGCCTGCTAATAAAGGTTGAATCCCCAACTGAACTCGGCTTAGCACGGTCTCGATACCATGTTGCTGCCATTTGCTGTAATTCTCTGGAAATGGTAGCACTTGGATGCTAAAACTGGGCGTGGGTGATTGTGGAGCTTGATAGCCTCGGCCACCACATCCTCGTGTAATGAGAATTTTTAATACGGCCTTTGTTTCACCTTTTATTCGCTCATAAACCAAGCGCTCAAGTGCTTCGAGGTTCAGCTCAGGAAAACCTAAACGCTGCTGACATTGCACTAACCTCTTTACATGAAGTGGCCACAGCTCAATACGACCATTGCAGACTAAAGCTGTGGTGAAAAAACCATCACCATAAGCTAACCCTCTGTCACTATTAGAAAAAAGCTGCTGATTTTCCAATTTTCGTACCCTTTCACAAAACCAAATACGCAAACATAAAAAAGCTCGGCAACGCCGAGCATTTTTATCATAACCTTTTTTGTATTCAGTTACTAAGGTTCATCTATACCTTTTTAAAAAGCAATGAACCATTTGTACCACCAAAACCAAATGAGTTACACAATGTATACTCTAACTTTGCGTCACGAGCGGTGTGAGGTACATAATCTAGATCACACCCGTCTTCCGGATTATCTAAATTAATGGTTGGTGTTACCTTCTGATCTTGCAGCGCTAGGATCGAAATAATCGACTCTACAGAGCCTGCAGCTCCTAACAAATGACCCATCATCGATTTAGATGAGCTAACCATAACATCTTTGGCAGCCGACCCAAACACGGATTTCACCGCATGTGTTTCTGCAATGTCGCCTGCTGGAGTAGATGTACCATGTGCATTGATATAGCCAACCTGTGATGGGTTTACCCCTGCATCATTCAGTGCATTGACCATAGCTTGCGCGGCTCCGGCACCATCTTCAGGTGGCGACGTCATATGATAAGCGTCTCCACTCATGCCAAAGCCAACTAACTCAGCATAAATTTTAGCTCCACGTGCTTTGGCGTGCTCATACTCTTCAAGTACAATCACACCAGCACCATCGGCAAGCACAAATCCATCACGATCTTTATCCCAAGGACGAGATGCTCCTTGAGGATCGTCATTGCGTGTAGACAATGCCCGTGCAGCACTAAAACCACCCATTCCAATTGGTGTTGATGCTTTTTCAGCTCCACCTGCAACCATCGCATCAGCATCACCATATGCAATCATACGTGCTGCATGGCCAATATTGTGAAGACCCGTAGTACAAGCTGTCACAATGGAAATATTCGGGCCTCTCAGTCCGTGCATGATAGACAAATGACCGGAAATCATATTGATGATAGTTGAAGGCACATAAAATGGAGACAGCTTGCGTGGGCCACTATTTAATAGCTTCACATGGTTTTCTTCGATCAACGTTAGCCCGCCGATCCCCGAACCAATTGCCACACCCACTCTGGCTGCATTTTCATCGTTCACTTCAAGCCCTGAATCTTTTAATGCTTGAACGCCAGCAGCGATGCCATACTGGATAAAGACATCCATTTTTTTAGCATCTTTAGGGGAAATGTACTCAGTCACATCAAAGTCGTTCACTAAACCTGCAAACTTAGTTCCGAAACCTTCTGTGTCAAAATGCGTGATATTGCGAATGCCACTACGGCCTTCTAATAAGCCCTGCCAGGTAGATGTAACGTCATTACCCAGCGGCGTCAACATACCTAAGCCAGTTACTACGACTCGACGTTTAGCCACGGTGTCCTCCAAAAAGGGATTATTATAGTAAAGGGGGGTCTAGAAAGAGTTAGGGCAGCGAGTGCTGCCCTAATAGAAAAGCTAGTTACTCAGCGTGAGCGGTAACGTAGTCGATCGCTGCTTGAACAGTAGTAATTTTCTCTGCTTCTTCATCAGGGATCTCAGTATCAAACTCTTCTTCTAGCGCCATTACAAGCTCAACTGTGTCTAGAGAGTCAGCACCTAAATCGTCAACGAAAGACGCTTCAGATTTTACTTCTTCTTCTTTAACACCTAGTTGTTCTACAATAATTTTCTTTACGCGTTCTTGGATGTCGCTCATTCTTCTTTCCTTTATTTAAACGCTACTGCGTTAATTTTCAGATTGCGGCGCAGTTTACGACGCATCATTCTGGGATTCAAGGATTGACCCGTACTTTTTTTTCTGGTCAAACCTGTTACAAAGCTTTAAATCTTTTTATCGCCTATTTTCACGACGATTTCAAGTAAGTTGTCGACAAGATCACAAAAAATTCAATTAATTTGTGATCTTAGCTCGTTAAACCATGTACATTGCACCATTGACGTGCAAAGTTTCTCCTGAGACATAAGCTGCTGCATCCGATGCCAAATAAACGACAGCTGCGGCAATTTCTTCTGGCTGTCCTAAACGACCCGCTGGAACATTCGCCAGGGTCGCTGCCTTTTGCTCATCGGTTAGCTCATCTGTCATGTCTGTTTGAATAAAACCAGGCGCTACAGTATTTACTGTAATACCGCGAGATGCAACCTCGCGCGCCAATGATTTTGTAAAACCAATTACGCCGGCTTTTGCTGCAGCATAGTTGGCTTGACCTGCATTCCCCATCGTACCCACAACTGATCCGATGTTAATGATTCGGCCGTTTTTCTTTTTCATCATTGGGCGAAGCACTGCTTTTGATAAGCGGAAAATGGATGACAAGTTAGTGTCGATAATATCATCCCACTCTTGATCCTTCATTCGCATCAATAAGTTATCGCGAGTAATACCTGCATTATTAACTAATACATCTATATCGCCCAAATCTTCTTTAATTGCTGATAAAGTTGCTGCGATTGAGTCGGCATCTGTGACGTTCAGCGCATAACCTTTACCGTTATCACCTAAGTATTCAGAGATGCGCTCGGCACCAGACTCGCTAGTTGCGGTACCTGCAACTTTTGCGCCTTGGGCAATCAAAGCATTAGCGATTGCTTTACCAATACCTCGGCTTGCGCCTGTAACCAGTACTACCTTACCTTCTAAAGAAAATAAATTACTCATAATGTTCTCGTTCTTATTTTGTGGCTTCAATTGAGGCCAAATCATTTACCGATGCGCACGATACTGAACGATCTATACGCTTCACTAAGCCTGTGATCACTTTGCCTGGGCCAAACTCAAATGCCGTAGTAATACCCTCTTTAGCAACTTTTTGAACCGTCTCGGTCCATCTCACTGGACTATAAAGCTGGCGGATCAGCGCCTCTTTTATCGCTGCTGCATCTTTTTCGACTGTAACATCGACGTTGTTGATCACAGCAAATTTAGGTTCAGAGAATGTTAGCGACGCTAAGTCTTTTGCTAATTTATCAGCGGCCGGTTTCATTAAAGCACAATGAGATGGTACGCTGACTGCAAGCGGTAACGCTCGTTTGGCTCCAGCTTCTTTACATGCTTCGGATGCACGATTAACTGCTTCAGTGTGACCTGCAATAACCACTTGACCAGGGCAGTTAAAATTAACAGGTGATACAACGTTGCCCTGTGCGCTATCTGCACAAACTTTAGCAATAACGTCGTCTTCTAAACCGATAATTGCAGCCATTGAACCAGTTCCCGTAGGTACGGCTTCTTGCATGTATAAGCCACGTTTTTCAACTAATTTTACGGCATCAGCAAGAGGTAAAACTTCTGCACACACTAACGCAGAGTATTCACCTAAACTATGGCCAGCTAGTGTCAACTCAGCTTCAACCCCTTGCTCTTGCCAAGCTCTAAAAATAGCAACGCTTGCCGTTAATAACGCAGGCTGAGTGCGGTGAGTTTGATTTAATTCTTCCTCAGGGCCGTTTAATACCAACTCAGCTAAATCATAGCCTAGTGCTTCTGAGGCCTCAGCGAAGGTTGCTTTAACTGTGTCAGAAGAAGTAAGTAATTCGGACAACATACCCACGCTTTGCGAGCCTTGGCCGGGGAAAAATAATGCGATTTTTTGTGACATACTGTGCTCTTATCTTCTCTATTATCGCCACGTCCTCATGTCACTGCATAGCGTTAAGAATGAGAACCTGACGGTTGCTTTTCTGTGTCGACTTGTTCAAATACCGCTTGAATCTTCTCGGGGATCTTACGCTGAACTTCTTGTGCAGCTTCTTCAATTGCGGCCAAAAATGCCTTATTGGTAGCATTTCCGTGACTTTTCACAACAATACCGCGCAATCCTACCAGACTTGCACCGTTATACTGGTCGGGGTTCACCCTTTTGTACAATTTTTTTATAACGGGTCGGAGCAAAAATGCCAACGCTTTATAAAAAAAGTGCTTTTTTAACGCTTTACTAAACTTGTGCATAATAAGTTTGGCTATGCCTTCACATGTTTTTAGTGCGACATTACCCACGAAGCCCTCACAGACGATGACATCTGCTTTGCCTGAAAACATATCACTACCTTCACAATAGCCTTGATAGTTAATAACAGAAGAGGATTTCATTAATTTTGCAGCTTGTTTAATACCATCGTGACCTTTAATTTCCTCAGAGCCAATATTAAGTAAGCATACTTTTGGTTCTGCAATATTGAGTGCCTGACCTGCAACCACTGATCCCATAATGCCAAATTGATACAAGGTCTCTGGATCGCAATGCACATTTGCCCCCAAGTCTAATAAGTAGACAGGGTGTTTTTTTTCAGTAGGAACTGCAGAGATAAGTGCTGGACGCTTTATACCTGGTAGCATTTTCAAAACATAGTGCGCCATAAAAAACAATGCACCAGTATTGCCAGAACTGACACAAGCTTGTGCTTCACCAGATTTAACTAGATCTAATGCTACTCTCATGGAGGAATGTTTTTTATTTCGAAGTGCCGAAGCAGGTTCACAGCTATTTGTGACGACTTCTTTACAGTGCCTAATGGTCAACCTGGGGTGGTCAAGCATACTAGCTTTAGCGAGTGCAGATTCGATAACCTGTTGATTACCGCATAAAATGAGGTTTAAATTCGGGTGCTTAAGAACGGCAGCAATAGCTGCAGGGATAGATGAACGGGGGCCGTAATCGCCCCCCATCATATCTAACGCAATGGTTAGATCGGTCAGCATAAAGC
>NZ_RDBW01000023.1:0-76504 GCF_003934235.1 Pseudoalteromonas sp. J010 | reverse complement strand
ATACGCTAGATGCCAATACAGGCGAAGCGACTTATATCATGGACGCACCGGAGCATATTAACGATTTAACCTATGTCGCTAATTGCCAATAACCATTAATGCAGTAGCGTTAAAATAAAGGCGAGGGGAGTTCCTCGCTTTTTTATAAATGAACGCTCACTCTAAGGTGTTGATATATATGGTAGCATTGAAACGTTGTGGCCACACTTTCTACCTCCCTTAATACATCCTGTTTATTCCTTTTATGATTTAGTAAATCTAAAGAAACATAACTCTAAAGCCTTCCATCAATATAATGTAGGAAGGCATGAATAATTAATTACTCTTCGTCATCATCGCCACCACGATATTCATCATGGTTTGGGTTCAGTTGGTTAGCATGATTATCTAAGCTATCCCAATAAGCATCGTTATTTGAATTCATACTATCACTTCGGTCATCATTTGGTGTTCTGCTCATTTCTTATCTCCTTGCTGTTTAAGTTGCTTACTTCTATTGCCGTGTACTTGTGAATACTGTTTGTTTACACCATTAGAATCTTTGTTTGCATTTTTCATATTTGAACTATTATCTTGTGGTTTCATATCATCCTCCTCGATTGTTTCCACAACTAAATTGTGTCTTAATAGCAAAATGAAAAAAGGGACATTTCAATGAAATATGATTCACGAACAATTTAATCTTGGTTTTATTTTTAATCAGCTACCAAACCTCTTATCAAAAGGAATAAACTGTTTTACCTCAGAGTCAGATTTATTTGTCAAACTTGCAAGGGTATGTAAACAAGACCCTTCAATTACGCATGATCAAAGTATCTTTCGGAAAATCAGAAATTCAGAAGTTGATCACGAAATAACAAATGAATTATCCAAATTTTTAAACTTTGATGAGAAGATGCTGCCTACAACACCAATTGAAGAGATTGACTTGAAGACTCTTGGTGCTTGGTTTCTAGTTGATTCTATGATTAATGGTTATAAATTGAACGGATACTGCAAAAATGAAGTTGCCAGCAAATACCTTGATTTTATCCATGCTCATTGTGAAGTAGAGAGAGCAATTATTGAAGAGCTGACTGTTTACAAACAGATGCCCCAAATAGATAGTTATTTAGAGAGATGGCTTGTTGCTAAGATTACGTTTCCAGAGCCTTCAGTCGATGAACTTGCCAGTTACGTTTCTAGCTTAACTATGTATGTTTGCGCTTTAATTGAACTTGGATTAGAAGCTCTGAATGAGAGTGATGTGAATAGCATACTAAAGAAAGTATTACCTCGTCATGAAATAAAAAAACAAGAACATTTATTGATACCATCCTCAGAAGTTCTTCTAGAAAACACAAAAGCTGCTTGGGCAAAAGATAAATATGGGAAAGAAAAGATTTCTTGGGAACAATTTTATCGAGATATATTAACTGCTCAAGCAAGAGATGAAACCTTAATCAATAAACACCCCAAATATGCAGAGATTGATTTTATTAATCCAGATACCAATGCAATCAAAAAGAGGTTTCAAAGATGGAGAGCTGGCGACTTATTCACTATAGAAGATTTCAGAGTTTACCTTGCAATCCTTCGACTACCATACAAAGATGCTAAGCAACACTTAGGCTTAGAATCCTATTTTTTAGTCAATATTTTTACTTATGTACAATCAGATTTGATTAAAAATGGTATTCACCCAAGAGACATTGAGGATTTGTTTAGTCGGTATCCTGAATATAAAGATATAGTAAATAGTAGGTTTAACGAATTTAAACTATCAGGCGTGCTCACTCCATAGTTGCGGTTGCTTCATTTTAAGAAGAGTGCCGCATTTCAGAGTTGAACTCGGGTCACACCAGCTACACAGAAGGTAGGGCGACCACGAAAATACACCAATAAACACGTTAAATGGGTGTGTAACGTGTTTCGTTGATAGTTGCACTCCCTCTCGCGACCAAGAATAAAAAGCTGATACAAAAAATTAAGGTCTTCATGCAACTAATCGCATAATTGATGAAAATCAAAAATGCTGACTACCTCGGAGTTCGTAAACTCGATGAGACTGACTTAGGTAGAGTGCTTAACGAACTTAAGGGTTACGAATTGCTATCTCAATTGGGGGACGGTCGTTGGGAGATTAAAGCAAAAGTCAGAACTGTATTTTAATTTCCGTGAATCACAGAAGTTCCCATTGTTATGTTTTACATATTCAATGAGGGCTTCTGTGGAGTGTTGGAAAGCAGGGTTTAACACCCGTCAAAATGTCGTTATTCAGGTTATTTAACATAACGTAAATTATGGGTTGTTTTGTTTGGGTTGCATTATGCGTGTTATCGTTACTATAATATGTCCAATACTAACCAATATCGGACTTTTTATGGTTCTGCCTTTAGTCGATACTTTTAAGCAACTTAGGTATCAAATCGCGCATCTAGAAGATAATACGTTAGCACATGAATATCCAGAGTTGGCTAAATTCTTAGTCGTGCATAATAAATCTTTGCCTGTTGAAGCGGAACTGCAGTTTCTATTTCAGTTTTTGTATGTTTACGGTCGTAAATCAGAGGCTACTTTTAATCGGTTCCGTAATGAGCTTGAGCGTTTTTATTTGTGGTCATGGCTGATAGCACAAAAGTCTGTATTTGATTTAAAACGTGAAGATGTTGAAGCATATGTTGATTTTGTTGTTGAGCCGGACAAAGCATGGACGCAAACTTCTGTTCAATGGCGCTACAAACAAGACCAAGGGATCCGTAGAGTTAACGAGAATTGGCGCCCTTTTGTTCTAAAAGAAAATGGTGCGAGCCAACAGACATTGGCCGCAATGTTTACGGCACTTAACGTGTTTTATAAGTTTGCAATTTTGGAGGAAAAATCATTCACCAATTTTGTTCCTGTGGTAAAGAAAAATAGTCCCTACTTGGTTGTACAGTCACAAATAAACCTTCCCGACACATTGAGTGATCTACAGTGGGAATACGTATTCGGAGTCACCCGTGACTTATGTGAGCAACAACCGGATTTAGAGCGAAACCTTTTCGTTCTTGCGTGTTTAAAAGGTTTATATTTACGTATTTCTGAACTTTCAGATCGCCCTCATTGGTCTCCTGTTATGAGCCACTTTTGGCAAGATCAAGATGACTTTTGGTATCTCAGGATCATGGGTAAAGGTAATAAGTTGCGAGACGTGACATTAAGTGAAGATTTTATTGGTTACTTAAAACGCTATCGCCACTATCGAGGTTTAAGTGCCCTCCCACGTGTTGATGAGCCATATCCGATTATCCATAAGTTACGCGGACAAGGTGGTATGAATGTTCGCCAATTACGGCGTATAGTTCAGCAGAGCTTTGATTTGGCAGTAGATAAGTTAAAAGAGGATGGATTCACAGAAGAATCAGAGCAATTACAAGCCGCAACATCACATTGGTTGAGGCACACTGGTGCGACTCACGACGCACAGCACCGCCCGCTTAAGCACCTATCAGAAGATCTCGGGCATGCAAAAATTGCAACTACAGACCAAATTTATATTCAAACCAATATTAAAGAGCGAGCAAAATCTGGGCTAAAACGAAAAATATAGCCTAATCAATACAATCTAGATCTGCTGCTACAAAAAATTAAAAATGGTGTCTAACCTACTGTTTCTGCGAGTGTTACAACAGGTATGGCTACGGGAAAAACGAAGTGGAATACTTACTCAGAGGTTAAATTAGCGTAACAAAATGCCACACATTACTTAATGTGTGGCATATGGATGTTCATAATTTTATCACGGCTAATTACGCTTGAATCGTACAATTAATTCGTGCATCTCTTTTGCAATTGACTCTAAATCTTTACTTTCTTGATGCACTTTATCTGCACTATCTAGACTATTATTTGCAAGTTGAGCAATATTGACTACCTGTTGGTTAATATCGTCTGATACGGTTGCTTGCTGTTCAACTGATGTTGCAATTTGCATGGACATATCACTTATCTGTATTACAGCTTGAGTAATTTGCTGAAGCATGTCAGTACTTTGGTTCAGCTGATCAATACCGTGAAGAGATTCTTCCTGACCTTGTTGAGCGATATTAACAGATGCTTGTGTGCTGCTAGTTAGCTCTTCGATGATAGCGTGGATCTCTTTTGTTGACTCTTGAGTACGCTGTGCTAGATGCCTTACCTCGTCTGCGACTACGGCAAAGCCCCTACCTTGCTCTCCTGCTCTTGCAGCTTCGATGGCGGCATTTAGTGCTAACAAATTTGTCTGCTCTGCAATTTGTTCGATAATTTGTGCGGCTGCCGCTATTTTATCAGTTTGTTTAGAAACGCCTTCAACGGAGCTGCGAATATCCGAGATTGTGTTACTCAGGTCGCTAAATGCGACTTTGGTTTTGTTGGCGATTTGCTCTGTCTGAGACGTCAACTCCAATGAATTTTGTGCATCTTTGGCGCTCAGCTGAACGCTATTTGAGACATCATTAATAGTTGTGGTCATTTCATTCATTGCTGTTGCTACAAGCTCGGTTTCAGATTGTTGCTTTTGTAGGTCTGCGTAGGTTGCTTGTGCTTCGTTACTGGCAGTATGTGCACCTTTTGAAACGTTTTGCGCGGCATGCTCTACCCTGGTAAGGATAGTGTCAAGATGGGCGCGTTCGCTTTTTAAGCGTACTTGGATAGACGCCATCGTGCCATCCCAAGTGGAATAAACTTGTTGTGAAATTTCGTCGCAAAAGCTATGAGCAAGCTCAGATTCTAAGCGTTTTAGTTGTTCTTTATCGCGCCAAGTTGCATAAGCTGAGTATCCGAGCATATTTGCCATTAGCCAGAAGAATCCGGCGGACTCGGAAACAAAATACCACAGCAATAATGATGAGATAATGTTGAAAACAGGCCAGATGATCCGTAGTTTCGGCAGGCCTATGCCACCGCTTTTGTTACTGTTTACGCTGCTATATAGCTGGCTTGCACGTTCAACAGTTGACCTATCAGGGCAGCTTCTCACTGACTCATAACCAACAATTTGGCCATTTTCAGTGATTGGAGTCACGTACGCGTCTACCCAATAATGATCGCCATTTTTACATCTGTTTTTTACGATCCCCATCCACGGCTTACCAGTTTTAAGCTGCTTCCACATTGTAGCAAAAGCAATAGGCGGCATATCTGGATGGCGAACAAGGTTGTGAGGCTGACCAATTAACTCGTCACGCGAAAAGCCGCTAATGTCGATAAGTGCTTGATTACAGTCAATAATATTGCCTTTTAGGTCAGTGACTGAAATCAGTTTTACGTCACGAGAAAACGTTTTTTCTCTTTGAGTTATTGGGTGGTTGGTTCTCATTTAAATATTCCAAAACTACAGATATTTTATTTTCCTTTTGTGAATGCAGGAAAATACGCCCTCACACACTGAATAGCAATAGAGAAGGGATTAATTAACGATAATTACAACTATAGTGTGAGTGATTTCGCGGCGCAAATTGATTTGATCGAGTTTAGATCTAAATTGGGCTTACTCACGTACAAGCTTTCTTGTAAAATAATAGCACTTGAATAATAACCTAAGGAGCGTTTGGTGTCTCGCTTTTCAGCAATTACTGATAACCCACATGAAGGTAGATTTAACTCCAAAACAGGGATTTTGATAACCAACTTAGGTAGCCCCGATGCACCTACTGCAAAAGCCCTTAGGGTCTATCTTGCTGAGTTTCTCTCTGATCCACGCATCGTTGAAATTCCAAGGTTGATTTGGCTGATGATTTTGCACGGAATCATCCTTCGAGTTCGTCCAAAGAAATCAGCCCACGCTTATCAGTCTATTTGGACCGACGAAGGCTCACCGCTCATCACCATTAGTAAAGCCCAAACTGCTAAGATCGAGAAGCAACTTCGTGATGAAGGCTTTAACGATATAGAAGTCGAACTGGCGATGCGTTATGGAAACCCTTCCATAGAATCCGGCTTGGAAAAGCTGCGAAATAAAGGTGTGACTCGGATTATTATCGTTCCTCTTTATCCACAATATTCCAGTGCCACAACGGGTTCAACCTTTGATCAGGTGTCTAAAGTCTTGCGAGGATGGCGTTGGGTTCCCGAGCTACACTTCATAAATGGGTATCACAAACACCCTCTGTACATAGAATCACTGGCGAACTCTATTAAAGAAGATTTAGAAGTGCATGGAGAGCCAGAAAAATTGGTATTTTCATATCACGGTACTCCGAAGCTATTCTTAGATAGGGGTGATCCGTATCACTGTTTTTGCCAACAAACGACCCGCCTTGTGGTTGAAAAGCTGGCGTTAGACAAAGATAAAGTGATAACTACGTTCCAGAGTCGCTTTGGTAAGGCAGAATGGTTGCAGCCATATACTGACAAAACGTTAGAAAGCCTTCCAAGTCAAGGAGTAAAAGATGTGGCAATATTGAGTCCCGCTTTTAGTGCTGATTGTTTAGAAACACTGGAAGAACTTGAAGTTGAGAACCGAGAGGTTTTTGAGTCATCAGGTGGTGACAAATACCGCTACATTCCAGCGCTTAATGATCGTGATGATCATATCAAAGCAATCACGGCGCTTATTAAACCGCTACTTTAGAACAGTTGCAATTAACCAGAGGATTTACCGATGAGGTAAATCCCCTATCCTCACTGGCGCTTCTATATTATATTCCCAATCCACACTATCGATTACTCCAAAACGGATATAAGATCAAAACCATGTGGCGCAAGCTCGGTGTTAAAGTCATCGAGTTTGTCTGTTATACCAATTTTCTTAATTAAGAGGCCTATTTTGAGGCGAGAAAACCTTGTCGATAGCCCCGCTACCGCTAAGGTACCTACTTCCTGTAGGCAAGTTTGCTATTTATTTGTTCTAAATAAGCAATTTTTAACGCTGTTAGCGTCAGATTTACTCCTTCAAATTGAACAAGTATTAAGTCAAATTGGTATTAATTAACAGATTGAATACATAAAAATTTCAGGCTTAGTATGACCGTGTGGTGTCATGTTGTCGTTGTGGTATCAGTGTGGACTCGTTATTGATTATTGGGCGGATACACGGTATTTCTTTATTTAAAAGCAGCGTATTACCCTAATTAAGAGCAGCTAACAACACCTCATTTATCGTTCAGCTGCTGTTTCACGCTCTGCACCAGCAAATTCAACAAAAGCATTGGTTTGTAAGAGTGTTAAACATGCTTCGATAGGCTTTGCCGGACTGTAGAAAAACCCTTGTATGTGGTGACAGCCTAGCTCTCGTAATTTCTCCAGTTGGCTTAGGTGCTCCACACCTTCAGCTATGACGTCAATACCTAACTTGTCACTAAGTTTGATAAGGCAATCTATCATAACTTGCTTGTTTAAATCAGACATCAAGCTGTCGACAAAGCTCTTATCAATTTTTAGATAATCCACTTGGTTTTCAATCAAGTTACTTAAAGAAGAGTAACCGGTGCAAAAGTCATCAAGTGATACTTTTACTCCATGCTTTCTCAACTCATTTAATGTTCTCCAAGTATAACGGTTTGTTGCCAGAGATTCTGTCACTTCAATCGTGATTGAATCATAGGGGATTTGAGCATTTTCAATGGCACTGGTGATTAACTTTACTTGATTAATACTGGCTTTAAATTCACTTACCGAGCGGTTGATTGAAATTCCCACATCCGAAAAGCCTGCTTTATGGATCTGCGCTAAATCTTGGCAGCTTTTTTCGAGCACAAATTGACCAACTAAGTGTATCAGTCCAAATTCTTCCGCGATGGGGATAAACGTGCCTGGCGATACCATTCCATACTCATCATCAAACCAGCGAACAAGCGCTTCAAACTTGGTAATATGATGAGTATCTGCGTTCACGATAGGTTGATAGTAGACAGTAAGCGTTTTCTCTTTCAATGCTTGTTTCAATCTATCTTTGAGTTTTATTTTGTTCAGATAAGCATTTTGTATGGTGGCATTATGTAGTGCAACTTGACCTCGCTCTGTTTTTTTCACACTGTTGAGTGCATGTGCTGCATTTCTTAACAAGTTAGCTGCGGTGATCCGAGAGCCAGCCTCAAGTTGCGCTACGCCTGTTGAGCAAGTCAATTCTATTGTTATTTCACTAAATACATATGGTTGAGATAATTTTTGTGATAACTTTTCAGCAATTTTTAATGCACTCTCTACATCACTATGGCTAAGTAATAATGCAAACTCATCGCCGCCATATCTGGCGATAATATCATTTTGCCGCACGGCATTTTTGAGCCTCTTTGCGACTGATATAAGAACCTTATCTCCAATTTCGGGACCAAACACGTCGTTGACTTCTTTAAATCTATCGAGTCCAATAAATAATAATGAGCAACTTGTGTTATTGCTTCTAGAACCAGAAATTTTCTCCTCTAAACGCTGCATAAAGCTACGACGATTTAGTAAGGCCGTAAGTGGTTCATGATTAGCATAAAAAGTAAGTTGTGACTCGTTCCGCTTCCATTCGGTAATATCTCGGAATATTCCGACATAGTTGGCTATTTCACCGCGTTCATCTTTTACTACACTCAGTGTCAGCTCTTCTGGATAAATTTGGCCATTTTTGCGGCGGTTTTGAATTTCACCTTTCCAGTGGCCATGTGTATAAAGCGATGACCACATTGACTCATAAAAAGCTTTATCCTGCTTTCCAGATGACAATACTGCTGGATCTTGACCTATTAATTCATAGCCGGTGTAACCAGTTAGTCTTTCGAATGCGCGGTTTACCATAATGATCTTATTTTTGCTATTGGTGATCATAATGGCTTCTGTTGCATGTTCAAATACAACGTTGGTTAGTTCAAGTTGCTTATTGAGCGAAGATATATAACTAATATCTTGGATTGTCGCGGTAAACGCTAATTCGTCACCATGATGCGGGTCATTTTCAACCTGACCAATAATTCGCAGTAAACCACTATGGTCATCACGCGTTATTAATGAGACTTGTAAATCCACATACCTTATTTCACCAGACTTTACCTTGTTTAATGCGTTTTTGACCCGCTCACTATCCTCAGGTGTTAATTTCTCTAATAGCAACGACAATGTAGGAGCTGTTGTATGAGATTTTAATAGGTGATTTAGGTGCGTGGAAAAGTAATGTTTATTCTGTTTAAGTTGCCATGTCCAAGTCGATAAGTTTGCAATTTGTTCGCCCTTAGCTAGTTGTTTAAGGAGCAGCCCTTGTTTGGTCAATTCGATGTTATGACTTAGCTCAGTCGCTATTAGGTGGCCAAGTTCTTGAAACCACTCTTTCTGCTCCGTTGTTATTACCTTTTCTTTATTAAACATACAGACCAAAATACCAATAGGTTTATGATCTAGTGCTCGCAAGGTAACGCCAAGATACCCTTCAATACAAAGTACACGGAGAATATCATCTTGTTCATACAGCTGTTGTAGGCCACATGTTACGTTGCAGACATCACTACTGGCTTTAGCATCCGAGCACGGTGTACCCTCAAGGTCGTAGATAATGTTGTCAACTTCTTCACCTTTTTGTAGATACATTAGTGTTTTTACACGGGTATCGTCATCAATAAACTTGCCTACAAAACAATGATCCGCATCAAACAGTTGATGCAGTTGGTTCAATGCAAATTGATACCGTTGGGAAGTAGAAGTCAAATTGTAAAATTGGCTAAAGGTTAAATTCATAACATTCTGTTTGGCTAAAGATAGCGGCAACTTTTTTTGTTTAGTAGGTAATAGTAGCTTATAAAACTACAGACAATATAAATGCAGATCAATAAATTTGCTTTAAGTGGCTTATGTTTGCCTTAAAATTTGAGGTTTTTAATGACGCTATACTTTTATCATCTAGTCTTAATGCCTGTGCTCGTTTTTAGTATATCAGGCGCGAGCTATATATTAGTGTGCTTTGCTTGCAAGGGTTTAGGCCTTTTAGCGCCAGCCGTGTAATACCAAATAGCCCTAATACTTGCTCAATTTGAAGAAGTAAATTTGACGCTAACTGCGTCAAAAACTTCTTATTTAGAGCAACTAAGTAGCAAAATTTTTGCCTTGCCTACTGAGCTAGGTACCTTGGCGATAGCAGGGTACGGTAGCGGAGTTAGCGCCAAAATTTTCATGCCTAAAATAGCTCTCTTCATTAAGCCAGTTGATATGAAGAAATCGCTGAAAATGTTATTTGAAGAAGGTGTTTGGAAAAATATCACTTGCGATGAGCAAGCTGACTGTAGGATCAGGTAATGCAGCTTGCATTACCTGATTTACTTTTGGAATTAGCTAACTAACTGTGGCTGTACATCAAGTCCATAGCCAAACATAACTGCAAGCACTAAAACAGTAGCCGCAGCAAACATTAACTTAGCCATCAATGGTAAACAAAATCTAAACCAGTGTGTATACGGGACGCCAGCCATTCCTAAAATACCCATAAGTACGGCATTAGTTGGCACTATCATGTTAGAGAAGCCATCACCAAATTGATAGGCTAATACGGCAACTTGTCTAGGCACACCAACTAAGTCACCAACAGGTACCATCAATGGCATAGTCACGTAGGCTTGTCCTGATCCAGAAGGAATAAACATGTTTAACAATGTTTGGATAAGTAGCATCCCGACAGCAGAAATTTCAGCTGCAACGTAAGACAGAGGTGTCGATAATCCATTCACTATAGTATGAAGGATTTGGCCGTCTTCCAGAATTAAAGCAATACCACGGGCAACACCAATTAATACAGCGGTTGTGACAAGATCAGAAACACCTTCGATAAAGCGGTTTGCAGCTTCATCAGCTGAAAGTTTACCTAAAATAGAAATAATGATACCCCAAGCAATAAACAATCCGCCTAGCTCATAAAGATACCAGCCTTGCGTTGCTATGCCCCAAACCGCGCATACAAGAGTGATGATAAATGTAGCAAGCACGGCTTGGTGTCTGCCGTTAAGTTGTGGATAACTAGGTTGTGTTTGTCCAGCTAACGGACACGGAACATCTTTCATCATCGAAGCGTTTGGATCTAATTGAACTTTTTTAGTGTAGCTCCAGACATGGTGAAAGCCGATCAATACAAAAGGAACAAAAATAGCGAAGCGCAGCCAAATACCTGAATAAACAGGAACCTCGGCAATTTGTTGTGCAATTAACACGGTAAATGGATTAAACGCTGAGACGCCATAACCTATACCATAACCGGCAATTATCATGCCCACGGCCGTCATTGCATCAAGTTTCATTGCTTTACAAAGCGCAACGAGAATAAGTACAAATGGGATATACTCGCCAGCGGTACCAATCGCACTCGAAGCAATAGCAAAGCAAAACACAACCATAAAAATAAGCTTTTGCGGCTTATCTCCATGTTTTTCCAATAACCTTCCAATTAACGCGTCTACTGTGCCAGTTGCACGAGCTATGGCAAGTACACCACCCACAATCATTACAAAGAAGATTACATCTTGCGCTGCTGCAAAAGCACGGGGAATTGCTTTTAACAAGTCCCAAGGAGTGAGGTGTACAGATTCTTGTGCAATATGGTAAGTACCAGGTAATACAACTTGTCTACCTGACTCTGTAGTCGCAGTATCAAAAAAGCCTTGAGGGATAACCCAAGTAGATATTAGTGCAATAAGCATCATACCCAAAAGTAATACTAAGGTATGAGGAACTTTCAATGTTTTTGCCATGGAAAGTACAGCTCCAAAAAGGTAACGATAAAATTGCTCAGCATCTTACCGATATTCGGAGCATATTTCACTTTTTAATAGTAGATTTTAAATTAGGCGACATTGTGATTAGCTAAAACAGCCTGCTCAACTCTATTTCTACCGTTAGCTTTGGCTTGATATAAACTTCTGTCAGCAAGTTTTAACGCATGATGTAAATCCTCAGAGCATGTCGGCCAATGTGATACGCCTAAAGAGATAGTAATATGTCCGGCATCAGCAAATACGGTGGTTTCAGTGCAGTGACGTAACCGTTCGGCAATTTTGGTCGCTTGACTGATCTCAACATGAGGCAGAAACATGAGAAATTCTTCCCCACCACTTCGACATAAATGGTCTTGCTCTCTGGCATTGCGACGCATCAATTCTGCGAGTTTYTGAATGACGGTGTCGCCAATATGATGGCCAAAGGTGTCATTCACGCGTTTAAAGTGGTCAATATCTAGGGCAATAATACTAAATGGGGTCGCCTGTTCGTATGCTGTTTCGAGCCATTTTTCCATCCCGCGGCGGTTAAATAAGAGGGTTAATTGGTCTTGCTTTCGTTCATCATCAAATCGCTGTACTTGCGCTCCTAGATGTTTAACACTGCCGTGCATAGCCTGATATAACCATGTAGCTTCATAATACCAAGTGGCTACGTGCGGGAAGTCGATGTTACGCCCGTCTTGAACCTGCTCTGATAATTTAGCCAATCGCCATAGTGGTTTGGCTATTAGTCCTCCAAACCCCAATACGCAGATAAGCAAAAATACTGTAAATGGAACAGTGGTTTTTAGTACATGGCTCATGGTGTCAGAAAGCTGCGACATCGTAACCGCCAGGGGACGCTGAGCCACCACTCCCCATCCGCTAGTTTCAACAGAGGCATATCCAGCTAACATCTCAATTCCCTGTGTATTAACAACTTGGTTTGCGCCTGAACCTTTTCGAGTCAACGAAGTTACGACCTCATTTGCAGTGACATCCTGGCCAATACGATGATCGTCGTGATGATAAATAAGCTTGCCATTAGGCCCTGTTACATAAACATAGGTTTTATCTTGGTGGTGATGATTTGAGAGTAATTTACCTAAAATATTATCGCCTTTGAGGTAAATCCCTGCGGCGATAAAGCCTAAATAGTTGCCATTGTTATCAAATATGGGATGAGTTGGACTCACCATTAAGTTGCCTGCGGGTGAAATAAATGGGCCGACTATATACGGAGATTGTTTACGAAGCGGAGATGTTTCTACTTCATTTTTTAGCATGGTGCCGGTGATCCCCAGAGAGCTTGGCTGTGCGCCAATTATTTTGCCATTAGCACTAACGAGGACAACAGAGTCGAAACTATTTGTGCGTACTAGCATTTGTTTCAACTCGGTATCGATCTGTTCACTATTATAGAGGTTGTGAGCTATCACATTACTTGAGGCCTTTAATTGCATCAAAACAGATTGTAAAAAAAGGTCTGTCACACCTGCCAATTTGGTAGCGTATGCGCGATTCGCTTCTAACGTGTCAGTTACCATCA
This sequence comes from Pseudoalteromonas sp. J010, assembly GCF_003934235.1. Taxonomy (NCBI): domain Bacteria; kingdom Pseudomonadati; phylum Pseudomonadota; class Gammaproteobacteria; order Alteromonadales; family Pseudoalteromonadaceae; genus Pseudoalteromonas; species Pseudoalteromonas sp. J010. The sequence continues at coordinate 63,295 of NZ_RDBW01000023.1, read as the reverse complement.
CCTGCTTTTGTACTTGATAACTGGAAAATAAGGCGTTTAATAGTGAGGTAAATACACAAAGTGACGCGAGGATAAGTATCAGCTTTTTAAGATCCAGCCAGTGTGTTGTTTTATTTATTTGTACCACTAAAAATTCTCTTTAATGTACGTCCATGACATTTTAGCTATTCATTTGAGTGATATAGTTAATCTATATCAAACTATGGTCTGACCAATAGCTTATCTGTTTTCTAAAAGATAGGTGCCCGCATTATAACCAGTTAGCTAAAAATATTTAGTTTTCTTARCGGATTGTTGGAATTGTCGTCATCATAGGGTGTAAAATAATCTGAACATGAATACAGCGAAACCCTGATGAAAAAAAAGAAACCTAATCCGCTAGTCGGCCATTTTACTTTTGCTTGCTTGTCATTGGCGGCAATTTGGATGTTTGTGACAGATAAAGATACATTGATTGTCCTTAATTCCTTGGTTTTAGTTTATGTGGTCTTCGCATTAGGGCGTCGTTTGATGCAATTTTCAAATAAAAAGCCAAGCCCTCCAACCTCAAAAAAATCGAAATGATACTAGCTCACCTTATGTACGGATAAGAGATGTTCTAACTCATCAGTACTAAGCCATAACTTAATTTTTTCCTTGTCTAGCCAGAGCGTTTTAGGGTGAAGTCGCTTCGCGCCCTGCTCTCGCTAATGTGTCTAGATGCTGTAGGCAAAGCTAATACCAACTTGGCTTAATACTTACTCAATTTGAAGGAGTAAGTCTTACGCTGCCAGTGCTAAAACTTGCTGCTAGAACGGTATTAATTCTCCGTGGTTCAGGTTAGCTATATTAAGCGGTTGAACATTTTTAACGCAGCTAATACGGTAATCTACCTTTGGACAATAGCTGTAAAATTAACGTGATAGCTAGAATACGAGCTGAGGATTAGCTCGTACTCCTTAATTGTTTTAGCGACAAAGTAGGCGACTACTGCCTGACTAACTTGAGTAAGTTCTCACCTTTACTATCAAGCTGATTAAGCGGCTTTAATCCCATTATGTGGGCAAGTGTCGGATACACCTCTAAATTACTTGCTTGTTCAACAGAGACGCCAGATTTAAAAGCAGGTCCTTGTGCAACAAAAAAGGCAGCCATATCGTCTGTAATCTCATAGCCATGGGTTCCATAATAGCTATGTTTCCCTTGCTGCATAAATACAATAGGTGCTTTGGCTTGCAAGATAATATCGCCAATACGAGGTGAGGTGCCTCCGTGCAATTGTATTTTTCGTGACTTTGAGAGCACCTCGAAGCGCCCTTTAGCTTTATTCTTTAGTTTTTTCTCTAATGCTGAGATATCCAAATTCTTATCATGATAGGAGTATAGGGACAAACGGGTGCCACTATTTTTAATCATCCACCCTTTTGGTATATCTAACTCATCAATGAAAACTGACTTTTCAGGCAAGACTTCGGCCATCCCATGATCTGAGACCAACACCAAATTGATTTTAATATCGTCTTTAGCAAGTTCATTGACGAAATCGCCTATAAGCGAATCAACATATTGCACCGCTTTTTTAGTTTCGTCGTGATCAGGTCCAAACTCGTGTCCTTTACTGTCTACTAAAGAGAAATAGCTGGCCACAAATAAGGGTCTTTGCGCTTTTGGAAGTTTTAACCAATTATGGATCTGATTGAGACGGTTTTTATAATCCGCTTTTTTTGAGTAATGGTAGTAATAATCAGGTGTCATGCCATTTACTCTAGCGTCTGATTCTGGCCAAAAGTAAGCTGCTGATTTGTGCCCGTGCATTTTAACCAAATTCCAGAGGGGGATCCCTGCTATCCAAGTACTATCGACTTTACCCATCCCCATTTTATAACAAGCTTCACGCTGCTTATCACAAAAGTAATTATCGACGATACCATGGTTGAGAGGCTTTAAGCCTGTGACAATAGAAAGGTGATTTGGGAACGTTTTACTTGGATATTGCGGCCACATCTTGGTAGCTCGAACACCGATGCTGGCGAGCTTTGCGATATTTTTGGCATCATGTTTTTCGATATAATCCCATCGAAAGCCATCAATCGAAATTAGGACAGTTGACACCTTCTGCGCACATACCGCGCTACTGAATAAAGTTAAAATGACAAAAAGTGTTTTGAGCATGTTTGGTTCCCTGTGTGATTAACTACCGATACGTGAGCATGTGTTACGCCCGCTTACGATCGCATGCCGCATTAAATCACAACAATATGAAATTGCTATTTATTTGCGTTAAATAGATCACAAAAGTGGATATTAGGAGAAGGTTCACTTTTGCTCTGTTCTAATTGAGCATAATTAATGCTTGATCTAAGTCAAAGTGAACTATATATTAAAGTTTCAATAATTACTGAAAGTTTAAAAGTATGAACTTGTCACCAAAAATAGAAAATTTTGTACTCCACTGCGGTGAAATGGGCAGCCGTTGGGGTTTTAATAGAACAATTGGGCAAATGGTTGGCTTGTTGGTTATTAATGAGCAACCATTAACAGCGAATGAGATTGCAGATGCGTTAAAAATATCTCGTGGTAACGTTAGTATGGGGATCAAAGAATTACAATCTTGGCAACTCGTTAGAGTTCATCACATTCCTGGTGATCGCAAAGAATACTACTCTCCAAATGGGTCTATTTGGGATCTTGCAAACCGTGTCTTTGAAGAAAGAAGAAAAAGAGAAATCGACCCTACCCTTACTCTACTGAGAGATCAAATCCTAGATAGCGCAAACTCACCAGAAGAAGTGTATGCACAACAACAAATGCAAACGATTCACGACCTACTTGAAACCGTTACTAAGTGGTCTGCTGAGCTACAAAGGCTGTCTCCAGAGCAATTACAGTCATTAATGAAGCTTGGGTCGTCAGTTAGTAAGGTAATAGATTTAAAGGATAAATTATTACGTAAGTCTTAAAAGTGCGAGGTGCGTCATGCTTGATACATTACTGTTGTCGCGAATACAGTTCGCGGCAAATATTAGTTTCCATATACTTTTTCCTACGATCACCATTGCATTAGCATGGTTTCTCGCTTTCTTTAAAATCAAGTATGACTTAACTGAGCATCCGGTTTGGTTAAGAGCCTATCGCTTCTGGGTTAAAATCTTCGCGCTTACCTTTGCGCTGGGTGTGGTTAGTGGTATTACCATGTCGTTTCAGTTTGGTACTAATTGGCCAGGGTTTATGGAGAAAGTTGGAAATATCGCGGGGCCACTTTTGGGTTATGAGGTACTCACCGCCTTTTTCATGGAAGCGACCTTTTTAGGGATAATGCTGTTTGGCATGAAGCGTGTCCCTCCTAAAATCCACACACTGTCCACTTTTATTGTTGCAATAGGCACTACACTCTCGGCATTTTGGATCTTGTCTTTAAATAGCTGGATGCAAACACCTACAGGTTTTGAGCTTAGGGACGGTGTAGCATACCCTACAGACTGGTTCGCGATTATATTTAATCCGTCTTTTGGTTACCGCTTTTTTCATATGTTGCTTGCAAGCGCATTAACTGCGTCATTTTTAATAGCAGGGGTAAGTGCTTATCGCTTACTTAAAAATGACGACAAGCACGCTCCAAAAAAAGCATTGACTGTAGCTTTAACAGTCGCAGCCCTTCTCACTCCGATACAAGCTTTTGTCGGCGATTTACACGGTCTAAATACGCTCAAACATCAACCACAAAAAATTGCAGCAATGGAAGGCGTATGGGAGACAGAAAAAGGTGCACCGCTCTTACTCTTTGCAATTCCTAACGAGGAAGAAAGGCGCAATGAATTTGCAATAGGCATTCCTAATATGGCGAGCTTTATTCTTACCCACGACGTTAATGGTGAAATTAAAGGGCTTAACGAATTTAAAGGTGAACACCCACCAGTTAAGCCCGTCTTTTTCGGCTTTAGAATTATGGTTGGAATGGGGATGCTGATGATTTTAGTCGCGTTTGTCACCCGATTTACGCTTTGGAAAAAGGGCGAGCTACCCAAGTGGCAGCTAAAAGCGCTTGTAGCGATGACCTTTTCGGGCTGGGTAGCGACTCTTGCAGGATGGTATGTCACGGAAATTGGACGTCAACCATACATTGTGAGTGGCATTTTAAGGGTAGAAGATGCAGTGACCAACATCGCTTCAGAAAATGTCTTGTTCACGCTCATAGGATACCTAACGATATATGCCATATTGCTTTATGCCTATATCAGGACATTATTTCACACTGCGAATAAGTCCGTTGAAGTTGAAGAGTATGATATGAAAGAGTTTGCAGCGGAGGTATCACGTGTTTAATCCCGAATATTTATCACTAATCTATGCAGGGTTAATGGCACTAGCTATTGTGGTTTACGCTATTTTAGATGGCTATGATCTTGGGGTTGGCATGTTGATCCCGCTAGATGACAAAGAAACAGCCGATACCATGATCGCATCTATAGGTCCATTTTGGGATGCTAATGAAACCTGGTTAGTCTTGGCAGTAGGCCTTGCATTTATCGCGTTTCCTCAAGCGCACAGTATGATTTTACAGGCCTTGTATATACCTGTTGTATTTTTGTTGTTCGGTTTAATCATGCGTGGTGTGGCTTTTGACTTTAGAGCAAAAGCTCGAGTTAAGCGACAAAGGCGCTGGGATAAAGTGTTTAAGTTTGGCTCGTTACTGACAGCATTTGCACAAGGTTATATGTTAGGGCTTTATGTCGTAGGTTTTGACGATTCGTTGCTAGCCCACGCATTCGCGGCTTTTAGTGGTATTGGCGTGGTTTGCGCATATGGATTAATTGGCTCAGCATGGCTTATTATGAAATGTGAAGGTCAACTACAGCTAGCTGCTATAAAGTGGTGTAAGCACTTTTCTCGTGTCGCTTTCGTTGGGGTGATCTTAGTTTCTATCATCAACCCGCTCATAAATGAATGGATATATGAGCGCTGGTTTAGTTTACCGATGGCACTCGTTGTGCTACCTGCACCTATAATCTGTTTGCTACTTTTTGTGGTCTTGGAAAGCGTATTGCACAAATTACCCAAAGCGACAGAAGCAGGAGCTTGGCTTCCATTCTTTATTTCAGCTTTTATCTTTTTACTGTGCTTCTTTGGTCTGGTTTACAGCTTTTATCCATACGTGGTGCCAGGAAAGCTGACTATATTTGATGCCGTAGCAGATCCCTCCGCACTCACTTTCTTATTATATGGCGTGGTTGTCGTCGTACCGACGTTAATTGCCTACACATTATTTTCGTACCGAGTCTTTTGGGGCAAGGTTCAGCCTTTGTCTTATTATTGACACTTGCATACATTAGCCCAACCAAAAGGCAGCTTGTTGGAAGCTGCCTTTTTTATAATGCTAGAGTAGCGCGCGATTTATATTTTTGGATAACCGATCCGATCAGACAAAAAGCCAACACTGGTGGCAAAATAGTAAGAGCGATTCCAGTTCATCAATGCTTTGTAGTTATCATAGGCAAGATACATACGGCCATTTGCATCGTCAGGCATTACTAATGCAGCACTAATATTAACATTCGGTAGATCACTACCATCCATTCTGCGCAGTCCAAGGGCTTGCCATTCTTGTAGAGAACGTTCTGATTTACGCCACTCTCCTAGCCACTCTTTATGTGACTTAGTACCGCGTTTTAAAATATAACTTGTGTCAAAGCCTTCAGGTAATTTCACTTGCCGACCCCAAGTTAGATTGTCATTCCAGCCAACACTTTTAAGATAATTTGCTATTGATGCAAATGCGTCTTCTTGGGTTGTCCAGATGTCTTTTCGACCATCTTGATTGTAATCTACAGCATAAGAGGTAAAAGAGGTTGGCATGAATTGAGTTTGACCCATCGCACCTGCCCAAGAACCTTTGAAGTTGTTTAGATCAATATGGCCATCTCTTAAAATATCTAATGCAGCCCATAATTGACGTTTGTATAAGGCTTCTCTTCGACCGTCAAAAGCAAGCGTCACAAGTGCGCTAATTACAGGGTAGCCACCTTGAATACGACCAAAGTTACTTTCTAGACCCCAAAGCGCGACAATAAAACGAGCTTGTACACCATATTCTTTTGCAACTTTTTCTAGCGTGCTCTGGTGTTCTTTATATAGCTTACGCGCTCGTTGGATTTTCCATTCTGGAACACGTTTAGGTAAATATGTCTCGAGTGTTTCAACAATTTCTGGCTGTGTTTTGTCTGCCTTTATCACTTTCTCTTTGAAAGTAGCGGTAGCAAAAGCGTCATCAACTAATTGTTGAGAATAGCCTTTATCAATCGCCTCTTGCTTTAAATTATTGAGATATTCATCAAACTTAGCCTGAGTATTGGCAAAGACTGAGGTAGACAGGCAAACTGAGGCTACTAATAAGGAAATTTTTTTTATCACGTGTCTGTTACTCCATTTTGCTTTCTAAATTCATCTAACAAACTTTCAGTGTGTGGTGGAAGCTGCAAGTAAAACCCATCATCTGTTAACTTTTGCTTAACTGTGTCTAGATCCGCAATTCCTAGTTTTTCTCTTCTAGCAAGATCCACAATCATGACATAGATTGGTGTACCGAAAGTTTCCATTAAAGGTGCAGGTACGCTGGAAAAATCATCTCTTTTAGAAACAAACAGGTAGGTATCCGCTTTTTTTGGACTTTTGTATATGGCAGTGAGCATTATAAGCCTATAAATTCTTGCTAATCATTGGCGGTCACTATACCATGCTATTAGTAAGTTGTGGAAAGTTTTACTACCCGCTAAAGTCAAGCAAATAAGGCGCTAGCGGCGGTTGTAACAGAAATTTGAGTGCATATGTCAAAACAAACATTCGAACTAAAAGGAAATCTATTTACACTCTCTGTGCTACAGTTGTTTTCTTTAGATTTAACAAAATTACGACAAGAGCTAGATAGCAAAATATCGCAGGCACCAAAGTTCTTTTTGGGTGCTCCAATTGTGGTTAATTTAGCTGAAGTTCAGGAACAAAATGTAGAATTCAAAGAGTTAAAGCAGACACTAATTGATTTACAGCTCAATCCGGTAGGTGTATGTAACGGTACTCAAAGTCAACACGACTTAGCTAAAGAGGCGGGGTTTTCTGTACTAAACTATTCAAGGGATGTGCAACCGAGTACCCCTTCACAATCTCAAGCGGCTGAAGTAGTAGAAAAACAAGTGTATCTGCCAGCGCAAATTGTGAACGGAACGGTACGCAGTGGTCAGCAGATTTATGCAAAAGACCGTGACTTGATCGTACTAGGTGCGGTAAGCCATGGAGCGGAAGTTATCGCAGATGGTAACGTACATATATACGGTACTTTGCGTGGTCGAGCAATCGCTGGTGCACAGGGCCAACCAGACACCAGTATATTTTGTCAGCGCTTAGAAGCTGAGCTAGTGTCGATTAATGGGAGTTATTGGATCAGTGATTCGTTACAAGGCGAACACTGGGGTCAAGCTGCTCAAATAACACAACAAGACGAATCATTAAAAATTACAGCTTTGGTCAAAGGATAAATCAGATGGCAAAAATTATTGTCGTAACTTCGGGTAAAGGCGGTGTTGGTAAGACAACGTCGAGTGCAGCAATTGGTACAGGCTTAGCGCTAAAGGGTTATAAAACAGCCATAGTCGATTTTGATATTGGTCTAAGAAACCTTGACTTAATTATGGGTTGTGAACGCCGTGTAGTCTATGACTTTGTTAATGTCATTAATGGTGAAGCAAACCTCAACCAAGCACTCATCAAAGATAAACGGGTTGAAAAACTATATATTCTTCCGGCCTCTCAAACCCGTGATAAAGATGCGTTGACACGTGAAGGTGTTGAGCGAGTTTTAAATGAAATGAAAGAAGACTTTGATTTCATTATTTGTGACTCACCTGCAGGTATTGAAGCAGGGGCAATGATGGCACTTTACTTTGCAGATGAAGCTGTTGTCACGACGAACCCGGAAGTATCTTCTGTACGAGATTCCGACAGAATTTTAGGTATCTTACAAAGTAAATCTCGCCGAGCTGAGCTAGGTTTAGAGCCAGTAAAAGAACATTTGCTACTAACTCGATATAATCCAGAGCGTGTTGATAGCGGTGAAATGCTCTCAGTTGATGATGTAAAAGAAATCTTAGCGATTGATTTGCTTGGCGTTATCCCTGAGTCAAAGTCTGTATTGAATGCTTCAAACTCAGGGCAACCTGTGATCCTTGACCAAGAATCAGACGCAGGCCAAGCTTATAGCGATGCAATCAGCCGTTTGTTAGGTGAAATCGTCGATTTTCGTTTTTTACAGGTCGAGAAGAAAGGTATCTTCAAACGGATCTTTGGAGGGTAATGTGTCTTTACTAGATTATTTTCGTTCAGAAAAGAAAAACAGTGCGTCGTTGGCAAAAGAGCGACTGCAAATAATTGTCGCACATGAGCGTTCCAAACGAGGAACGCCTGACTACCTGCCGCAGCTAAAGCAGGATATTTTGGATGTTATCCGAAAATACGTGAAGGTAGACTCAGATGCGGTAAATGTTCAGTTTGAGCAAAATGAAGACGATTTAGCTGTGCTTGAATTAAATGTCACACTACCTGACGATGAAAAGTAATACCAATTAGCTTAATTAAGTGCTCTATTTTGAGGCGAGAAAATATAGTCGATAACCAGGCAAAAATTTTGTTATTTAGTTGTTCTAAATGAGAAATTTTAAACGCCGTTAGCGTCATATTTGCTTCGCCAAATTAAACAGGTACTAAGTGAAATTGGTATAAATATAAAAAAGGGCTTTTATAGCCCTTTTTTATTACCACCAGTTCTTTAGTCTGTCTTCAAGTAGCTCAGCACGCCAGCCTAGTGCTAGATCAGGTTTCATAAGTAGCTTTTTTTCTTCCTCAGATTTTTTCCACGACCAGCTAATCACTTGATTGATTTGCTTTTTAGAGGCGAAAACATCGGCTGGGATCTGGTTTTCTTTTGCGACCTCAGTGATGATAAGCTTTATTTCTTTACATGCAGCTTTATAACCTTTGAAATCAATGAGCCGCTTTACGCGTTGTGGACAATCTTGCTCGACAATTTGCTTGCCCTTTTCAATGCAAGCAAGAATTTCCTTACCCGATCGATTTACTTCCATAGGCTCAACCCCAGGCACATTACGCAAACTACCGAGTGTACTTGGACGGCGTTTGGCTATCTCAACCATATTATGTTCTTTTAGTACAAAATTAAGCGCCAAGTTTTTTTTCTCAGCTTTTGCACGTCGCCAAGCTGCCAGCTCCTTTAAAATTGCGAGATCTCTTGGCTTTAATTGCCATACATTTTTAATATCTAAATAAAGTAGTGGATCGGGTTGGCGGAAGCTACGTTTTTGTGCAAGCAGCTCACTTTCTTTCAATACTATGTTAAATAGCTGTTTTTCTTCGATTTGGCTAAGGATTTGCTGAAAGCATGGTAGTAAATGAAAAACATCTGATGCAGCGTAATCTAATTGCTTTTGCGTTAATGGACGGCGCAGCCAATCTGTCCTTGATTCACTCTTATCAATATCAACATTACTTAACTGCTTCACCATATTGGCAAAGCCGATACAGCTGCCCTCTCCTAGTAACTGTAGCGCAAACTGAGTATCAAAAATTGGTGATGGTATAAAACCTGCGAATTTCAAAAATACCTCAATATCCTCTGAAGGAGAGTGAAGCACTTTTAAGATATCTGTATTGGCAAATAAAGCCCAAAGCGATTGAAAGTCCATTTCAACTAATGGATCTATCAGAGCAAGATGATTTCCATCGAATATTTGTAGTAACGCGATTTCGGGATATAAAGTGCGACGACGCATAAACTCGGTATCAACAGCAAGTATTTTGGCGGTTGAAATTTTAGCTACAAACTCATCTAGCGCTTGCTGGCTTTCAATGACTTGATACTGCACTTTTACTCCCATGCAATTATGTGGCTAACTGGTGCAAATCGTTAGCGATAAAAAAGCCGGCTGGTGCCGGCTATCTTTGTTATTCTTTTAACGCTCTACGCAGTATTTTACCTACATTGGTTTTCGGTAGTTCATCTCTAAACTCCACCAACTTTGGTACCTTGTAGTTCGTTAGATTATCTCGGCAATGCGCAATTATATCTTTTTCTGTTAAAGAAGGGTCTTTTTTAACGATAAAAACTTTTACTTGCTCGCCACTTACTTCATGTGGCACGCCGACAGCTGCAACTTCAAGCACACCTTCGTGCATCGCAACAACTTCTTCAATTTCATTAGGAAATACGTTAAAGCCAGATACTAAAATCATATCTTTTTTACGATCTACAATATAGAAGAAACCATCGTCATCGTAGGTCGCAATATCGCCAGTTGCAAACCAGCCATCTTTTAAACACTCAGCTGTCGCATCTGGTCGGTTATAGTAACCAGCCATTACTTGTGGCCCTTTTACGCACAACTCACCCGGTTCACCTTTAGGGGTTTCATTACCATTTTCGTCGATTATCTTAATGTCAGTACTTGGCGCTGGTAAACCTATTGAGCCGTTATACGCATCTAAATCGTGCGGACATATAGTAACTAATGGTGCACATTCGGTTAATCCGTAGCCTTCCATCAGTTTCGATTTGGTTACTTTCTGCCAACGCTCTGCTACAGGTCGTTGTACGGCCATGCCACCACCCAAGGACATTTTCAAGGTCGAAAAGTCGAGCTCAGCAAATCCTGGTGTGTTCAATAAACCATTAAATAGCGTATTTACGCCGGTAATTGCTGTAAATGGATATTTTGCAAGTTCTTTAACAAAAGCAGGCATATCACGAGGGTTGGTGATCAAAATATTATGACCACCGTACTTCATAAACGTCAAGCAGTTCGCCGTTAACGCAAAAATATGATAAAGCGGTAAAGCCGTGATAACGACCTCTTTGCCTTTGTCTAACACTTTATCCAGACAGCCGGAGACTTGTTCTAGGTTAGCAACCATGTTGCCATGCGTTAACATCGCTCCTTTTGAAACTCCAGTTGTTCCACCTGTGTATTGTAAAAAAGCAAGGTCGCTAAGCGAAATATCTGGTTTGTTGTATTTTGCAGGATCTGCTGCAATTACATGCTTGAAAGGGATTGTGTTCGCCAAGCTAAAATCTGGAACCATTTTTTTGAAGTGCTTCACAACAAAGTTTACTAGGTGCTTTTTCAATCCGCCCAGCATATCGCCAATTTCAGTTAGCACAACATGTTTAACCTGCGTTTTAGGCAAGGCTTGCTCTAGAGTGTGAGCAAAGTTGGCAAGAATAAAAATGGCTTTTGATTCAGAGTCATTCAGTTGATGCTCAAGCTCTCGGACTGTGTATAGCGGGTTGACGTTAACAACTGTACAACCAGCACGCAGCACACCCAAAATAGTAATAGGGGTTTGCAGTAAATTCGGCATCATTACAGCAACTTTGTCGCCGCGACCAAGTTTTAATTCATTTTGTATATAACTAGCAACTGCTTTTGTTTTTTCATCAACTTGCTGATAAGTCAGTGTTTTACCCATATTCGAATAGGCTGGGTACTGTGCATAATCGGCAAAACTTTTTTCAAATAATTCAAGCAATGAGTTGTAATGCTCTGGGTCGATAGTTTCAGGCATACCCTCTGGGTAGCGCTTAAGCCAGATTTTTTCCACTCTTAGCTCCTGTGTTCTCGTTATTTTTATATTCACCCTAAACCATAAACGATGTAAGGCACTTTAACAATTGAGCAAATACTCTAAAACCGCCATATTCCCACAATATTTGAGGATTTACAATCAAGATGCTGTTGAAACGTGGCCTTTAACGCTCATAATGGTATTTCTTTCCTTCATTAGTTTATTCTTTGAACTCCCTTTTGTTATCAATAGCCAAGTATTGTGCTGCCGGTATCTACCGCTTTAAGAAACTGACACTGACCTTTGATGTTGTGCAATTAGCTTACAGCATATTTCGGGGTTTTCCATATGGCAATGATGACCCCCTGCAACTTTTTCTATTGTTAGCGAATCAAAACATGATTTAAATAGTTGGTACTGTTTATCAATCATTGCAAAACCCTGCTCAGCCAAAATTAGTAAAGTAGGTACAATAGTCCCCTCAAGCGCTGACTTTGCTTGCGCCACTGAAAAGCGAAAACCGGAGTGTTGCTTCAGTCTAGGATCAAGAGTGAGTTGGACGCCCTGATTATGTTGTTTGGTGTTTCTATTCATGAGTAAAGTCGCAGTGTCTATGGATACATCGCTGACCTTACATCGTAGCTGTGCCAAAGTATTTATATCAGGATACACTCTGGGTGTAGATTGTTTTAACTTATCTCGGGAATTAAAAGCGTTGATGAGTTGTTTCTTCGTTTCAGGTTCAGGCGTATTCACTATGCCAATACCTTCAATAAGGGCAAGTGACAGGCACCGCTCTGGATAACAAGCGGCAAATAGATTCGCTATCATCGCTCCCATTGAGTGTCCGACGAAATGACACTGGGCTAGCTGTGTAAGATCTAAAAAATTTTTTAGATCATAAACGTAGTCTATAAAGTAATAGAAAGCGTCCTCGCTTTTCCAGTCTGAGCGGCCATGCCCCGGCAAGTCAAGCGCAATGTGAGTATACAACTCTTCAGAAAACGGTTGAAATGGTAAAAAGCTGTTACTGTTATCCTGCCATCCATGGAGGTAAATGATAGTTTGCTTGCCACTGCCCCATGTTTGGTAGGCAAATGGCCCGATTTTTTGTTCTTTTATCGCATATAAAGACATCAAAGAATTCTTTTTGTGTTCATCGTTGCATCATTGATTTATTATCTTACCGTGACATATTTGAACTTACTACTTTGATTTGTAGAAAATTTTGCTCAATACAATTGGTTATTAATTTAGTAATAGTAAAGTTTAGATAAAACATTTTCTTTATGAATGTACACGGGAATAACAATGAATTTTAAGACTCGCCTTTTAGCATCAGTGATAGGCATGCTTGTTGCTGCTCCAACTGTTGCTGCTCCAAAAAACATCATTTACATGATAGGTGATGGTATGGGACCAACATACACAACCGCATATCGATATTTTAAAGATGATGCTGCAACAAAAGTTGTTGAACCAACCGTTTTTGACTCCATTTTAGTCGGCATGGCGCATACCTACCCTGATGACGACACGATTGTAACTGACAGCGCCGCTGGTGCAACGGCATTGAGCACAGGAACAAAAAGCTACAACGGCGCTATTGCGGTAGATACTCACAAAGCGCATTTAGAAACCATGCTGGAAGTTGCTAAGAAGAAAGGTAAAACAACCGCACTAGTTGCAACATCGCAAATTAATCATGCAACCCCAGCAAGCTTTGCTTCTCATAACGAATCTCGTCGCAACTACGACGAGATCGCCAATGACTATGTAGATAACAAGATAGCAGGTAAATTACCTGTCGATCTTATGCTCGGTGGTGGTACCAAATACTTTATTCGCGAAGACAGAAATTTGGTTAACGAGTTCAAAGAAGCGGGTTATCAATACGTAGACGATTTATCCAAACTTGACACGTTAAATAAAGTCCCAGCAATTGGTTTATTTGCCGAGGTCGGTTTACCGTTTGCTATTGATGAAGAGCCACAGCGCTTAACGAAAATGACCCAAACGGCACTATCGTTATTGGAAAACCAAAATGACAAAGGATTTTTCTTAATGATAGAAGGCAGTCAGATTGACTGGTGTGGGCATGCAAATGACATCGCTTGTGCGATGCGTGAAATGGATGATTTTGCAGAGTCAATCAAACTTGCAAAAGCGTTTGTTGACAGCAACCCTGATACTATTCTTGTCGTGACAGCTGATCACTCCACAGGCGGCTTAACTCTTGGTGCAAATGGTCAATATCGCTGGGAGCGTGATGTGATAGCCAACGTAAAGGGCTCTGCTGGTGAGATAGCCAAAGCACTTGTGGATGCAAAAGATGTAAAGGCTACATGGACAGCTCTGACGGGGCTTGAGTATGATAGTGCGACTGAACTGAAAGTAAAAGAAGCATTGTTACAAGGGCCAAAAGCGTTGAGTACGGTCGTTAAAGAATCAATTAGCGATGCGTCGTTCACTGGTTGGACAACGAGCGGTCATACTGCAATCGATGTGCCTGTTTTTGCTCACGGTATGGGCAAAGAAAGGTTTATTGGTTCGCAAAATAACACTGCGATCGCCGATAAATTAATTGAGTTTATTAAAAAGTAACGAAATCTCTGTCGGTTGCGGAGTGACGGACAAGGTTTTCTCGCCTCAAAATAGACCACTTAATTAAAATAATTGGTATAAGCTTAAAAACAAATAAGGTCAGCATATGCTGACCTTATTTACTTCAAACGCTTTAGAGGTATTACGCGTAAACCGACACCCCAATCATATTTTTAATCTCATCTCGCCTTGCTTCCGTGGCGATTGCTTTGTATTCACTAATGGCTTGCCCAGTGCGAAAATTCGGACGATCATAAATAGTAGAGCGTTGCTGCGCTTGAAATTGCTCAACGAGTGCGATGCCCTTTTCGCTGGTTTTGATTTGGGCGGTGTTGAGCTTGGCAGTATTTCCCTCTTCAATAGCAGGACTCACCGCCTTTTTAGGCTGTGGTTTTACTTGGTAAGTACCAGCTTGTTGTACTATTGAATTTAATTTCACGGCTTAACTCTTAAATACACTGTGCTTGTTTAAAAATACGCCTTTATTCTCGGCCTGGCAACTTTTTCCATGTCACCGTGTCTCGAACATATTGTGGTTGTGCCTCGGCAGCATCAACTGATAATCCTTTAGTGAAGGCATCATCTGCTATAAATAGCATGTAATAGGCGTCTGGTAGTGTAATGCTATCGAGCTCCTCACAGGCAAGCTGCGAAGCAAGCTCAGGAAATGCTTGCCATCCTGTTCCAACACCTACCGCACCGCTTACACTAAAGTCTATGTTTTCGGGTTTTATTACAGTTTCTTCTGATGTCGCTTGGATAACTCTACCGTTTAGGCCATTGTACTGGCAAAGGTAAATCTCCCCCATACGCGCATCTATTGCTGAGACTACGCTATCTTTACCGGTTTCCATCCATACCTGTTGTGCCATGGCGTGTAAGGTAGAAACACCAACTAATTTTAACCCTGATGAGTATGCCAGTCCTTGTGCCACTGCGGTACTTATTCTCACTCCGGTAAAACTTCCAGGGCCGCGGCCAAACACAATACCATTAAGCTCGTTAAGGGTTATGTCGGCTTCGCGTAAAATCCTCTCCACCAGCGGCAATATTTTTTGGCTGTGCTGCTGTGGGCAAACCTCAAAATGGCGAATAAACTTGCCTTCGTAATGCAGGGCGATACTGAGTGCTTCAGTGGAGGCGTCTATGGCCAATAGGTTATTTTTCATTTTTGTCTATATTCTCTAAAAATCGAATTGCCTTGCTCAAGTCTCTAGTTCGAGACATGTTAGGCAAACTACTTAAAAACGTCTGGCCGTATTTTCTCGTAACTAAGCGATTATCGCAAATAATCAGTACACCTTTATCGTTGGCATCTCTAATTAAACGCCCAACTCCCTGTTTTAAAGCGATAACAGCTTGAGGTAATTGTATTGCATCAAAAGGCTCTAAGCCACGCATCTCAGCGTCTCTCATTCGAGCTTGCAATAATGGATCATCTGGTGATGCGAAAGGTAATTTGTCAATCATAACGCAACTTAGGGTATCACCACGTACATCAACGCCCTCCCAAAAGGAAGCTGTGCCCAGCAGTACCGCATTACCATGGCGAATAAACTGTTCTAATATGATGCGCTTGGAAGCTTGTCCTTGCATAAATATCGGGTATTGCAATGCGGTATTTAGCCCTTCATAGACTAAGTGCATAGCTCGATAACTAGTAAAGAGTAGAAATGTGCGCCCTTTTGCTGCGTTGATCACTTGCTTGGCAAGCTTTACCAGGGCATGTGGCATTAAATCATCACGGGTTTCTGGGAGATAGCGCGGCAGACAAAGTAATGCTTGGTGCTTGTAGTTAAAAGGACTTTCCACAATAAACTGTGAAGTCGGACTTAGCCCTAAGCTACGACTAAAATGCTCTAATGAATTATCAACAGATAAAGTTGCTGAAGTGAAGACAAAACTTGCCTCTGTAGTCTTTATAATGTCGGCAAATTTGCTTGAGACATCAAGAGGTGTCACGTGGATAGATAAAAACCGCCTTGTGGTTTCAAACCAATAACTAAACCCGGTTTGGCTAGTGTCAAATGCACGTTCAAACTGATTTTTAAAGGTCATCACCTTTTCAAAGGGTTGTTCTATCTTGTCACTTCTATCAAGGCATAGCTTTAGCACTTTATAGAGAAAGTCTAAATTACCAATCACTCGGTGCATTGCATCGCAAATTGGTTTGTTTGCCAGCGCCTCGCGCCAGTCACCTCGAGCAGCATCGGAGCCAAAAACCAAGCGTAAATCTGCGACACTGGTTTCGAGTTTATTGAGTGTTTTACCAAGTTGTAACATATCGGGAATGTCTGAGCGGTAAATAACTCTGATATCATTGATTAGTGCCTGCAGTGCTTTGGTGCTGATGGTTTCACCAAAATAGTCACTGGCGATCTCTGGTAATTGGTGAGCTTCATCGAAAATATAACAATCAGCGGTTGGCATCAGCTCGGCAAAGCCGGAGTCTTTGACAGCCATATCAGCAAAAAATAGATGGTGGTTAATGACCACAACATCAGCATCGGCGGCTTTTAGTCTGGCTTTTCGGATATAGCAATCTTCGTAGTCAGGGCACTCTTTACCTAAGCAATTGTCTGACGTTGAAGTGACGTAAGGTAAAACTTTTGCGTCTTCTTCGATACCGACACAATCTGCCAAGTCGCCGCTTTGTGTTTCAGAAGCAAATTTTGCCACCATAGCAAGCTGGTGCATGACATCTGGATCATCGGTTGGTACATGGCTTACATGCTGTGCTAAGCGATATGGACAGAGATAGTTACTTCTACCTTTCAACAAAGTCACATTTTTACCACTGGTGAGTACCTTTTTTAGTGTGGGTACATCACGATGAAATAATTGCTCTTGCAACGCTTTGGAACCGGTAGAGACGATGACTTTACCTTTGCTCTCAAAAGCCGGTATCAAATATGCGAATGTTTTACCAGTGCCGGTACCAGCTTCCGCGACGCATTGGCCGCCACTTTGTAAGGTTTCTTCCACTGCTACGGCCATATCAATTTGTGGCTGCCTTGGTTGATAGCCTGGAAAATGTTGAGCTAGTGGGCCCGCAGAAGAAAAAATAGATGATACAGCCAAAGTAATGCAAATATACAAACAGACAGGTCGCGAAATTGTATGTGGCTATGCACCAAATCGCAACCGCTGTTTAGCAATAATCGAAGCTCGAACTCAGGTTAATGAACCGGCTGCGTTTTAATTTTAATAATACCTATCACTGTTATGAGGACATAAATAAGGTATAAGCCTATTTTACTAGACCATGTAGATTCTGGTGAAGGTATGACAACACGTAAATAATCGTTTAAAAACAGCATGCCGACCCCAACAATGATGGCAGTAAATTTAAAGTGGCGGTAGCTGGCTGAAGAAATGGTAAATAAAGACACAAGCAAAAGTGTTAGGCTTATATAAAACGCCAAAACAGCCATACTACCTGGCACAATACTGGGAGCTAGCGTCAGTACAGATAAGGTAACAACGCCCCAACCTGCAAAGGTTTTTACTGATTTATGCGCCATGTGGTTTCTCCTTAAAAAAATGGCGGTTTGCTTCGGTACATCTACTATAACTTAATAGAATTATCAGTGTTCTGTATTTCGTAAAATAAGCGGATTAAGCTATACGGCTGACTCATTGAAGGTTTGCTTAATTTTTATCTGCGACTAAAAAGGTTACGCCCAAGTATCTAAATTTTCGCCT
This sequence comes from Pseudoalteromonas sp. J010, assembly GCF_003934235.1. Taxonomy (NCBI): domain Bacteria; kingdom Pseudomonadati; phylum Pseudomonadota; class Gammaproteobacteria; order Alteromonadales; family Pseudoalteromonadaceae; genus Pseudoalteromonas; species Pseudoalteromonas sp. J010. The sequence continues at coordinate 45,385 of NZ_RDBW01000023.1, read as the reverse complement.
TTGTGCTCCTCGTGCGATTTTTCTTCTTCGTCTTTCTCATCATCGTCTTCTTTAATTTTTTCATGTTCAGCCGCTTGATGCCTAAGCTCGACATCGGCATTTTGATCTTTTTTAACTTTTTCAATTTTATAGTGCTGTACACCAGCAACATGAAATGCTGATTTATGTGCGACATCGAGTCTCACAATTGGACCTAAAAAAGGTTTAAAAGCGTCCATACATCCCTCCTCTAACCTACTGGTGAACTTACTTATTATCGGCCGTTATATGCTATTCTTTAATTTGCATTAAAAAATGGTTGCCAAAGAGAACATTATTATGTTTATCTATAAATGAACTTTTTAAACAGCAGATTTATTACAAAGGTAACATCATGCTAAACATACTGACAGCACTTCATCACCATCATCATCACACGGGATAACCTGTCAGTTATTTCGCTGGTGGGTTATTCCTTAAAGGAACCTCCGGCGAGACATAAAGTATAGTCAAAGTTTATTTCGCCCCGAGGTTCCGCCTCGGGGTTTTTCGTTTATAGAATTAGGAAATAAATAATGAGCAACAGTAACCGTTTAAGAATTGCAATCCAAAAATCAGGCCGCCTTTCAAAAGATTGCCAAGCTTTACTCAAGCAACTTGGCGTAAAGCTAAACCTGCGTGAACAGCGCTTAATTGCACACTCGACTAACATGCCTATTGACGTACTGAGAGTACGTGATGACGATATTCCTGGTTTAGTGATGGACGGGGTTTGTGACCTCGGTATTGTAGGTGAAAATGTTCTAGAAGAAGCGCAAGCTGAGCGCCTTCGTAACGAGCAGTGTGCTGAGGTAAACAAGCTGGCTAAGTTAGACTTTGGGTTTTGTCGTTTAGCGTTAGCTTGGCCGCAAGAACTTGGGCAACAAGATAAAGATTGGTTTAACGGTAAGCGTATTGCAACCACCTACCCTGAAATATTAAAACAATACCTTAAACGTGAAAATATCGACGCGAGTGTCGTTATGTTAACAGGCTCTGTAGAGGTGGCACCGCGCGCAGGACTTGCTGACGCTATCTGCGATTTAGTATCAACCGGTGCAACCCTTGAAGCCAATGGACTGATGCAAGGCGATACCATCTTAGAATCTAACGCCTGTCTTATCCAAAATGCTGCGCTTACTGATCAAAGCAAACTTGCACTTATCGATAAACTCATGCCGCGCCTAAAGGGGGTAAAACAGGCAAAAGAAAGCAAATACATCATGATGCATGCACCAAAGAATAAGCTAGATGAAGTTTGCGCACTGTTACCTGGTACGGGTCAACCTACTTTGCTTGCACTAGCCGGAAGCGACGAATATGTTGCACTTCACATGGTTAGCTCTGAGACGCTATTTTGGGAGACCATGGAAGAGTTAAAGGCGCTTGGTGCAAACTCTATTCTAGTTATGCCAATAGAAAAGATGATGGAGTAATAGCATGTTTGATTGGCAGTCAGCTACGAGTGTTCAGCGAGCCGAATGCTTGAGTCGCCCAGCGGTGAAAGTAGGTGATAAAGTAAAGGCGGCGGTTGAGAGTATCATCGATAATGTTGCGAAAAATGGTGATAAAGCACTGCTTGGCTACGCAGAGCAGTTTGATGCTCGTATCAGCCCAAGAATAAGAGTATCAGATTCAGAAATCATACAAAGTGAGTTTGCTTTAGAACCTGATCTGAAAAACGCCATTGATCAGGCATACAGCAACATCAAAAGGTTTCACCAGTTGCAAACTCCTCAAAGTAAGCAGATTGAGACTCAACCGGGTGTTATTTGTGAACTTAGATTTCAAGCGATCGAAGCGGTTGGGTTATATGTGCCAGGTGGAAGCGCGCCGCTGCCTTCTTCCGTATTAATGCAAGGTGTTTGTGCGCAGCTAAGCGGCGCGAAAACAATTGTATTAGCAACCCCAGTCAAAGGTGATAGTCAGATAAACCCTGCGATTTTATACGCGGCTAAACTCTGTGGCGTTACTGATATTATTGAATGTGGTGGTGCAGGTGCAATTGCCGCGATGGCCTTAGGCACAGATAGTGTGCCCAAAGTGAACAAGATATTTGGCCCAGGTAATAGTTTTGTCACCATGGCAAAACAGCTGCTTTGTCAATCAGTACCTGGATTGGCAATTGATATGCCTGCGGGTCCGTCCGAGGTGTTAGTGATTGCTGATAAGGGCGCGAACCCTGAATTTATTGCCGCAGATCTGCTTTCTCAAGCAGAACATGGTGAAGACTCTCAAGTTATTTTGTTAGCGACCGAGGCTCAGTTAATTAAGGACACCGAAGTTGCGATCGAACGCCAATTAAGAGTCCTTAGTCGCGCTGATATCGCCAGAGCCGCACTTAACAATAGCACGCTGATTTTAGTCGAGAGTGTTGAGCAAGCGTTTGAAATATCGGCAGAGTATGGGCCTGAACACCTTATCTTACAGATTAGGGAGGCTGAGCGCTTCTTACCACTTGTGAAAAATGCAGGTTCAGTGTTTGTTGGAGACTATACGCCAGAATCTGCGGGTGATTATGCGTCTGGTACCAATCACGTATTGCCAACCTACGGTTATTCAAAAACCTACTCAAGTTTAAATTTGATGGATTTTTACAAGGCTTACACTGTACAAACCATCACTAAGGAAGGTCTGCGTGGTTTGAGTTCCGCCATTCTACCTTTAGCTCAAGCTGAAGGGTTAGACGCACACGCAAATGCCGTTAAAGTAAGGCTGGAGAATAATAATGACTAATATTGCACTACCCGAAAATATAGAAAAGTTGAAAGCCTACAGCTCTGCAAAAAGTGAAAAACTGACAGGGAACACATGGCTAAACGCCAACGAAAGTCCTTACACTCGTTTACTTGAAATGCGTTTTGATAACTTAAATCGTTACCCTGATCCACAACCAGAAGCTGTGATCGAGGGTTATGCACGCTACGCACAAGTTGAACAAAGTAATGTATTGATGACTCGTGGTGCCGATGAAGGGATCGAGCTTTTGGTAAGAACTTACTGTGAGCCAAGTAAAGACAGTATTGCGATTTTTACGCCAACATACGGTATGTACAAAGTCACGGCGAATACACATAACATCGCCATTAACGAATTAAGTCAAGAGCAGCTTGCCAATGAGGACACGGACGCACTACTCCCCGCAATTGGTGAAGCTAAACTCGTATTTGTGTGTAATCCAAATAACCCTACAGGAGCATTACAACCAATACGCAAAGTCGCGGCTCTTGCTGATAAGCTTAAAGGCCGTGCGATTGTCGTCGTTGATGAAGCGTATATTGAGTTTTGTGAAGACAAGAGTTGCGTAGAGCTTATCAAAACATTTCCTAATGTCGTTGTACTACGCACGTTATCTAAGGCGTTCGCACTAGCAGGGCTTCGTGTGGGTTTTATGTTAGCAAGTGAATCGCTATTAGCGCCGATCAGAAAAGTTATCGCACCCTACCCTGTTTCAACGGTAGTAGCGCAAATTGCAGCAACTGCACTAACGTCTGATGCGCTAACACAGATGCGCCGTCAAGTCTCTATTTTGAACCTAGCAAAAAAGAAGCTTATACAATGGCTACAAAACAGCGAGTTCGTAAACGCAATACTATGCGGCGAAGGCAACTTTGTTACTTTGCAGCTAACCGACAAGCAATTTGTACAACAAGCGATGCGCCAAGGCTTAATAATGCGCCCATTTGTGCTATTTGGCGAGGACAATTGGTTGCGGATCTCCATCGGCAACGAACAAGAACTAAAACAAGTAGAAACCTGGCTGAAACAATGCCAAGTCACTGAGGAAGTATCATGAGCGCCCCATATTTATTCATAGACCGTGACGGCACCATTATTGAAGAGCCAATGATTGACAAACAAGTCGACAGCCTTGAAAAGCTGGCATTGTTGCCGAATGTGATCCCAGCGCTGCTATCGCTGCAAGCTTTTGGCTACAAACTGGTGATGGTGTCGAATCAAGACGGCCTTGGGACTGAGAGCTTCCCCACAGCAGATTTTGATGCGCCTCAAGATAAAATGATGCAAATTCTAACTAGTCAAGGGATCCGTTTTGAAGAGGTGTTAATATGCCCTCACTTTGATGAGGATAACTGCCAATGTCGTAAACCTAAAACTGGGTTACTCACGGAGTTAATGCGCTCTGGTAAAGTGGATTTGAGCAAGTCATTTGTTATTGGTGATAGACAAACCGATATTCAGCTAGCTGAAAATCTGTGTATCGAAGGTATTCTCTATGAAAATAACTGGCCTGCGATTGTAACGCAATTAACCACATTAAATCGCAGTGCACAAATTGTCAGAAATACCAAAGAAACTCAGATCTCGGTAGCGATAAATTTAGATCAACAAGCCAATGGCGAGATTTCAACGGGTCTTGGATTCTTTGATCATATGTTAGATCAAATAAGAACTCACGCTAATCTGGGCCTATATATTCAAGCCAAAGGGGATTTGCACATAGATGAGCACCACTTAGTCGAAGATATAGGTATTGCCCTTGGTCAAGCATTCAGAACTGCGCTTGGCACCAAGTCACAAATCGCTCGCTATGGCTTTGCATTGCCTATGGATGAGTGTAAGGCAGAGTGCCAACTGGATTTGTCTGGACGCGCTTCTTTTGTACTGAATGCCAACTTCACCAGAGATAAAGTCGGTGATTTGGATGTTCAAATGGTTGAACACTTTTTCAAGTCTTTTGCAGATAATGCGGCGGTAAGCTTAATCTTGAGTGTAAGTGAAGGCAACGCACACCATCAGGTTGAGGGCTTATTTAAGGCATTCTCACGGGCTATACGTATGGCAATTGCAACGGATGCGTCGCAGCAAACGGCAAGTTCGAAGGGGTGTTTATGATTGCAATTATTAATACCGGTTGTGCCAACATTAACTCAGTGCGCTTTGCATTTGAGCGCCTTGGTGTCACACCAGAAGTGATCACCACACCGGAGAAATTATCTGGGTTTGAACGCGCTATTCTACCCGGTGTAGGCCACGCCAATGTGGCAATGAAGCGGTTAAATGAACAAGGCTGGACGGAGGCAATAGCTGACTATCAGAGGCCTTTGATGGGTATTTGCTTAGGGATGCAGCTGCTTTGTGAATCGACTGAAGAAGGCAACGTAGCTTGCCTAGGTCGCATTCCGGGTAAGGTTGAGTTATTGGAGACCAATGATTTAACAGCGCCGCATATGGGTTGGAATAATCTTCGTGTGGTGAAGTCTCACGCGCTCACTGCAGGACTCAGCGAACAAGACCAAGTGTACTTTGTGCACAGTTTTGCGCATACCATCAATCAATCGACATTGGTTTCGGGTGAGTACGGTCAAGCGTTTTCTGCGATTGTTGCAAACGACAATTATGCCGGCATGCAGTTTCACCCAGAGCGCAGCGGCAGAGTCGGTGCACAGCTTTTACAAAACTTTATTAATTGGCAAATTTAAAAGGACGAACAATGATTATTCCCGCTTTAGATGTATTAGAGAACAATATTGTTCGTTTGTATCAAGGCAAATATGAAACCGCGCAGTTTTACCCATTTGATTTAGCAGAACGTTTGCTTGAGTATCAAAATGCTGGCGCAACCAAGCTACATTTAGTGGATCTGGAAGGGGCGCGAGATCCGAACAAAAAGCAATGGCGCACCATCCAAGCCGCGACTCGAGCGTTGTCTGTTCCGTTTCAAATAGGGGGCGGTATTCGCAGTATTGATGATGTAAAGCAGTGGCTTGAAGCTGGTGCCGCTCAGGTCGTAATCGGTTCGATGGCGGTAGAAAAGCAGCAAGAAGTTGCTACTTGGATAAAAGAGTTTGGTGCAGATAGATTTGTTATTGCACTGGATGTTAATAGAACTGAAAGTGGTTGGTCTCCTGCTACTCACGGCTGGCTTAACGATGCAAAAACTGACTTGTTTGCGTTATTAGATTTTTATGTTGAGCAAGGGGTAGTAGATTTTTTATGTACGGATATCAGTAAAGACGGCACTATGGCAGGCCCTTCTTTTTCTTTATATGACGATATTACCAAGCACAATAGCATAATTAAAGTTCAGGCTTCTGGAGGCGTAAGCTCACTGGATGATATTGCCCGTCTTGCCAAACAACAAGTGGGTGGAGTGATACTCGGGAAATCACTGCTTGAGGGTGTATTTAGCGTTGAGGAGGCACTGGCATGTTATCAAAACGCATAATTCCTTGTTTAGATGTAAAAGACGGCCAAGTTGTTAAGGGCGTAAAATTTCAAGGTCATGAAGTCGTTGGGGATATTCTTGAACTTGCGGAGCGTTATAGCGCCGCAGGTGCTGATGAATTGGTGTTTTACGAAATCAGCGCCAGTGTGGAAAAGCGTTTATTAGACGTAAATTGGGTCGCTGAGATTGCCAGGCATATCGATATTCCATTTTGTGTTGCTGGTGGAATTAAGTCGGTGGCGGACGCCGCTCGGGTGCTTGAGCAAGGAGCAGATAAAATTTCTATTAACAGCCCAGCGATTGCGCGTCCTGAGCTTATTAAAGAGTTGCATGACGAATTTGGCAAACAATGTGTAGTCGTTGGTATAGACAGTTTCTATGATAAGCAAACCCAAGAGTATTTAGTGTACCAGTTAACAGGCGATCCGAACGCCGCAAGTCGGACTCGATACAAAACCCAAGAATGGGTGAAACAAGTACAAGTGCTCGGAGCGGGAGAAATTGTGCTCAACTGTATGAACCAAGACGGTGTGCGTAATGGTTATGATATAGAGCAACTCAGCGCAATCAGAGAACTGTGCAAAGTGCCGCTTATCGCCTCTGGCGGTGCAGGCAGCATGCAGGACTTTGTTGATGTGTTTACACAAACGAATGTTGATGGAGCTTTGGCGGCAAGTGTATTTCACAAAGGTGTAATCGAAATTCCTAAGCTCAAGCAGTTTTTAATAAATAATGATGTGGCAGCACGACAATGATAATTAATAAACAAAACATGGCAGAAGTGGATTTCGAAAAATCCGAACTTATACCAGCAATAGTGCAAGATGCGTTGACAGGTGTAGTATTAATGCAGGGCTTTATGAATAGAGATGCCCTTGAGGTTACATTAGACAAACGGCTTGTTACTTTTTATTCGCGCTCCAAATCACGCCTGTGGACAAAAGGTGAAACGTCAAACAATGTTTTAGAGTTGGTAGAAGTACACACAGATTGTGATAAAGACAGTTTACTGATCTACGCCACTGCGCAAGGTCCAACTTGCCATTTAGGTAGCGAAAGCTGCTTCGCAGACACCATGCCACAGCTTGCATTTTTAGGAAAGCTTGAGCGTGTAATTGCACAAAGAAAAAATGCCTCACCGGAGAGCAGTTACACCGCCTCTTTATTTGCAAAAGATTTGAGCCGCAGCTGCCAAAAAGTTGGAGAAGAAGGAGTTGAGGTTGCGCTGGCTGCGATGAAAAATGACAATGAAGAGTTGCTCAATGAGTCCGCAGACTTACTGTATCATCTTATTGTCTTATTACAGAGACAAGGGCTTACGCTCAGTGATGTGGTCAATACGCTCAAAGATAGGCATAAGTAATTTGCCCTTTGGGTAAGTAATCCTTACGCCTATCTTTTCGTTGGCTTGTTCCAGACATCGTGCAGTAACAAGCCAACCTACCACAATCGGGATAAATCTGTAATTAGATCAACACCTGTTCATATAAATAAGGTAAACTTCTCATAGTCTTATAACTATGCAGTGGCAAAATATTAGTCTAACTTTAACGGTGCGATTGCGAACAGTATGGAACGGTTTATGAAAACAAGATTACTTGGTCTAATGCTGGCAGGGTTGACAGCTGCTGGATGTTCAACATTGACCCCTGAGCAACAAGAGAAGCTCGATGATATGTCTAATTGCGAGAAACTTAATGCACTTTTAAGTGCGTCATCCAATGGGTTTTCTGTGCTTAAAGGTGCTGAAGTCGGCGCAAAGTTTATCAACTCCTGGCAGGCCAAGGCACATCTAGTTGGCAATAAATGCCAAATCATAGAAAGCGCTTCTGGAAAATCAAAATATACCTGTTCTGAGCAGTTCAAGGAATATGAAAACGCGGTAAAAATCCATAACTATGCGCAGAGTCTCGCAAAGCAATGTTTAGATGGCTCTTGGGTTGGTGATAGCCAAAAGAGTGGCCAGCTAATGCGTACGCAAATTATGTCACCGAACTCTACTAGCAAAATTGCAATTGAACTAGGCAAAGGCCTCGACAAAGTCACGCCATGGATCGTTACGTTTAATGTGACTGAAAAATAAGATGTAAAATACGGAGAAGCGTTGTGCTTCTTCTACCGTCTCCCCTAGTATTCCTCTTTTGCAATCCACTTCACTTTGTCTGTTTGAGCGTTAATAAATTTTTCATTGTTGCTTTACTCGATTCTAATGTCATTTCGCGTTGCGTCTTTTATATGAAAATAGTGAATAGTAATTGTGGTGTAACGAGATAAAAATTTAGAAAAAATAAGCAGTATATATTTTGAGCGGAGTTGGGATCTGCAACAGTCTATATTTAATTGATGCTTATTATGCATTTCTTTGGTTTTTATGTGTTAATAAAAAGCTTGTTTATTAAAAAAAAGTAGCATTTAATTTGGCTGCTATTTTTTTATTAGCACTAAATTAACTACTATTTTTTAAAGGAATTAAGATGAACACATTGATAAAGTTTTCTGCTCTATCCCTCTCTGTTGCGATGCTTTGTAACCCTGCTTCGGCTAATGAACAAGCTAAGCCATTTGAGTATACAGTAAATGGCAGTGTATATGAGATCCCCGCTTCTCAAGCTAAGAATCTAGATGAGATAATTGTGCTAATAGAAACTAATAACGATGTTTCAGGTTATGACGTTACTGAGACTAAGTTAGCAAAAACTGAGCGCACAGAAATTGCCAGTGATTTTTCAGCGCTAGCTGGTGGTAACTTACGTGTTTATAGTGAACTCAATACGGGGTATTTAAATGATTTTGACCAAGCATTTACTTACACTTGTCCAAGTAATATGTTTATTAAATCAATTTCAAGCTACCATCAAGATAAACAAGAAGACAGACGTTTTAGCTTAGTCTGTGCAAAATTTACAACGGATAGCGGTAGTCGCATTTATCGTAAAACGACAAAGTGGAGCGGTTACGTAAATTCATATGATCAAGCGTTTAACTTTGTTTGTCCTAATGGTCAATTCTTTGTCGGAATGTCAAGCCGTCACGATAATGGCACCGAAGACCGTTTGTTTAACTTTAATTGCGCATCTATGGCAACCTCTAGTACAGGCGCTGCACTATTCGCTGAATCATGTATTACAACACAATACACAGGTTACGACCAACCTTGGACATTAGGTGGTAATGGTGCAATCATCGGTATGTCAAGTCGCCATGATAACAGAAYGGAAGACCGTCAGACTGCAGTGAGTTATTGCTCAGCTGCGAGTGATTGGTAATACTGCCCTATAGAGTAGGGTTGATACCCTACTCTATGTAAGAGTTTCGTCATTTCACTGTCATACAAAAGCCGCACACTCAAAATGTAATTAGTTAGCGGATTTAAGACTTATCATGACCAAACCGAATATTTTTCTCATCAATTTAGATTCTTGCACTGATAGACTCAAGGAATCTACTCTCCAGTTTGATCAGTTCTCACTACCCTTTGAAAGGATAAGCGCTGTAAAAGGTGCAGAGTTGAGCGAAGACGTTTTAAATACGAGCTATTGTAAGTTAAAAAACGCTAAGCAATACTTCCGGCCTTTAACGTTAGGAGAGATAGGCTGTTATTTAAGTCATATAAAAGTACTAAGCAAAATTGTTGAGTTAGAACTGCCCTATGCTTTTATTTTTGAAGATGATTTCCAACTACACGACGACTTAGCACAGATTGACCAACTGATCGCTTCATTGCCATTTGATTGGGATATGATCAAGCTATTCCAGTCTCAGAAGAACAAACGCACTCCGATTGCAAGTTTTCCTCTAAATAAATCGTTATCGTTATTTATGCAAAATAAGGTACCTGCCGGAACCGTTGCCCAGCTTGTAAGTCTCAAAGGAGCAAAGAAAATATTATCCAAATCAATTCCTTTCGGCAGACCGATTGATATTGATTATCAACATTTTTGGGAAAAAGATCTAAGTGTATTCGTAATGAGCCCTTGTCCTGTTAGCCATGGTGAAAAGTTTGCGAGTACCATAGATAGAGCTCCAAGTGTTACAGGATCAAAGCGGTATTTTTGGCGCAAACAATTGCTTCAGATAAATAAGTTTATACAAAACAAGTTTTATCGCGGGCTGGTTCTTAAACGCTATCAACAACACTTCTAGTTATATGATTCGAAAGCCGTTGTACGCCTTTTGAACAATGGGTTTTATACTTGTACGTAATAGAGAAAAATTCGTGTTAAAAGTGTAATTTATGGGAAGACTTCTGATTGAGATGTGCTAGTATCTTAGATTATTGCAATAAGTTTAACTTTTTGCTTAAACCGTTAATAATAACAACGTTGAGGGAGCACAGACGTGTCTATAGAAATCAACTTTGAACTCTCTGATTCAGATCTTGAACACTTCCGTGGAATGATGAAAGCCGCTATTGAAAAAAGTGGTGATGTAAGCGATGCTGAAATTATATCAAAAGCACGCGATTTAGTCGCAACGATGGAAAAATCCAACCTTCCTGAGTTTGTGAGCACTCGTCTTATTTCATTACAGACGTTAATTGACGCTGTATTAGACGAAGAATGGCAAATGCCTGATGACGAAAAACGTGAGATTATGGCGTCGCTAGCTTATTTCAGCGAGCCTGAAGACATGGTGCCAGATCATATTCCGGTATTAGGTTATGTTGACGATGCAATTATGATTGAGCTGGTGCTGCAAGAATTATCTCTAGATTTAAAAGCGTATCGTGAGTTTTGTGGATTCCGTGCAACGGAGGAAGCAAGACGTGGCGATGCTGCAAAGGTTGACCGTGAAAGTTGGTTAGCTGGTACTCGCTCCCAGATCCGCTCTTCTATGCGTAGAGGTCGTTCAAAGAATCGCTCTCGATTCTTCTCTCGCATCATGTAGTAAAAGCCTAGTATTTTTTACTGAGGTAGAAATTATAAAGGGCTGATAWCTATCAGCCCTTTTTGTTGTTAGCTATTTTTTCTCATTAGGGTGTGCGACGCCCATCCAAGCTTTGTATAGCATGGCTTGTTTTGCTGATGGTGTTTCAGTGAATGTGATTTTTTTAGGCTTGTCGTAACCACGGTTTAGTGTCAACTCTGTAGTCATTAATTTATCCCTACGAATAAAATCAACTTTCACCGTTTGTTCAGGTACAAAATGCGCTAAGCTTGCCGATAAACTATCCCTCACGTGGTGCTTATCAAAGGCAACGATTAGATCTCCAGCAGTAAGTCCGGCTTGCCAAGCGTTACCATCTCTAGCCACATGAAGCAGCTTCAGAAGTTCACCTTGTTGTTTTGCTTTTCCTTCAAGTTTAGCTATCACACTTGCTGATTTGGGATGCTTATATTCTAATCCCACTTTGTCGAATAACGCATTAAAGTCTATGTTCGCTGGTTTATCCACATGGTTGACCCACCAAGTGTGATAATCTCGTCCAGTCAATTGTTTTAAAATGCGTTTGACGTCTTCACTTGTAAAGCTATTAGGTAATTTATGTTGTTTATATAGCTGGCTGTGTACGTCACGGTAACTTATTGTTCCATTTGATTTCTCAATTAGGTCGATGTCCAGCGCCATCGAGACTAATGCCCCCTCTGAATAGATGTTGGTGCTATAGTTAACACCATGATCGCCACCTTGATTTATCCATTTATCAAAGCTGCTTGCGGCAACAGATTGCACCTGACGCCCCGGGGTGTCAAGATGACGGTTAACGCGCTTGGTCAGCATGTTGAGATATTCATCATTGGTGGTTATTCCTGCGCTAAGTAGCAAATAGTCTTCAAAATAGCTTGTCGAACCTTCAGCCAACCACAACAGATCAGTATAATTTGGAGCAACATAATCATACGGAACCATACCAGCAGGACGGTAATTTTTAACATTCCAAGTGTGAATAAATTCGTGCGCTGCGGTTGAAATAAAGCCGATATAATCATCACGGTTTTTAAAGCTATCTCTGTGCCTTTGTATAATGGTCGAATTTAGGTGCTCCGTGGCACCACGAGCGCCACTCGTTGCATGAACCATAAATACGTAGCGCTCATAAGGGTAGTCATGCCATATGAGAGTGCCGGTTTTGACCAGTTTTTTCAGATCTGTCAGCATCAGATCAACGTCGTAATTCCCCTCCCCCCAAATTACCAATTCGTACTGACGACCATCTACTTGGAACTTATGTAGTTGGTTAATACCGGTTTCAATCGGAGAATCAAGTAAAATGTCATAATTATCAGCTTTAAAGCTGTGTTTGGAATCGGCAAAGTCCATACCTGAGACTGAACGCCACTCCATTGGTACGTCTAAGTCGATCTTTATGGGTTCTGCTCTAAAAGACTCGCTGAACATAAGGAACCCGGAGGCATCAATAAACGCATGGGTGTCATCAATATGTCTCGCCCGAAGACCGAGTTCATTTGCATATACTTGGTATTGTACTTTCAGTTCTGTCGGCTCAGATAGATGTACTCGCCACGTGTTTTTATCCATCTTCTCCCACTTTAGAGCCTTTCCATCGTGTCCTTCTGCGGCGAAGAAACGAATGCCGTTTGCCAAATTCAATATCTCATAACGCCCGGTGCGCCAGTCCGGAAGCTGTACATCTATACTAGTTTGTGTTGAATGCGGGAATGTCACTTCGACATCAGCTAAGTGATGCTGCGGCTGCGTGATGGTGACTTGATAGTTGACGTCGGCGTGAGCGTGTAGTGCGGTAATACAAGCAAGTGCTATTAGGCTTTTTTTCATCGTATTAAATGTCAGTTATGAATACGATTAATCTATCAAATCAAGACCTTCTAGGCGAAGTAATATCGACGAGTGAACAGCAAAGTCGGACATGTTACAGCCATAAATTTATGCGCATATTGGCTAAATTTGTTGTAGACTAAGTATCTAAGAGATCAAATCATAACTGGAAATCTGTGACTGATAACGCCGTAATGCTCGAGCAAAAGTTAAAACAAGCCATTGAAGCAAGAAAGACGCTTGAGGACGCAAGAAAACAACAAGTAGAGCTATTAACTCAGTTTGCTGCAAAGCTTTCTCTTGCCTGTAAGGGGCAGGATGTTTCTCTGGACAATCAGCTAGCTAAGTTTCGTATCGCACTCAATAAAGGTGTTGACTTTGAGCAGCTTGCTCCCTTTATTGACGGTATATCGGAACCATTAAAAGCGCAGGAAGCCATAAACTCTACGAACCAAAAGGCGTTACAAGCTTCAATCCGCCACAGTGGTAAACTCTTGCAAAAGCTCAAAGGTGTACCAAATGAGTCACGCCGAAAACTGAGACACTTATTAGACGTTGAATTACAGGACATCAGTTCTACGAACGCATATCTTCCAGCACTAGAGACCTTAGTCTCAATCTATCAAACTGTGTTGCAGGCAAAAACAGAAGTCAATGATGTTGCCGCAGGGAGCAGTCAGCCTCAACTCGCGGCAGAATTGCAAGCGCTAATCAACGAACTTATTTTTGAAGACGATGCTGTCGACAAAGTAAAAGAGATCAGAGAGGGAGTCGCTCAGGATGACACCTTAGACAACCTATACAGCGCAGCAACCGAAATAATTAGAATTATTGCTCAGACCATTGCTCGAGAGCGGCAATCTGCGCAGGGCTTTTTAGTTTCATTAAATCAGACTTTAGAAGAGTTGCATCGTTCTATTGTTGAAACAACAGCTCGGTCTAAATCAGCATCACAAGAATTAAAGTCTTTGAACAGTAAGATTGAGCTAAAAATTCAAAATCTCAATGAGCAAACTCAAAATGCAAGTTCTATTACTGCACTAAAGGCGCTAGTTGATAATGAGCTCAAGTTATTAAGCGCAGATTTAATAGCTAGAGAAAAGCTGGAAAAAAATGAGCGAGATGCACTTCTTGATTCATTCGATGCGATTAATAATCGTATTAATATGCTCGAAGCGAAAGTGTCGAGTTATCAAAAGCGGCTGAGTGAGCAAAAATTTAAAAGTTTACTCGATAGCCTTACTAAGTTGCCGAACCGCGCTGCATTTGATGAGCGTTTGACCCATGAAATGCACTTGTTTGAAGTCAATGACACCGAAGTTACGCTCGTTGTGATTGATGTTGATCATTTTAAATCTATCAATGACAAATATGGACATAGTGCTGGCGATAAAACCTTGCAAGTGATAGCCAGAGCCTTGAAAAAGTCGATCCGTAAAAGCGATTTTATTGCTCGTTATGGCGGTGAGGAATTTGTCTTATTGATGCCTGGAATGCCAGTTAGCCAGGCACAAAAGCCGCTAGAAAAGGTAAGGCAAGTTGTAAAATCTATTCCGTTTAAATTCAAAGAAAAGCAAGTTGAAATTACAATTTCTCTCGGTGCAACACAGTTTAAAAAAGGAGACACGACTTTGAGTGCCTTCGATAGAGCTGATGCTGCACTATATGACGCGAAAAATAGTGGCCGTGATAGATTGTGCTTCAAATAACACAAATCTTTGGGCTGTTGAAAGGAAATGGTGGTGCGATTAAATATGGATAATTTGTAAGAAGTTAGCACTACCCTATTCGCACAACAAAAAGGAGTAAGCCTATGCAAATAGAGCTAAACCCAACAGGGGTTCTTAACTTATTATCAAAATTAGAAGTTGACTTGCTACAGCAGTCGACCACCAGTGAAAGATATAGGCTTTTTAGAAACTGTGCATTAGCTGTACTTAACGTTGGCAGTCATACTGACTCTAGCTCTGAAATTTATGATAAATATGAAGATTTTGATATTCAACTGCTTGCTCGAGAACGTGGTATCAAAATTGCGCTGAATAACCCTCCAGAGTCAGCTTTTGTTGATGGCAAGATTATTACTGGTATTCATGAACATATCTTTTCAGTAATCAGGGACATTCTGTTCATCTGTCAAAAATATCATGGTGAAAATAAAACCCCGGTTGAAATCACACACATGGTGTTCGATATGCTCAGAAACGCAGATGCGTTAGAGGTGAACAAAGATCCTAATATGATTGTGTGCTGGGGAGGCCATTCTATCAATGAAGTTGAGTATAAATACACCAAAGAGGTCGGCTACCAGTTGGGGCTTCGCGGGTTAAATATTTGTACCGGTTGTGGGCCTGGTGCGATGAAAGGACCAATGAAAGGTGCAACGATTGGTCATGCTAAACAGCGTGTCTCAAGTAATCGTTATCTTGGCCTAACAGAGCCGAGCATCATTGCAGCAGAGCCACCTAACCCGATAGTGAATGAATTAGTTATTTTGCCGGATATCGAGAAACGCCTTGAAGCTTTTGTCCGCGTTGCACATGGCATTATCATTTTTCCTGGTGGTGCTGGAACCGCAGAGGAGCTACTGTACCTGCTTGGGATCTTACTGCACCCTGATAATGAGAAGCAGTGTCTTCCGGTTATATTAACAGGTCCAAAAGAGTCAGCTGCCTACTTTGAGGAACTTAGTGCGTTTGTTGAAAAAACCTTGGGTAAGGAAGCATTGTCTAAGTTTGAGATCATTGTAGATGATCCTGAGCTAGTGGCTAAAAAGCTTAAAGCATCGATGGTAACCGTTCGCGAATATCGTAAATCACAAGGTGATGCGTACTATTTCAACTGGACGCTTAAAATTGAGAATGACTTTCAGCATCCTTTTGCGCCAACACATGAAAATATGTCCGCGCTAGACCTGCATCTAGCACAGCCAAAACAGCAGCTTGCCGCTAATTTGAGGCGCGCATTTTCAGGCATTGTTGCGGGTAATGTGAAAGATGAAGGGATAACTGCAATTAAGCAACATGGACCTTATGAGTTAACTGGAGATAAGTCTCTTATGGCTGATATGGATAAACTGCTGGGGGCGTTTGTTGTTCAAGGGCGAATGAAATTGCCGGGAAGCAAGTATATACCTTGTTATAAAATTAAAGCTTAAATTGAATGAAAAATTTGTTGTTAATTGATGCGCTTAACTTGATTAGGCGCATTTATGCTGTTAACGAACCAAAGCACAGCGAACATCAACAGGCGCACATTACAGCCTGTTGTCAGAGGGTAGAGCAAGCCGCAAGAAGCTTGCTTAAGAAATCAGCTGCGACCCATGCCGTGGCTGTATTTGATGGCGACAAAAGCTGGCGCTATCACTTTTACTCAAAATATAAAGAAAACCGACAGCCCATGCCCGAGTCGCTAAGCAGCAATCTCGACAGATTCGCCACTGCATTTACTAATGTCGGTGTTAAGTGTTTTAATCCGGTACATGATGAAGCCGACGACATTATCGCTACATTAGCAACGAAGGCGGCAAAAGCAAATGTCTCCGCGGTTATTGTTTCCACAGATAAAGGCTTTCTCCCCTTAATTAGTGAGGAAATTGCTATTTATGATTACTTTAAAAAGTCAACAATCTCTCTTGAAGACATTAAAAGCCGATTCTCAGTTACACAAAACAAGCTTGAAATCTTCTGGGCGTTGAGTGGTGACAAAACCAATAATATTCCTGGAGTGACTGGGGTTGGTGTGAAAACAGCGCAGGAGCTATTAGCAAAGCACAGTCGTCTTGATGATATGCTTATAGATGATGAGATAAAGCCCGCTGTTAAAGCCAAGCTTGAAGCAGGTGTTGAAAACTATATTACTAGTCTGGCATTGGTCACGTTAAGAAAAGATATCGAGATAGGGTTTAGTCTTAAAGATATTAGAGTTGGATAGTAATATAAATGGAAATATAAATTGTGCAGCTAGGTGGCGTAAAGGAGCCATTTTGACCAAAGTCCAGCGTGCAAAATATTGCTACATCACCGTGTCGTTTTGCATTCTTTCTCAAGCGTTAGGTATTTCTTAAGACCTTTGATATATTAGCTAAAGATTAAGATGTTTTTCTTTATAAATTATTGTTTTTAAAGAAAACCTTGCATTTATTATTGTTTAACCTGAAATTTGGATAAAGAATATTCTAACTCATTGTTGCTAAAGCACAGTTTTGTTTTTTCACTTGTCTAGTGAGAGAGTTTTTGCGAAACATCGCTTCCGCGTCCCGCTCTCGCTAAGGCTCCTACATGTTGTAGGTAAGAAGAATTTAAGCGCCAATGGCTGGCTATTGGAAATGAATTCAACGCAGTTAGCGTGAAAACTGGCTGCTAGAAAGGCATAAATTATCCGAACATCATGTTGTTTAGTTAGTCTGTATTGAGCAGATTATCTGTTAAGACGAAACGGCATGTTAATATCTTAATCTCTGTACGTAGCGTATGTTGGTGATTATACATTTTTGTTGAGCAGTTAGATGATTAGAAAGATTTTACAGTACATATTTCTAGGCCTTGCGGTATACGTTTCTGTGGTCTTTCTTGTTATTAACTACTACAAAGATGATCCTCAGGCAATGATATGGCAAGACAGAGAGGCTTTTAATAATCGTTTTATCGGGAATTTAAGTCTAGAACAACCCGTGAATATTGATGTTGTGTTGGATACACTCGGTAGTCCTGATTTAACCTATGTGAAGAAAAGAGCAGATAACACCGTCGTGCAAATTGTTTTTTATCGGACTCAGCTGGTTAAACCTGATGGTATCACCACCGAAGATGAATGTACCGGTTTACTGTTTGAAAATGGTGTTTTGACGCTTTGGGGCCCAGGTGCCAGAGTGACCTTTGATAAAGTGTAGAGTTAATGGAATCTAGGATCGTAACAAGTAAAACGCTATTTGCTTTGACACAAGGAACGCATAAAGTATTACGGCTTTACTACCAAAAGGAGCGTTGGTCGTCGATATACCCTACTCTGGTAAAGCTGGCACAACTATATATGGACTGCTATGAACATTCACCGAGTAGCATGCACGCTCAGCTTGGATTATATTCTCAAAACTTAGGCTACAACACTAACCTTGTAATTAATCAAAATGTGCTAATTTGTATGGCTTGTCACAGTTTGCGCTATTCAAGAGCAATCACTGAGGAACTATTACTTGCCAGTTTTGCCGACTATTTATGTGTGGCGCGAGAGAGTGATCAATTAGCTTGTGGGAAACCATTGAATCCCCAGCAAGATAAGCTCTGGAAAGTTAGGCACCACGTGGCAGTCCAGATCCTCAGTGATGGGAAAACACCAGACCTACAGTGTCTTCGTGTCTTATCGCGACTTTCAAGCTATGACAGCAAGCTCATCTCAAAAGCGCCACAGCGTTTTAATGATCATGCTTCTTTGATAGTGGCATTAGCGCATCGACTAGCTAGTTTAATCACGCCAACAAAGCAACAGCCAGCCTTTCCACTCGATAAGGCGATAAAGCTACTTTATGCTCGGCTTTCCTATCACTACGCGCTTAAAGTACTATCCGCAATGTCCGACGCAATGGTAAAACATCCAGCAGGATTATTATGTGACATAAACAAAGAGCTAGGACTTTTAGTCGTTCAATGTAACAAAGAGAAAGTCATCGCTATTATTGATAATGGACAAGCTAAAAAGCTTGCCAAAGCCAGCCGAGCGTTTGATTTTCGCTGTGGGGTTACGTTTAGCTCAGATGCTAAACTGCTATACAATGTTTGGGACAGAGCACCAGCACCAGAGCCCACCTCTTTTGGTGTTGATAACACGCATTTGCTAGAGGCGGTAAAGGCTCTTTCTTTTAGTCAATTTCAAAGCATTCGGTCATTAGAAAAGCTGGTATGTGAATTCGAGTCAGTTTCTCTAGCGTTACAAGTTGCGGCAAAACAGTATAATCGAGAAAATCTAAAAGCCGCTTCGGTACGACATTCACTGGCGATGGTGGGTCTAGATGCTGCCGGTTTATTAGCACAGCGAGTATTGTTAGAACAAATCATTGCCCGTCACAAAACGCCTTTCACCGATGATGTACTTCATAAGTATGGAGTGATAAGTCAAGTTATCGCTTTGTACGTAGGTGATAGTTATGGTGAAGAATTTGAGCGGTTACTCTCTCCTTTTGCCGCAGTCATTGCATTTTTGGTGCTGAAGCAAGGCGTAGAGATCCAACATACCACTGCATTACATACCCGAGATTTCTCAGAAGCGCAGATATCAGTGGCCAATTTGTTTGGCGTTAGAGCGTTGGCACAAGACAAATTTGTTGAATTTAATCATTATTATTTTGATAAAAGCATCCTACATAAGGCGATGCTAGACAGTGAAACACTCAAGAAATCCCAAGCAAATACGCAATGCAAGCTTTTTACTTTTATCAAACTAGTAGTGTTAAGTGTTATCTCTCCTAATTTTGTTCCTACGGCGTGGCAAAAACAATTGATTGATCAAATACTGTCCGATAGCCACTTTGCAAATGCACAGAATTTTAATGCAGCACTACTTGAGGTTGGTTTTTACTCAGCTATTGAGTGATATTTATTCTATAAATAATATCAATAACAAGCATAAATCTTATGTATGTGGTTTTTACATTCCATACTGGAATAAGACCTAATTAATTGCTATAAAACGCGGCTTAAACAAGCGAACGTACACCGTTGTTAATTTCTACTAGACTTAGTCTGTAATTCTTTTCAGGTGTATCACAACTTTTGATAAAGGAAAAAACATGGCACAGCAAACCATCACAGTTATCCGTGGCGACGGCATTGGCCCTAGCATCATCGATTCAGCTATCGAGATCTTAAAAGCCGTAGGTTGCGACTATGAATACGAATACGTAGACGCAGGTTTGGCTGCTTTAGAAAAAACAGGTGAATTACTTCCTGCTGCAACGTTAGAGGCAATCGAGCGTAATAAAATTACGCTAAAGGGTCCACTTACAACACCTGTTGGCGAAGGTTTTACTTCTATCAACGTAACATTACGTAAGCAGTTTGGTCTTTACGCAAACGTTCGCCCAGTTAAATCTTTTGAAGGGACTAAAGCGCGTTACGATGATATTGACATCATTACTGTTCGTGAAAATACACAAGGCATGTACTCTGGTCTTGGCCAAGTAGTATCAGAAGACGGTAGCGAAGCAGAAGCAATGTCTAAAATCACGCGCGAAGGCGCTGAAAAGATAGTGACTTTTGCTTATGAGTTAGCAAAGCGTGAAGGTCGTAAAAAAGTAACTGCAGTTCACAAAGCGAATATCCTAAAGTCTACATCAGGTCTTTTCCTTAAAGTGGCTCGTGAAGTTGGTGAGCGTTACCCTGAAATTGAGTCAGCAGAAATGATTGTTGACGCAACATGTATGAAGTTGGTGATGACACCAGAAGAGTTTGATGTAATTGTGACGACAAACCTATTTGGTGACATTTTATCTGACCTTTGTGCGGGTCTTGTTGGTGGCCTTGGTATGGCTCCTGGTGCGAATATTGGTAGCGATGCCGCTATTTTTGAAGCAGTACATGGTAGCGCACCAGATATCGCAGGTAAAAACTTAGCTAACCCAACTTCAGTTATTTTGGCGTCAATTCAAATGCTTGAATATCTTGGTGAAGCAGAAAAAGCGGAAAAAATCCGCAGTGCAGTTGCTGATGTGATTAAGAGCGGCGATCGTACTACTCGTGACTTAGGCGGTAGCCACGGTACAACTGACTTTACTCAAGCTGTTATTGAGCGTCTGTAGTATAAATTAGCTTATATAGCCGAAGTTTAGAAATCTATAGCAGACTTCGGATTATTTAAGCGCTGCCATTGATAGGGAGAATAGCTCCCTATCAATAATCTATGTTAGCTATAATGCTACCTTAACTTTGCTTTCTTTTTAGTCCCATTACTATCGTAATTAGTAAGAGCAACCATCCCATAGCACCACCAGATGAACTTTCATTAGTGTTGTCTATCGTGTCAGGTTGTGTTGTTGGTGCTGTGACTACGACGTCAACGTTTGCATTGACGCTTTGGCCTAAACCATCCGATAACGTTAACAACACACTATACGTCCCTGCTTGGTCATAACTATGCGTTGTTGATAACCCCACGCCTTGCATACCATCACCAAATTGCCACTGTGCTTGGTAGTTGCCGTCCCCCCCACTAGCGCTAGCGTTAAAGTTTGCTTGTAAATTAGAGATTGTTGCTGTTGCATCTACTTGTAAAGGCACAATAACATCTACACTTTTTGTACTACTAACAGTGGCTCCATCGGCATCTGTTACATTGAGTGTGACAGTGTAGTTGCCACTGAACTCAAAGCTGTGTTCAATCGGATTTACAGCTGCGGTTTGATTATCTCCAAAATTCCATTGAAGTTGATAAGGAGGCTTTCCGCCATTGATGTCAGCATTAAAGAGGATCCTCTCTCCATTAGCTGTAGCGGCAATTTGGTTGATACTAAGTGGTAATACGACGACATTACCAACGTTAGCGATTGTATTTAATGAAGAGCTTGAACCGTCAATCTTTGTTCTTGTGAATAAAACAGAGTAGCTCCCGGTATTTTGATAGCTATGGGTTGGCGAGAGCTCATTACTTGTTTGGCCATCGCCAAAGTTCCAACTAAAAGTATCTGACTCATTTAGCGCAAGCCCTTTTACACTAAAAGTTACGGTGTTCTGTGATTGTGCTTGCGCAATTTGAGGGTCGTTAGTATAAACCAGACTTACTTCTGCGCTACTGGCGTCCTCTGATATCGATTTTAGCAGTACTTGAACTCCAAATGCTGGTAAAACAACACCAGACTCTTTCTGTTGGGTAAACGAGTAATCTTGAGTATCATTAAATATGCTGATAGCTGCGAGATTTTGATCGCCAAGCCCAGGCTTTTGTTCATCTAACCTAAGCGTTGCATCTTTAACTTGTATGACACTGGTGGCAAGTGAAGCACCGTCGCTTTTGTATATTGGGTTTTGATCCTGATCAACCACTAACATATCACCAGAGCCTGGATGTAATGATGTGGAGTTGTCGCTTTCGTTATTATTGCTATACCATAACAATACCCCAGAGTTGTAACCGGTTAACGAAAGTCCCGAATCAATTCCCCTAAATGAGCGCAGGTGAGCGTAGTATGCGTTACTTTGTTTTGCTCTATATCTCGATATTTTTCGAAAGCCACTGTATTGCAGCTCGTTTGTTGACTCTGCTGTGTTGAGGTATACCTGTGCACCGTCCGCGATAACTTGGATGTTGTCTATCAATACACCTTTGAGGGTTTCAAATGCGTCAGTCCGGTATAATAACCCAATAGTGACGGTTTGGCCTTTATATGGCGAGAGATCGAAAGATAAAGTGATGGGGTTTGACCCAAATGCAGATGATTCACCATCCATGTAATTAGTGATCCCTGCATAATTTGGATGCGTTGCTTTGGTCGTGTTACCTGAGATTGGTTGTCCGTTTATAGTAACTTGGAAAACATCATAATTTAGTTCAATGCTATAGTTTGCCAACATGGTTAACGAAATGTCAGCCGCATTTGGTAATGTAAGGGCGAAGCTGGCACTATTATTCAACTTATCACCTTGACCTGAATAGTAGTGATAATTGCCATCAAGTGGTGCAATAAATGGCTCTAACTCAGCAGGTAAAGTGATCTTAATTTGGTTTGTGGTGCTTTCATTTACACCAATATCCGTCAGTGATATTGTTTGCTCAGTATTTATATCATCAAGTGTATATTCTGATTGCGCAATCCAATTACCTGCGTAATTTTGTTGTAAAAACTCCAAACTTTTGGGGGAAAACTGGGTTGGCTGTGAACCACTTAATTGCCCTAAGTAGCTACCTGAAGACATGACCGACCATAGTGCGACAGGCTCGCCGATGTCGTTGGAGTTTAAGTCATATTCGTCTGGTAATCCTAAATCATGACCAAACTCATGAACAACTACACCGATGGCTGCGTCTATTGGATTGATTGTGTAGTTATAAATCTTATAGTTTGTGTTAGGGATTGATTTAGGTTGATTGTTTTCATCGAAGACGAAAAAACGGTGAGACCAAATTGCATCACCATCTAGTACCCCTCCGCCCGCTTCTTGACCAATGCTTGAGTGGAATAACATCACATGGTCTACTATCCCGTCAGGTTCCAATCTGTTGCCGTCACCATCAATATCATTGAGATCGGTTTTGTCGTATTCAGATAAATCAATATTAAATTCAGATACTGCTTTTGTTACAGCTTCAAAGACAAGTTCTTCGGGTCTTAAATCGCGAGTATTGCCCTCTTGCCTACCATAATAGGCGGCATTCTGCTCTGCGCTGACCCAACCAAAAGCATTACCCACTATCTTAAAGCTACCTCCTGATACCGCTTGATAGTATTGTGTAGCAGATTGCAGAGCTTCACCATTGGGGCCTGAGTAGCCATTGTTTGAATATAAAAGCCCTTGGTAGTGCGACACGGGGTAACTTGCATAGTACATGTCTGTGTCGTTCGGATTTAGTCGGTTTTGATTATAAGGTAAGTCAGGGAAGTCAACCAAAATAGCGAGCACTTTAGCTTCATTGAGCACCTGTGTCGTCGCAGTTATATTATATCGCTTGCTAAGTTTGCTTACGCCTCCCAAGGCACTTTTTATAGCATAGGGAGTCTTTATATCTTGAGTGATAGGCTTGCCTTTGATGTACTCGGATAAAACCACGCCACGCTCATAGTCACTAAGTGCTCGTCCAAGTTTCTTTTCCTGCCAGTAAATCACTTGATCTCGATACAAAACTTGCGCAGGTGCGGCTGTGGATACCAGTAGCATTGCGCACAGCATACCTAAATTGAAAATATTCATTCCAATACTCCAAAGCGAGTTAGAGTGTTAAGTTTAGCAGTTGTACGAATTTGTTCAGAGAAAGAGCGATATAAATAAAAAATTCAAATGAAGATAAATTTTAAATTGAAATGTAATATTTCAACAATTGAAAGGTAGAAAGGTAGAATTTATATCTAATCATGTGTAGGCTGAAGTTAATTTATTAATTAAGGCTTATTCAATGACACACTTTTTTCAAGTAATCGTTCTCGTGGTGGTACTGGTCTCTTCTTAGAGTTCAGCGGGGAGCTATTAATTGAAAGAAATATACAAGCCCCGCAATCAGCGGGGCTTTTTTTGTTTAAAAGAATTAGTATCAGGTAGCACAATCGACGAGGAATGAGGTAATGGCAGAGCAATATAACGGCTCAGAGTTGGTAGTTAAAGCGTTGAGCGCATTAAAGGTTAAATACATATTTGGTTACCCTGGCGGTTCAGTATTGGATCTTTACGATGCACTTTTTCAGCAATCTGAAATTGAACATATACTAGTGAGACATGAGCAGGCTGCTACACATATGGCAGATGGCTATGCAAGAGCCACAGGTGAAGTTGGCGTAGTGTTAGCCACTAGTGGTCCTGGGGCAACAAACTGCATTACCGGTATTGCCACAGCTTATATGGACTCAATCCCAATGGTGGTATTGTCAGGACAAGTTCCATCAAATCTCATTGGCGACGATGCCTTTCAGGAAACAGACATTGTTGGTTGTTCACGCCCTATCGTTAAACATAGCTTCAACTGTCGGGATGCCATTGATATTCCAGAAGTGTTGGCAAAAGCATTCTATTTAGCGAGTTCAGGAAGACCCGGGCCAGTAGTTGTTGAACTTCCAAAGGACATTTTGAATCCTGCTTTGAGTTTTGATTTTGTTATGCCTCAAGATATTGATATGCGCACATATAATCCGAGTGTAAAGGGGCATTCCAAACAGATCCGAAAAGCCGTAGAAGCAATCATAGARGCAAAACGCCTAGTTATATATTCTGGTGGCGGTATTATACTTTCTAATACTTCTGAAAAACTGACCGAGCTGGTTGAAAAACTCAATGCACCAATCACAAATACGTTAATGGGTCTTGGCGGAATAAGCGGCGAACACCCAAATTTTATTGGTATGTTGGGTATGCATGGTAGTTTAGAAGCAAATAAAGCGATGGCAAACGCAGACGTTATTTTGGCACTTGGTGCGCGATTTGACGATAGAGTGACCAATAACGTCAAAAAATTCTGCCCCAATGCAAAGATTGTCCATGTAGATGTTGATCCAACGTCTATTTCTAAGACTATTGCGGCACATATACCAGTTGTAGGCTGCTTGGACACAGTTATGGATCAACTTTTAAGGGGTATTGAAAAATGCGAAAAACGAATAGATAGAGCTGCTCAAGAAGACTGGTGGCAATGTATCACCAACTGGCGCTCGCAAAATTGTTTGGCTTTCACTCCTGGTGTAGACAAAATAAAACCGCAAACCGTTATCGAAAAACTTTATCAATTAACGCACGGAGAGGCTTATGTTTGCTCTGATGTAGGTCAGCACCAAATGTTTGCAGCTCAGTACTATCCTTTTAAAGCACCACGGCAATGGATTAACTCAGGGGGCTTGGGCACAATGGGGTTCGGACTACCTGCTGCAATGGGCGTTAAAATGGCATTTCCGAACAGTGAAGTGTTGTGCGTGACCGGAGACGGTTCCATCCAAATGAATATTCAAGAGCTATCTACCTGCTTGCAGTATGGTCTGGCAGTTAAAGTCATTTCGCTCAACAATCGATCGCTTGGCATGGTGCGTCAGTGGCAAGACATGATGTATGAAGGGCGTCATGCAAGCTCATATATGGAATCGCTTCCAGATTTTGTCGCGCTCGCCGAGAGTTATGGGCATATTGGCATTAGAGTAGACACACCTGAGCAGCTTGATTCTGCGCTAGAAAAAGCAATGTCAATTAAAGATAGGCTCGTATTTTTAGATATTTTGGTCGATGAGTCTGAGCATGTATATCCGATGCAAATCAAGCAAGGTGCAATAGACGAGATGTGGTTAAAAAAAGGAGTAAAAGCATAATGAGAAGAATACTATCGATTTTATTAGAGAACGAGCCTGGCGCGCTTTCTCGTATTGTGGGATTGTTTTCTCAGCGTGCATACAACATAGATAGCTTGACTGTAGGCACCACCGCAGATAAAACGTTGTCACGTATTACTATCACTACTCAAGGTGATGACCGTATTGTTGAGCAAATTACAAAACAAGTTAATAAACTGGTGGATGTGCTCAAGGTGATTGACCTAACGGATATGCAGCATATCGAAAGAGAGTTATTATTAGTAAAAGTATACGCCAGAGATGAGGTAACTCGGGCTGCTATCAACCGCGTTGCTGAGGTTTTTCAAGCCAGTATTATAGACATGGGCAAGCAGAGTTACTTATTGCAGATGGTAAGCTCTGCTGAGCGTCTTGAATCCTTCCTAGATTTACTGCGCCACGAAAGCGATATTATCGAATTGGTACGTTCAGGTGCTGTTGGTATTGGTCGCGGTGATAAGGCACTGAAAGGCTAGTCATATTCAAGTGACGTAGGCTGGTGTATATGAAAACTCGACGCCTGCGTTCGTTTACTCAGCGCAGGTTACTGGCTATAATCGCCGCTTTGTACGCTTTAGATGAAACACATGGAACTTGACCGCTTCTGGGAGCTAGTTACCGCCCCTAATAATACACAAGATTGTGACTATTTAAAAACACGTTTATCAGCGCTTAGCTGCGAGGAACTTGCGCAGTTTGATGGTATATATACAAAAGAACTCAGGGCTTTGTGGCATTGGGATAATTGGAAAGTTGCCTATGTAATTGCTGGCTGTAATAGCGAATACGATTTTTTAGATTTTTGTAACTGGATCATTAGTCGCGGGTCTGAAGCGATAAGTATTCTTATTACAGAGCCTGATGAGCTTGCTAATAAATTTGCTATTGCAACTAAGGATGACTTACCTTACCCATTTATCGATGAGTTAGATCTCGTGGCTGGACTACTATATGAAGAGAAAAGCCAAGAAGAACTGCCTTATCATAGTGTGGTGAACTTTCCCCCGCAGGGCAAAAAGTTTAAGAATAAGCCCAAATTACTTAAAGCCGAACTTCCTCAGCTGTTTAACCGATATTGGCTCGGTTAAACAGCTAAGAAACCGTGTTTGATTAATTTTTATCGATTTTAAATACATCCATTGTTCGTTGTAATGTGTCACTATTGAGCTTCATGTCTTTAAAGAGTGTGTTTAATGCTTTTGAGGTATCTAATTCATGATTAGCAGCTTCAAGCACGGCAGCCGTATTTTGCGAAATATCATTTGCCACTTCAGACTGCTGTGAAGCTGCTGTTGCAACGGACATGGTAAGTTTTTCAACATGAGAACTATGCTCATTTACTCGCAGAGATACTTGTCGGGTCTCTTCCACTTCGGTCATGGTATTTTGTGTAAGGCGAGTATTGTCTCTGATTGACTGTACGACGTTTTGACTAATTTCAAACAAGCTGATCAGTAATGTTGATATTTGCTCTGATGATTGCTTACTGTTGTTAGCAAGCCCCCTAACCTCATCTGCAACCACTGCAAATCCTCTTCCGTGTTCTCCAGCTCTAGCAGCTTCAATTGCGGCGTTTAATGCAAGCAAATTGGTTTGCTCCGCGACACTACGAATAGAGTYAAGAATGGTATTAATTTCAGACACTTGCTTTTCCATGCTTGCAGCCATTACATCAACATCATTCATGCTGTTTGATAAAGTTTGCATCGTTTCTAAATTCTTTTGGTTGTCCGCTAATAATTGCGCAGACTCACTATTTAATTGGTCGCTGGCATCGAGTGTTTCCTGAGCTAACTTAGCAATCTCTTGGCTAGTAGTCGCCATCTCTTCAATTGCTACAGCAATGCTAGAGGCCATTTCCTGCGTTTTTTGCGCGTCCTCGTTAACATTCGATGCCGCTGTGTGCATTTTTTCTCCAAGGTGTGTGCCAACCTCAACGGACTTTGCCAATCCAACCATAAGATCTTTGAACGCAAAAATGGTGTTATAAATGGACTCTGAAATCTGACCTAGCTCATCTCGGGTGTTCAATCGCATGTCCAAAGTGAGATCGCCCTCTTCCGCAACACGTTTAAGTATTGTGGTTAACTTCGAAAGTTCTGAGCGAAGTGAACGGATTAAATGCAAATTAACGAGCGCAATGACGGTGAGTACAACAATGAACAGGCTGAAAATTATGATGCTTTCAAACGCAATATCAGCTTTATTTTGTTGGCTATCGTGAATCGTTTCGGCCCATACGTTGTCTAGTTTACTTTTTAGCTGAGTAATTCTCTGTGTTGCACTGCTAAACCACTGAGCGCTGGAAGGTAAAGTTTGAAAATCAAGCGGTTGTTGATTTTCAAGTTGATCTAGTATTCTGTTGAACTCAATCGCAGCTGGATCTGTTAAAAAATCTTGAATATTGTCTAGCTGGGTTCCTTCGAGTGCCGTTTCAAGTTGATGTAATGACATTTTTAACTGCGTACGAAAATAGCCGATGTCGCCCTTAACTGTGTTTGACATCGCCTTTTTTGCTAAAACACCATTTACTTTCCCCCTTATTTGCCCAAGCCTTTCTTTACTTTGAGCAATCAAAAATGCAATGGATAAATCTGAAGACAATGTTCTATCCGAAACATAAGACTGGATCCGGCCAGCTGTGTTAAGTGCTACTTGATTCAATTTGCTGTAGTAGTCAAACGCATTTGTCCCATTTTGACGATCTATTTCCGAGCGTATTTGTCGTTTGTTCTTTTCTACTTCGAAGATATATGGAAGCCATTTGTGAACACTCTTATCATTTTTCAGCAATGTGTTACTCACCGACTTTAGTGTCTCGATTGATTGGTCAGCAATGACCCGTTGCTCATCAACTTTTTTCTTATTTTGAGCGCTCGGATTACCAAGGTAACCTGCGCTAAGGCCCCGCTCAACGGCATGCTGATGAGCTACCTTTTCCATAGCATCTAATAGGGTGACATATTTAATATCTCTTTCGGCATTGGCATACTGAGTAAAATTGTTAAATACATTTTTCCCGACTAAAAGCACAAGCAAACTGAGTAGAGATACAGAGCTTATCAAGGTGAGCTGCATAATTGAGAATCTGTTTAACATACCCTTTCATTTCTCCGTGTTGTGAGCGCAGATTACTGTTTATTCAGGGTAACTATAGACCATCATTACAAGGGTGAGACATTTTGTGACCAACATCGTAAAGGAATTATTGCTTCAGGGCGCGATTTAGGTAAGGAATGCAGTTTAAAGCTGTGCTGTGGATAATCACTAAGAATGGTAAGTGGGGACGGATAACGATATAAAAGTTGTGCAGGCAGTAACTAGCGTCTTGATACTTACTCAAGTTGAGTAAGTATCAAGACAAAGCAGTAATAATCTGGTTAACGCGTTTTTCAGTGACGAAAACGTTATCCGGTAATAATTCTCAACATTCTGCGTAGTGGCTCAGCTGCGCCCCACAGCAATTGGTCACCTACGGTGAATGCGCTGATATATTTTTCACCCATGCTTAGCTTTCTTATTCTTCCTATTGGAATATCTAGCGTACCGGTAACATTTACAGGTGTCAGTTCTTTGGCTGTGATATCGCGTTCGTTTGGAATTACCCTAACCCACTCATTATGTTCAGCCAAGATAGCTTCAATTTCATCGACGGTGCGATTTTCTCGCAGTTTAATCGTCAGTGCTTGTGAGTGACAGCGCATCGCGCCTATCCGAACGCACAAGCCATCGATAGGAATTGGTTGCTTAGATGAGCCTAGGATCTTGTTTGCCTCAACTTGTGCTTTCCACTCTTCCTTACTTTGACCAGACTCCATTGGAACGTCTATCCAAGGAATTAAGCTACCAGCAAGCGGTACTCCAAATTGATCTTTTGGTAATGAGTCGTCTTTGATTTTATCCGCAACAATCTTATCAATTTCCAAAATGGCAGAGCTTGGGTCGTCAAGCTGCGTCTTAACGCTACTGTGTATCTCTCCCATTTGCGTGATTAATTCACGCATGTTCCTCGCGCCAGCTCCGGATGCGGCTTGGTAGGTCATCGGGCTTACCCATTCAATGAGATCTTGCTCAAACAGTCCACCTAACGCTAATAGCATAAGTGACACTGTACAGTTACCGCCAACAAAGGTTTTAACACCTTGTTCTAACCCCTGTTGGATAACATCTTTGTTAACTGGATCAAGTACAATGATACTGTCTTGTTCCATTCTCAGCGCTGACGCTGCATCTATCCAATACCCATCCCAGCCTTGCTCACGCAATGTGTAGTAAACTGATTTGGTATAGTCCCCTCCCTGACAGGAGATGATTACATCCATCTGCGCGAGTGCGTCTAGATCACTTGCATCTTTGAGGGGCTTTGGATCGCCAGCCCCATTGACCACTGGTCCCAGTTGACCTGCTTGAGAGGTAGTAAAAAAGTGCGCTTCTATGTTGTCGAAGTCATTTTCTTGCTGCATACGCTCCATAAGCACGGAGCCAACCATTCCACGCCAGCCGACGAGTCCTACTTTTTTCATGTTATATGCCTTTATAATGTTTATACGGTTTATTGCGTGAGTCGTATGTCTAGATGGCTACCATAGCAAAAGAATTTAAGTTGGACTAGCTACAAATGGTGAATATTTGAGAATAAAAAACCCCGCAAAGCGGGGTTTGGATACAACATGTAAAGGTTGTCCTAATTAAACGCATCAGCGTTAATGAGAACTCGGTACAAAATAAGTTATAGTTTTGTTTTTAAAGCGCTTAAGTAATTTTACTAATTATCTGTTACAACTATATTAACAGCATAGTAACTTACTGAAGTATTTGGATATATTTATAGTATATAGACCAACTATACACAAAGTTACAGAATCAAGTCTATGAAATAACGATGAAGAATAGAAAAAATTTAGAAATCTTGATAAAGATCAAAAAAAGCCAAGGAAAAACCTTGGCTAGATTGGTAAGTTTAGTTTTCTTCTAGAATTCGTAGCTATAACTCAAGCTAATTGAAGTTCCAACGTCTTTTTGTCGAACGACAACATCAGACTGAGTGACTTCTTGGTCTTCGTTCAATAGGTTCTTCACCTTAAACTTAACCTTTGAGTTAAAGTCGGGATACCAAGTGTAAACAAGGTCTAGTGAATGGAATGGTTGCTCATACGCATCATCACGACCACCAATACCTGAAGCCAAAATACGCTCGCCAAACACATTGTATACCAATGAACCACTATGCTGGCCATCTGCAGAGTCATAGTTTAGCTGCATATTGACTACGTACTCTGAGTGCCCAGTCATACGTTTGGTTGGGTTGGTCAAGTTTCCTGCTCGCGCCGGATCAATGGATACTTCTGAGTCACTTAAAGTGATGTTACCTGAAGTGAAAAAGCCACTGGCGACACCTGATAAGTCATATAGCCACTCCGCTTCGATACCATATACTTCGCCTTCCTCACCGTTTACGAAGGTGGCGGTGTAATCTTCATCACCGACGCGTAGGATGGTCTCGATTGGTGCGGTAATATCTTTATAGAATGCCGCCACAGAAAAGTTGTCGCCATTATCCATATAATATTCAAAACGGGCATCATAGTTCTTTAAATCACTACTTTTAAGACCTGCAACACCAAAAGTACGGATGTCAGTTAATGGATCATAGTAAGCAACAGGTACAAGCTCACGTAAATCAGGACGAACGGTAGTCTCACCATAACCAAAACGTATCTGATAGTTACCATCCGACAGGTAAGTAAGTGATAAAGCATTAAAGAAATTATCTTCGTTTACTGTTCCTGCCAGAATACGCTCTTCGTCGTAAATGGTTTCCATGGTGACTCTATCGAAGATTAAACTTGATGTCGCAAGTGACACCTGCTTAAAGTCTTCATAACGAATACCACCACTGATCCGCCAAGTGTTATCAAAGAAAATATCAAATTCGCCGTAACCTGCATCTATTTTTTGAGCTGCAATATAATCGTCAGCAGCAGGTGCTTGAGGTTCGTTAAACGTTAATAAGAAGGTGTTGTTGTCTATAAACTCACTATCTAGGTAACTAGTAATCGAGTTAATTTCTGAGCTGTCAAAATTAACCGGAATAGAAATCCCGCTTTTGTTATTTACAACGAAATTGCTGGTGTTATAAACACGAGCACGATCCATAAAGTCATATCCACCTTTAAGGGTTATCTCTATACCGTCAAAGGTTAATGGTAAAGTTACGTTTCCGCTGTACGATTTGACATTGTCTTCCATGTCAGTAAACGCGTAAGTTACGCGGTTATCATCACCAGTTACAATAGAATTTTTATAGCTTCCATCATCGTTGTAGTTATCGATAAATTTAAAATCGATATCTGTTGGAATATCTGTCTGTGCTTTTGATTCGGTGTATTGCCAGTCTACACCTAGTCCCCAGTAGTCCAAGAAGGTGTGTTGGCCGACCACTTGATCAATGTCTAACGTGCGTTCTTCGTAATTAAACTGGTGGGAGCGCTGCGCTGCACCAGTCCCTGCAATGGTTCTTACAGTACTACCATTTGGGCTTTGTAAAACCGAGAGGTCAGATTCACGCTCATTATCTTCTAAATATATCTTAGAATATGAAATGTTATGCTGATCGAGGCGATAACCCAGATTAAGTACACCATTCATACGCTCAGTCTCAGTCGTCACTTCAGACGCCTTGAGGGTGACATAACAAGAGTTTGTAGTATCTTCTGCGGTTTCAAGTTTTGAAGTACAGTTTTCGGATAGGCTATCGTCAATTACACCGGTAGTTCGGTCGCTATAATTCCAGTCATTATCGTAAGAGCCGGCTAGCATAAAGCCTACGGTGCCACCAAACCAATCTTCTTGGAAGCTATTACCAATGTTTGCTTTTACATCAAAGTTGGGATCAAGTGACTCATTTTTCACTTCAATATCGCGAGGAAGAGACGTAACAAAGCCTTTTATGATGTCTATTGCTTGGTCTGCGCGAGTGAGTCCGTCTTGATCCTTAAAGCCGTTTTTGTCTACGACTTCTCCGATGTCAAAGTTACCACGATACCTTACTACAGCATCTTGCAGTACTTGTGGTATTCCCTCAGCGGTTCCACTAAAGGTGTAGCCCTTATCGGAATTAATATTTTGTCCAATTCCCAATTCTATTCCAGCTGTGAACTCCGACGGAACCGACTTGGTACGAATATCTATGTTACCGCCACCAAATGCAGCTGGCATTGAAGGTGAATACGCTTTTTGCACCGCTAGGCTTTCAATAATGCTAGCGGGAAATATATCCAACGGAATAACGTTTCTAGTTAGATCCGGGCTTGGTACAGCGGCACCATTTAATCGTGCACTAGAATAACGCTCGCCTAGACCACGAACATAAATAAATTTGCCGTCAACGAGTGTCAGACCTGTCACACGACGAAGTGCTGATGCCGCATCACTGTCGCCGGTACGAGAAAGCTGTTCTGCACCTAAAATATCTGCAACGAACGCTTGGTTTTTACGCTCTTCGATTACTGCTGCAGCACTGCCTTGCAAACGAGTACCTACAGCAACAACTTCCTCAATTGCCTGTTCTTCTTCCGCCACACTAGGTAGAGAAGTTGCAACAGTAACTGCCGCACTTATGGCTAAAGCAACTTTTTTAAATTTCATTTGAGTATCCATATGCAATCCTGCCAAAAATCATAAAAAAGGCGCAATGACTGCGCCTTAATTGTAATAACTAAGGTCATTACTGATAATTAGTCTGCGTTTGAAGCCTCAATTGCTTTCTTAGCCCATTGATACCATTCAGATGAAGTGTCTGTATCTGATACTGCACCAATGTAATCGACTGTTGTGAAGAAAGCGTCATTTAATCCACTTAGGTTATTCGCATCCACGGTGATTGCTGTTGAGCTCGAATTTGTTGAGAAACCATCAGCAGCCAACACATCTTGCGCACCATTAAGAATTTGATTTACACCACCATTTACAAACCAATCTTCCTTACCTTCACCTGCAGGAAGTGGATCGGAGCCGTTTTTAAAGTTTGCTGCACAAGCAAGTACCGAGCTGTCATAATTTAGCGTATCAGCTTCAGCATTTGCAGCTGCGTCACCATCTTTAAACTCTAAACATTCAGTCCCGTTCGATGCTTCTGCTTTAACAATTAGTGCGTTGTAATACATGCCACGGATAGCGTCGTCAAACTTCATGCCTTGAGACTCGTCATCATCTCGAATAGAGTTACCATCTGTAGTAATTACAGTTACATTTGCAAAGTTTAGTGTTGAAGCTGGTGCCTGGCTATAATCGGCACCTGATGCCTTCTCACCGTCAGTTTCAAAGCCGTTGTTACCCATGAAACCTACCGTACCAGCTGGTAGAAGTACTGGATTACCGTCGTCATCTGCATAAGTAACATCACGTTTAGTTTCGATAGTACCGTGCTTCACTAAGATAAACTGACCTTTACCTTGCCAACCAGCGTCTACGTCTACCGCGTCGTCTTGCGTATCAGTTATGACGATGTTTTTGATGCTCGCAGCACCACCGAAGAATTCGATACCATCGTCAAAGCCTTGGTGAATATGCAAAAATTCAAAGCTAGAACCTGAGCCTACAGCGTTTAGCGTTAGCGAGTTCAAGTCGTCTCCAGGGCCACCATCACGAGGGCCTGAACCTGCATACCAAATGTGGGCATATTTGATTTGACCACTACTATCTGCATTATTGTTACCACCGTAGTAGCTGGTTACACCTTCAGAGTCAGCGTTACATAAATTAGCGTTGCGCTCTGCATCTGTACATTCGTTAGTAATACCAAAACCATTTACCATGATCCCACCCCAGTCAGCGAACTGTGGACCAATTCCTGCCAGGTCAAACGCTTCAAATTCAGCGGCTGAAGTAAAGCGAATAGGATCCGCAGCTGTGCCAACGGCGTTAATTTTTGCACCACGAGCAATACGCACGACAGATTCACCTGATGTGAATGCCATTACCGCGCCCGGCTTTATTTCAAGTGTTGGACCAGTTTCTGAAATAGTACAGCTTGTTGCGGTATTACAATCTTTACCAATTAGTAGTGCACCTTTAAATACATGTGCACCACCATTTTCAAGTTTTGCAAATGAAATATCAGATTCTATTTCTAACGATTTAGATGCAAAGTCGGTACCGTATACACAGTGAGGTGCTTGGAATTGACCTTGAACTTCAGTACTGCCCACAGTACGTGCTGTACATGGGTTTTCTGCTACCGGAGGAGGTGTTTCGCCGCCATTGTTGCTGGTGTTATTTGAATTATTAACGCTGTTATCGTTTACCGTAGGCGTAACTTCGATGTCACCACCACAACCAGTTAATGCCATAGCAGCGACGATTGCAGAGACTCTGAAGAGGTTTTTTAGTTCCATTGCTAACTCCAAGTAGTAGACTTTAAAAAATTATTTTTTTACTGTTTTTAAATGATGTGACTAAATTAATGGTGTTTTATTACATGAAGATTACACCAATTGCTTGTAATTAAATCTTCATAAATAAAAATGGAACTTTATAAATAAAAAAACCGCCCGAAGGCGGCTTTGGTGTTGCGATTATAAAATATTATAATAATGATTGTTTTAATGTCTCAGCATTAACTTTTTCTCTTTTAACATATTTAATCCATTGCTTGGCTAAATTTGCTGATTTTTTATGCTTTTCAGCTTGTTCAAATGCTAATATGGATGCGTCAAAATTTTGCAGATTAAATTGTGCCATACCAAGTGCAACGTAAGCATTTGATTCAAAGTTTAGCTCGCCCTTATTTAGTGCCATACGTGCGTAATCAGCCGCTTCTTCATATTTTTCAAGGTTCAGATAGATCTCAGCAAGCCGTTGATCTAAATTGCCATGTTCAACTTTCTCAGTGGCAGCAATAAAATATGGAAGCGATTTTTTATCTTCCCTAGCTTGTACGAATGCTTCGGCGATAAAGGTAAGATTTTTGGCATTATCCTCAACAACCTTTGCTTTTATTCCTTGATCTAATATTTCAGCGGCTTTATAAGGCAGTGAGTTCATTAAATATACCTGTGCAAGCTGCATATAGTCAGATTTTGATTTAATGAAACCTCGTTGCTTCGCAGTTTCAAATGTAGCCAGCTGTTTTTTATCTGCACCTACTTCCCCATACATTCCACCCAATTGGATCCAATATTGAGGTTTATCATAAAGGTTAACCATTTTTTCTAGCACCTTAACAACGTTTTTAGGCTGTCCAAGTGAATAATAAATAGCACGTTGTAAAACTAGCCAGTTCTCTTTTGGTAAATCACCCTCTGACTCAACAATATTAATAGCCGAGTTAATATTTTCAATTGCATCATTATACATTTTTAGCTGATATTGCGCTTGTGCTTTTAAAATATAAAAGTTGCTTTTAGGGGCTTGAGGTGTTGCTGCGCTCCACTCGTCAAGAAACGTTAGAGTCAGATTGAAGTCATTGTTGGCCATTGCCAATTGAGCCAAACTAAATGTGGTCGAAAGGCGTAATGACTCAGGAATAGCTTCTTGCTTAATGACTGCTTGGAATGACTCAATCGCTTTATCGAGCTGGTTTTCGTTGTAGTAAATAAAACCATAAAAGTTGTGCATCATAGCAACTTCATAACTATTCATACTGGATGCACGCTCTTTGACTGAATCAAGAGCTGCTAAGCCTTCAGTTACTTGACCGTCGTCTGCGAGTTTTTGCGCACGAGCTAGTTGGCTATACACTTTTTCGCGTAATGCAGGCACTCGCTTGGTTTTCGTTTCTGAGTCTGCATAAGCCGTTGCCAAATTAACATTTGGTAAGACTGAAATGAGACTTGGCATTATTAACCCGGTGCTAAATAATGCACTTAATAAAGTAATTTTTTTAAACATTTTCATAATCGCAATCCTTAATGACGGTTAGCCATTAATTTGAAATGAAATCTTATTTTGAACACCCGCAACTTCAACTGGTTCACCGTTAACTACGCGAGGTTTGTATTTAAATTTCAATGCCGCATCAAGCGCTGCTTGGTCGAAGATTGATTCCGGTTCAGCGCTTACTACAACAGGGTTTCTCACAGTGCCTTGTTTAGTTACAATGAACTCAACAATCACATACCCCTCAATTCCGCGTGATAACGCACGTCTTGGATATACCGGCGCAACTTTCACGATTGGCAGATATTCACCATCACTGGACTCAAGCGCCAAACCACCTGCCAAATCTACGTCAGCATCGACGTTAGCAGTAAAGTCAAAGCTTCCTGCGTTGGTATCCAGATTGTTACTCTGTGTTTGTGGTGCTTCCATTGGCGGTGGAGGCTCTTTTGGCGTTGGCGGCTTTTGTGGTTTGCGCTCTTTCTTCTCGACAGTTTCTTCTTTTTTAAGGCGAACAAAGTCTAACACTTGTCCTTTTACAGGATCGGTCATTGCGCCTTCCCCTCCTTGGATAAGCGCTTGCATACCCAAGAAGAGAAAGAAGGTAACTATGCCCGCAATTACTAAAGCAATTAAGTAACGCATGGTATATTCCTATGACTCCTGTGCCGCAATTGAAACATCAAATGCGCCAGCTGCGCGTGATGCATCCATTACTTTAATTAGCGTGTCAGTCGTTGCCTTTTTATCAGCTTGAATAACCACGCTACCCTGTGGATTTTCCGCTTTGAGGCGTTCAATATTTGCTTGGACTGCTCGTATATCTACTTGGCGTTTGTTGATCCAAATTTCACCAGTATCTGAAATTGCAACTAAGATATTAGCTCTTTGCTTTTTCACCGCAGTAGCGGCTTCAGGTCGATTTACATCTATACCTGCTTCTTTGACGAAAGAAGCTGTAACAATGAAGAAGATAAGCATGATAAATACGACGTCCAGCATAGGCGTCATGTTGATTTCTTCTGCTTCTTCTTCTTGGAATACTTTTGCAAGTGGTGCTCTCATCATTCTTTCCTCACACTGCCAACTAATGGTCTAGTAGCAGTTTGTCTTCTAACAATTCAACTTCACGTTTGGCTTTACGTTGTAAATAGGTGGATGCAAATACACCTGAAAGTGCGCCAACCATGCCCGCCATTGTTGGGATAGTCGCTTTTGATACCCCAGATGCCATCGAGCGCGCACTCCCTGAGCCTGTAATAGCCATCACATCAAACACTTCAATCATGCCGGTTACCGTACCAAGAAGTCCTAATAACGGACAAAGCGCAACCATGACATTAATGTAAGGTAAGTTGGCATTGAGTTTGATCCCTACGCGAGAGATAGTGGCTTGCCTTATCTGCTCTGCGTTCCAACTGTTACGCTCATCGCGAGAGTTCCAAGCTTGTAGGACATCGTTTTTGTAGCTTCTGTACTTTCCGAACACAAACATAAAACGTTCTAGAATAAGTAGCCACATAGCGAAGGTTACGAAGCCGATGACCAGGAGAACCTGGCCACCCGTGTCAAGGAATTCACGTAAAGCGTTAATTGCATCAAGCAATACAACCACGATTACGCTCCTTTCTCACTACGCTCAGCAATGATCCCTGCACTTTGCTCTTGCAGAATAAGCAGCAAGTTACGAGAACGAGTATTTAATAAGGTATAAAGGAATACCGTTGGGATAGCGACAACCAGACCAAGTACGGTGGTTACGAGTGCCTGAGAAATACCACCAGCCATGAGTTTAGGGTCGCCCGTACCAAACAGGGTAATTGCTTGGAAGGTGTTAATCATACCTGTCACTGTACCTAGTAGACCAAGTAGCGGCGCGACGACGGAAATAATTTTGATTAATGTCAGGTTACGTGTGATCTTTGGCATTTCACGAAGGATTGCTTCGCTAAGCTTTAGCTCTAGCGTGTCATAAGCAACATCTGGGTATTGCTCTTTTACTTTCATCACGCGTCCTAACGGGTTGTCGTCACGGGCAACGCTATCTTTTAGTTGACGATTGATTTTTGAGCCCATTAACATTAAGGATATAAAACGCTCAATTGCAATAAGAAGTGCTAACAAACCAACACCTAAAATAACGTAACCTACCGCGCCACCTTGGTGTACTTGTTCTTCTGTATTTGGCGCTTGTACTAGTAGACCGAGAATTGAACCGCCTGTTGGGTCAAGGGCAAAATCGACAGAACCGGTCTTCGCATCTTGTAATTCACCCGCTGTTGAGGTGAAGCGAGAGGCTGGCTGACGAGTCAGTTCTGAAATGGTTTGTGTATCATTGTTGTAAGTTAGGTATTTCCCGTCAGCGATTAAGTTAAACGCACCAACACGAAGTACTTCTCTATTCTGTTTTGCACCACCGGCTACAATCACTTCGGTATTAAAGCGCGATACTTTACCTTGTTCAGTCATTTCACGCTGCATTTCAAACCAGACTTTTTCTATGTCTTCGATTGATGCAAGGCGCGACGTTGAACCCATTTTTTTAGCAAGCTCAGTCATGTAGTCATCACGACCTTTAATTTCCGCTGATACCACAGATGTTGCGAACTTGTTCGAACTATCACCAGCAACTTGCTGAAGTACACCAAATAGCTCTTTTAGCGTTCCCATACGCTTACTAAGGGTGTCACTTAGATTCGCCAGTTTAATCTCGTTTTCTTCAAAATTAGTTTCTAGACGCTCTGATTTTGCGAGCGCTTGGTTGCGCTCTGCAGTTAATGTGTTCAACATTTGGATCTGGTTGTTTTGCTGTGCTTTGAAGTCAGCTTCACGTTGCTTGTTTTGCGCTGTTTGTGCCGTTTGACCCTGCTCTAAGGTTTTTAGCAGTGAATCCAAATCTAATGCCTGCTCAGCATGCGCAGATGCGGTCAACGCAAGTGTTGTTGCGAAAATAGCGTGTTTAGTGAATTGTTGTAAGAATTTCATGATAGCCTCACCTATTACTCAGCAGCTTGAACTGGAAGCGTTAGCATGTCTGGTGCTAATTGTTTACGTGCGATGCGAATGCCTTTATTAATTTGGCTAATGTTGGTATCTGGGAGTGTTTCAAAAGCTTGGCTGTCTTTGTTCCAGAAACCCGCTTGGCTACCATCTTTAGTGACGTAAAGTAGTTCAAGTCGACCAATTCTCAGAAACTCTACCTCACGCTCCTGTCCATTCACGTCTAATAGCGCGGTATATGCTTCGATTGTTCGGCCGTAATCTACTTCAACTTGATAAGCTTCTAATACGCGACGAAACTTTTCACTRGATGAAATATCTGCACGATCCATCAGGTTATTAAGTTGAGTGATACGTTCAGCACGCTCTTTGGGAAGGAATGGTACGTCTAATTCGACGAACTGTTGCAAGCCTGTGATCATGCGCATCATTAATGGCGTGATCTGGCGCTCAATCACCGAAACTTGATCCATCGACGTATTAATCGCTGACATTTCTTCAAGTTGGTTTGTTATTTGTTTTTCTAACTGAGCGTTATAAACAGATAAGCCATCAATCTCTTTGTTCAGAGTTTTAAATTTTTGCAGTCGAGATTGCATGTCATCTGCAATATTATCGATCTTTTCCTGTGACTTTAATGCGGATCCATTAATTGCCATGCTTTTATTCATGGCTTGGTCTAATTCTGTTGCGCCGGCAGAGGCCGTCGCTAGCATACCTGCTATAAGCAAGTGGTTAACGCACTTCATCGCATACACCTTATAAATTATTGCTAGTTACTTAAAAACTGCGGGCAGTCTAAATAGTGAAAATGACAACCATGTTGCGCAACTAATACATAATTATTACAGATGTCATGATTTCGACGCTTTAGGTGTAAGCTTCTGATTTTTATTTTCTTTATGTTGTTAATGGAATGTTTATTGCTGTGTTTGTAATAAAAACATCATAAAAAAGCCGCTTATGTTAAGCGGCTTTTCATCTTAGGGTAAACTTGTTTAAACCTTAAATTTGAGCACCATTTGTTCTAATTCATCAAACTGTGCTTTCAATGATTTACACTCGTCGAGTGTTGCGGTGAGGTTGTTACTACCTTGAATACTTAAGTCGCTTATGTGATGAATATCGCTATCAAGTGATTGGATCACGGTATTTTGTTCATTGGTAGCGCTAGCAACCGCATGATTGACACCATCAATAGCATCAATCGAGTTGCTTACTTCTTGCATTTTCGTACCAGAAGCGTTCGCCCTTTCGGCACTTCGAGCGGAGTCTTCGAGGCTTGCTTTCATTACTGCAACTGCGGATGATGAGCCTTGTTGTAACTGCGCGATGGTGCTTTCAATTTCTTGTGTTGATTCTTGGGTACGCTGCGCTAATTGTCTTACTTCGTCAGCAACTACAGCAAAACCACGCCCTGCCTCTCCAGCCCTCGCAGCTTCAATAGCAGCATTAAGAGCAAGTAAATTCGTTTGCTCACTTACGCCTTTTATGACTTCTAGTACTTGACCTATGCTACCTGATAGCTTGTCTAACCCATCTAAGGTTGCTTGGGCTTGTGACATTTTTTGCGTCAGTGCGGCTATTTCTTCGATATTTTCAGTAAGCGAATGTTGGCTTTCAACTGAGAGCTTGTTGGCATTACTCGCAAGTTCAGATGCGTGAGTGGCGCTGCTTGAGATCTCTTGTGCGCTTGAAGAAAGCTGGTTTATAGCTGTGGCAACACTGTCAGTTCGTTTAGATTGATCAGTATACATAGATAACGTGTC
Source organism: Pseudoalteromonas sp. J010 (assembly GCF_003934235.1). NCBI lineage: Bacteria > Pseudomonadati > Pseudomonadota > Gammaproteobacteria > Alteromonadales > Pseudoalteromonadaceae > Pseudoalteromonas > Pseudoalteromonas sp. J010. The sequence continues at coordinate 3,789 of NZ_RDBW01000023.1, read as the reverse complement.
TTGTGTTTGTGCTACCAGACTATTTACTACATTTTCAAGTGTCACAGTCGTATTTTTAACTTGTGTGATTGAAGCATGGATCTTATCGATAAATTGGTTGAAATAATCAGATAGCTCGCCAAACTCATCTTGATTTTCTATCACCAGCCTGCGAGTAAGGTCGCCTTCACCTTGAGCGATATCTTTGATGGCAGCGTTTAGGTTATACATAGGGCGCATAAGGTACTTGAGCAATAGTTGCAGCATCACAACAATAGCAATTACACCAAGTAGCATATAGATAGCTGCCATATTTCTAAAAGAGGACACTGATGAATAAGCAATTTCTTTGTTGATAACAACACCAAGGTACCAGTCAACGTTTTTAATGCCATTCATCTTTACAAATGACACTATCTTTTCTGTACCGTCTATTTCAAGCTCCGTAAACTCCCTACTCAACGGTAAATTCTGGCCGAACAAGTCGGACATCGGCTTGTCATTCAGCTCGGCATTGGGGTGACTAAGTATCTTTCCGCTTTTATCAAGTAAAAAGCCGTAGCCGAATCCTAAAAAGTCAATTTCATTGATAATTTTTGTGATAGTTGACATATCAATATCACCGCCAGCGACTCCAGCAAAGCGGCCTTGAAATTTAACCGGTACCACGGCTGAAATCGTAAATTCATTTGTYGTTACATCAATATAAGGGGCAGTAAAAGCGGTGTCTTGTTTTTGTTCTGCGACCTTATACCAAGGGCGGCTGGTGGCATCAAAATCAGCGGGAAGTTGAATGCTTGGATCGTCCAACACAAACGTACCATCAGGTGTTCCGATAAACACGTTTTTAAAGTTCCCAGCGACATCAGCAGTTTTTAATCTTCTTCTTATTTGTTCTATTGAGTCATCAGCTTTATGCCCTTGGGCGATGGACACCACGATTTCAAGCCTGTTATTGAGCCAATTAGCGATATTCTGCGAAACAGAACTGGAGATCTCTTGCAAAACCAGAGTGAGTCGAGTTTGCGTTTGATCTCGCATGACCAAAAAATTGTTGATAGTAAACAAGCCAAGTACAATTACGAGTACAAGAGAGGCTGCTACGGTTACTTTGGTGGTGAACTTTAGCGCTTTAAACATGATGATCCTGTTGAACTTGTTCTTTTAGTAATTAGGCGTATGCGCAGCTAATTAGTTGTTTATTATGGTATTGGAAAGTTAATTCCGATAGCACCATTTTTATCAAAAATCCTAAGACTTGTCTTCGTTTATCGGCAGTAAATTCGCTAAGTTTAGATTTAAGAACAGATATCTAGCCTATTCATAAAACGATTATAATTTTTTGGAACGTTCCTACAGGTTGCCGAGAATTGCGGCTATGAATACGTATTCAGTCACTATGATGATTGGAGGGGAAAATAAAAAGGTGAGCATAGCGCTGCTCACCTTTACCTTTAACCTAATTGTTAAGGGGTCTTAAAAAATTTAGGCGAGGTTATATTAATTTAGTCTTGCCTGCCATTTCTGAGAGAGCTTGATAACATTTAGACCATACCATGCGATGTAGACATAAAATATCAAAGGTACGATAAAGCTAATTTGAATGTGGAAATTATCAGCGACAACGCCCTGTAATAAAGGCACAATTGCGCCCCCTACTATCGCTAGACACAGCCAACCAGAACCTTTACTGGTCAATGAGCCAAGCCCTTCGATGGCCATAGAAAAAATCGTTGGGAACATAATTGAGTTAAATAGACCAATCGCTAATACAGCAATCATTGCGATATTGCCTTGTGTACTCATTGTCAGTGCAAGCAACAAAATAATGACCACCGCATTAAAGGCTACGGCTTTAGATGGGGCAACTGTTTTTAATACCGCTGAACCAATAAAACGTCCAACCATTGCACCGCCCCAGTAATAACCAATGAGCTTAGCTGCTGCATGTTCCTTTAACCCTGCTATTTCAGGCTGTGCGAAATAATTTACTAAAAAGCTACCTATCGCAACTTCAGCACCTACATAACTAAAAATAGCAAACACGCCCATGACAAGATGTGGCGCTTGGATAAGTTTGTGGTTTTTTGCTTTACAATCTACGGCTTCAGTGTGCTCTGCAATAATTGGCAGCTTTAGGAATGCAAATACGATGGCAATGCTTAGTAACGCTGCGGCCAAAATTAAATAAGGGATCTTCACAGAATCTGCGTTTGCAGCGGCTTCCACTGTTAATGTTCCTGCGGTTCCAAATAATAAAAAGCCACCAACAATGGGTCCAACAGTTGTACCTAACGCATTAAGTGCTTGTGCAAGATTTAATCTACTTGATGCTGTCTTAGGATCGCCTAAAGCTGCCACATAGGGGTTTGCAGACACTTGCAAAATAGTGATCCCTGATGCAAGTACAAATAATGCAGATAGGAAAATCCAATATTCATGGACCACCACTGCGGGGTAGAACATCATGCACCCGAGCGATGCGACGATTAACCCTGTCATCACTCCATTTTTATATCCGAACCGTTTTACCAAATGCCCTGCTGGTAACGAGATTATAAAATAGGCACTAAAAAAACAAAATTGAATAAGCATGGCTTCAGTATAACTAAGGTCAAAAACTCCCTTCAATCTAGGAATAAGCACATCATTTAATACGGTGATAAATCCCCATAAGAAGAATAGTGTTGTCATTGCAATAAGCGGAAGTCGATAATTGTTATTCTCGGCGTTCGCGCTTGTGACGAAGGTTTGCTTTGTATTTAATTCGCTCACAAGTGATACTCCAGTTTATTTTCACTTTGATTCTACACAGTGTTACAAGAAAGTCACAAGTGATTTGTTGGAACGTTCCTATTATTATCTGCCTTTTAAATCTAGCTTACTGGGTCATAGAAGAGAGGTGGCTCATAACCTAAGCGATCGTATTGTGCCGTGGTATGTTTTTATCTACTGCTATAACTTACGTGAGCACGTTGGTTTGTTATGGGGAAAGCCTTCAAATTTTTCTTCATCATGGCGAGCTGCTCCAAGTGCACCTAACGCCGCGCTCTGCGGAAAATCTGGAGCGCAGCGGAAAATTTGTCCGACAGTAGCGCCTTGTTAAGCATTTCCTTGTGAACCCAAGACTGTTATTCGTAATAAAACTCTTATTTTCAATATGTCTTTAGTGACTAACTGAGCTGAAGTTATATCTGTCATAGGTTCGTAATTCTACCCAAGGACCAATCTATCGCGCAGATTGTTTAATTCAGATATCGCATTTTCAATTTGTTGCCGCTGTTCAATATTCGCTTCTGATGTGCTCTGTAAGTCTTGCAATGCTTCAGAAACATGCCGAATTTCAGTCGTATAGAAAGATGTTGATAACTCATCCATACGTTTAACAAACTCAATTTTCAACTCAAGAAATATTTCCCGATAATTCTTCCTAATATCGCGTCTAGCAGCTACTAGGTCTGCAGCGCGTTTCTCTTGTTGAATGTCGTCATTAATTTGTACGATTACGCCGATTAACGCCATAACCGGCCCGATAAACTTCGCAGCCGAGCCAATTTTTTCAGCAATATTAATAGCTTGATAAAGACACAAAAATAACAGACACCCATTACTATTAATATCCAAACAGAGGACGTCAAGTAAAAACGTATGAATGCACTTGCATCACTTTGGTCAAAAGCGTATATCGATAGGTTATTTTTTAGCACTCGAGCGTATCTCTACACTAAAACCAGGTTGTCGCGCACGACAACGCGCTGTAAATACTACACTAAAACCAGGTTGTCGCGCACGACAACGCGCTGTAAATAC
>NZ_RDBW01000022.1:0-82266 GCF_003934235.1 Pseudoalteromonas sp. J010 | reverse complement strand
TTTTGATACAGCACCACTCGTAAACGGTAGTCCAGCCAAGGCTGCGGCTGGAAGTGAAATGACCAACCAACACAACGCCTTGTAGTTCTGCCATGGCATTTTTCCTACGATCCCCACCGATAAAAAAAGCGTAGCTTTTGCGATACCATGATGTAAGCTATATAAAATGATACAAGGTAAAAGAACAACCCAAGACTCAGGATATTTCAACCCAACGCCTATTGCTGCGATTAAAATGCCCATTTGACTGATGGTAGAATAAGCAAGAAGTGTCTTTGCATCTTTTTGCGAAACACCAATAAACACCCCATAGAATGATCCTAGTAAACCAGCCATTATCATCATTGATCCGAGCTCAGGAAAAGGTATTAAGCCTAAAGGAATAAATTTCAGCCATCCCAATAAACCTGCTTTTACCATAATCCCGCTCAGTAGTGCACTAGCAGCTACAGGAGCAACGGGGTGAGCCATCGGTAACCACACATGACACGAAAATAGTCCAGCTTTGATACCAAAACCAATTAGTAATAGTGTGATAGCCCACTTGGGGTAGCTAATAATCAGCTCATTTTCTTGTGCACTCAATGAACCATAAGCCAATCCAGCAAAAGCAGTAAATAGTAATAACTCTCCTAGAATAGCCCACTGCATGTAAGACTTTCCTGCTTTGATCGCTTTTGGCGTCCCGCTATGAACAACTAAACCATACGCTGATAAGCTCATCAAAGTAAAAAAGCTAATAAAGCCAGAAATATCTTGAGACAATATCAAACCGAAATTACCGCTCATTGCGAGGAGAAAAAAGAAACAAAAGCGTCCTTTATTTTTTTCATTTTTGATAGTATCAACAGCATATATAGATGCAGCAAGCCAAAGCACTGAAGCAAGCAAAAAGAAAGGTGAGGTAACATCATTTAACTCTAAGACGCTTCCGAAAAATAGCCACGGGGTAATATTTAAGCCTTGAGGAGAGACAAAGTAAGCCACAAAAGCGAATAGCGAAACTAAAACTGGTAACCAGTGGCTTTCTCGTTGTACTTTTTTATTAGCAATAAAACAACTTGCAATCAAAGGTAAAACTACCGCAATCCACATTAGGGGGACCTGTGTCACACCAACCTGAATGACAGAAATAAATTCCTCACCATATTCCCTCGCAGCAATCAGCTTGACCCAATTAATAGGACTAAATTGAGCATCTGCAAACAAACCTGCAGCAAGTGCTAGGCTAGCCGTGACAACTGGGGGGAATAACAACATCCAGTGGGTTTCAAATCGTCTACGAGGTTTCTCTGAGGGCCACTTYTCTTTTCGGTTTGTAAACCAAGCTGAGTATAATATTGGTAAGAAGTACATCGCATTTAGCAAGCTACTAACAACCAAAACCCCTAACACCCAATAAAAGCCCGATTCTAAAGCGCCTGTCCCCAAATACCATTTAGATACAAACCCAGCAGCAGGCGGTATGCCTATCATACCTAATACAGCCAAGCTAAAAGCAGCCATGGTTAGAGGCATTCGTTTTCCAATACCATCCATTTGTTTAACTTGAGTAACCCCAAGAGTTTCAGCAAAACTACCAGCGCAAAAGAACATCGTAATTTTCATTAGCCCTTGATGTACTAAATGTGCAATACCACCAATAGTGGCAATAGGTCCTGCAATTGCGGTACCCAACGCTATGTAAGATACTTGGCTAACGGTCGAATAAGCCAAACGTTTTTTTAAATCATTTTGAAATAGCGCCCGTATCGAGCCATAAACAATCGTTATTGAGGCCATGCCAGCAAGTAGCATAGTGAGCCCTAAGTCTCTAGCGAACTCGATTCCATATACATCATAAACAACTCTAACAATTCCAAATGCACCTGCTTTTACCACAGCAACAGCGTGTAAGAGTGCGCTAACAGGTGCAGGCGCCGCCATCGCGGATGGTAACCATCCATGAAGAGGAACAAGTGCAGCTTTGACCCCCAACCCCATAATAATGAGCACGAAAATAATTTTTAAAATATCAGGATCTAAGTCAGGCATGACAGCTAAAATGCCTGTTGCCGTAAAGTCAAGAGAGCCAGCAAGAGATTTAAGCCATACTACGCCCGCCAATAAACTAGCCCCACCCAGCATTGTATAGATGAGATACTTTCTTCCTGCAGCCATAGAAGCTTGGTTACCCTTGTGCACAACCAAAGGGTATGTGGTAAGCGTAAGTAGCTCGTAAAAGATAAGAAATGTGATTAAGTTACCAGCTAAAGCGACACCAATCGTTGCAAAAACACACAAACTAAAAAAGCCAAAAAATCGGTTTCTGTTTGGTGAGTTTTCAAGATAGCCAATTGCATAAATAGTAGTTAACAGCCATAACGCCACTGATAGCGCAACAAATAACAAAGAGAGCGCATCAGCATGTAAAACCAAATCAATATCGGGCAACAAAGGTAAACGTGATTCAAATACCTGCCCTTGATATACCCCAGTAATCAACAAGATGATCAGAATGATACAGATACCTGAGCCACCAAAATTCAGGATTTTTCTTAAGTTTGGCTTACTCTCATCGACAAAGAATATCGCTATTCCCGGGATCAATGCGCTCAAGAGAATCATGATGGGTAAAGTTGATTGCCAAATCATTCTCCACCTCCAGATAGTACTAGGTCAATTATCAGTTCAGCGTTAAAACCCAGCGCTATGGTGCAAAGCGCTAAAAATAACCCTGAATACAGCATATATGGCGATATTTTATGACTGTTTATCACGCTCGCGGGTTCTACCTTGCTTTCTTTTTTGATAAATGCCAAATCCAACACTCTGAATAAGGCTAGTGCAGCTAGCAAACCGCCCACAACCACGATAACGATCCACCACCACTGCCCCGTGTCAATTGCTGAGTTAAGCAAGAGCCATTTAGCAATAAAACCAGCACTTGGAGGCAATCCAATTAAGCTGCACCCAGCAATTGCAAAGGTAAACAAGCTGATGGGTATATATTTAGCCATTCCTTGAAGCTGTGAGATATTGTCATGTCCTAATACGGTAATAATATTGCCAGCTGCGATAAACATCGCTGATTTAGCGCACGCATGAGCGACAATAAAATAGGCTATCGCAGCTAGAACTTCTTGATGAATCTCTTTCGTGTCTGTCGCCAAAGTAGAAGTCGCAAGCATCGGAAACAATAAGAATAAATACCCAATTTGAGCAACAGTGGAGTACGCAATCATAATTTTCAGCCGCTTTGCTTTCAAAGCTTTGAAGCAACCCCAAAAAATTGCACCTGCACCAAGAAGTCCCATCAAATATAATGCCGAATTTGATGCTATGGGAGACAAAATTTCCATCCAAAACCGTATCAATAAATAGAAGGATGCCTTAACAACAAGACCTGAGAGGATTGCACTAACTGGAGCGGGAGCATTACTATGGGCATATGGGAGCCAAAAATGTAAAGGCACGATCGCAGTTTTTAAAGCAAGCCCCAATGACACCAGTACTAAAGAAATTTGATTTAGTGAGCTTTTTTCAACCTGCTCTGATAGTGCTGAAAACTCAAGTGTACCGTAGCTGTAGTAAATCAAAGCGACCCCTGCCAAGTAGAGCAGCGAACCAAGTAACCCAACAAAAAGATAACGCAATGCGGCAATTAACCCTTCTTTGCTCTCGCTCAATGCAACCAAAGCGACAGAAGCCAACCCAATGATTTCCAAAGTCACATATATATTAAAAAGATCTGACGATATAAATAACGCATTAATCCCTGATACTAATAACCACCATAGCGGCCAAAACTTACGTTCAGTGGGTTTATTTTTAAAATAAAAAGTACCGTAAAATGACAGGATGGCAATTAAAAAAGCACATAATGTAACCATTAAGATTGATAAACCATCCAATGAAAATTCAATCCCTAAAGGGGCTGCCCAGCCACCAACAACATATTTAAGCGCCTCAATGTTTTCAACTGTATCAATATGAAGTTGCGCTACCGTTAGGCACAAACCGAAAACAGTCAAAAAACAAATGACGGTTTGTATCAAATGCGTACGACACAAAAAAGAACACAATGAAGCTATCAAGGGTAAAAGAATAAGAATTGGGATAATTGACTCTGCTGAGCTGTTCATATTTATCCCTTTTTCTGTTGCGAAGCGTAGTCATTGATTCGACATATTAAAAATAACGCCAGCGCCGTGCCCGCGACAGCAACGACAATTCCTGTTAGGACAATCGCATGTGGCACATAGTCAACAGCCCCGGTGTCAGCTGTAGAGTTAGCTATGAAAATCATAAATATACCTACGCCACAAATGTTGAGTGACAAGATCTTTTTTAAAGCATGTGGAATTGCTAAGACACCAAATAACCCAATACCAAACATTGCCACACCAATTGCACTATAAAGTAAAGCACTCATTTTATGTGCTCCTTACTATCACTTACTGTACTAGCTTGATATCCAGTTAAACTGTGATAAAGCGACGTGAGAATAGTCGCGATAGATAACGTTGCAGCTGCTTCAATTATGAAGATCAATACACCTGCATAGTCGGTTGGGTAATCAAGAAAAACGCCCGTGTGAAACGTAACTCCAACCCCCACGACTACAAACACAACGACGCCAAAAATCATAAACAACTTTGCTAGGGTACAATTGAAGTTTAAGTGATAGCTACCCGTTAATATTAGTAAAATACCAGCTCCTGATAACAGCGCGCCAGCCTGAAAAGCACCACCAGGCAAGCTGGATCCGGTCCAAAGTAAGTATCCAGATGTCACAACGATACTTGGTAATAGCCATCTTAAAAATGCCTCTAGGACTTCATTTCTATTTGGATTTTTTACCTGTTTTACAAAGCGGTGATCAACCATGCTATTCATATTAGGCATCACAGCAAGTGCGACAATTAATAAAACAGCAATTTCTAACAAGGTATCTAAACTTCTGAAGTTCAACAAGACACTCGTGACTGGATTACTGACGCCACTACTTGCTAAATTTTGCGCAATCAACTCTGCTACAAGGGTATTGGAAGGCTGGGTTTGGCTAAGAGCGAAAAAGAGTAACAGGCAAAACCCACCAACAACTGCACCAATAAAGAACTGAGTCCCTATAGTAGTTTTTTGCGATCTTTTGTCCTCTTGTAAAACTATCATGTCAAACATAACGATACTCCGCGTCCATAACTAGCCAGATGTGAATAAGCGAATAGCTCCTGTTATCGCTCAGTATGGTTTTTTTGTTCAAGTCGGCGCCGAGCAGCAAGCAACAATGCTCCTGTCAATCCTGCACCAATTGCCGCTTCGGCAATAGCAACATCCCACGCTCCAAGTCGCGCCCATATTAATGTGACGATTAGACCCATACTCATAAATATTAATATCGACTGAAACAAATTTTTAAAAGACRAACACAAAGCGGCTGTGGCAACCGCCCCCAGGCCAAGCATACAGTCAATTATAATTTCATATTCAATCATCTGAATTACTCATAAAATTAGAATTCTCTACTTTTTTAGGGGCAGATTGATTGTGAACGTCGTCAGAAGAGCTCGCAAGGAGATAACAAGATATAGCGCCAGAGAGCATAACCGCCAACCAGATCACTATGAGTTGAATCGCGTCCACTACATCAGAAACCAGTGGAACTATACCTATAACAATGAATCCAAGCCCTAAGTTATCAGCCTTGGTAAGTGCATGGAGCCGACTTAACACATCAGGAAAGCGCCATAACCCAACAGTCCCAGCAAGAAAAAAGAACGAGCCTAATACAATCATTAACACGCTAAACCACTCAATGATGTTCATCATTATACCCCCCAAGCCTTACCAAGATTACGGTGGTGGTTGGTGCCAGTAGAGCCAGCACCAACGCCACGTTATATAAAGCACTTTGCTCTAAATAAACGGCAAGTAGCACCATTACTGCCACCCCCAACGTGCCAAATAATTGCAACGATGAAATTAAGTCTAGCCGTGTGGAGCTAAAACAAAGTCTTAGTAGCCCAATAAGCAATGCTAAAATTAATATTCCGATAGAAACACTCAGATACGTGGTCATATTTATTCCTCCAATGTTCCTCGATGAAGCTCAAAACCAAAAAGAAAGGCTATTTTCTCTTCACATCTTTGAATATCACGAATGTTAGCAGCGTTGACTTCTAGCATGTGTACCGCTAACTCATCACCTTCGATACAAGCACTCAGCGTTCCGGGCAGCAGACTGATTAAATGCATAAACCATAACCTCACTTTCCCTCTCGGTATACGTACTGAGTAATACACTATTCCTGAAGTCGTTACAGCTTTACGACGAAAAGCCAAGCAAGATGTTTGAACTCCTCCCTTGAATGAATTCATAAGGAAGTAAGGTAAGAGGCACAACAACCGAATAAAACTAAAACTGGTAATGCTCTCGGTGCTTTCCTTCTGAGCAGCGCTGTCCTTTTGCGGAATAAACAAACGCAGATTTAGCCATACGGCTATAGGTACTATTATGGCACCAAAAGCCCAGGCACTGAGCTCTCCTTTTGTCAACATTGACCAAAGGAGAGAGAAGAACACTAACTTCGCAACTACAGAGGTATAGCTTTGAAAATATCGTCGTTTACTGCGCATCATAGTTCCTTCATTAAATAGCTTGGGTGTCGCTCTTTACTTTTAGGCTGCTCTCATTCGAGGCTCGGTTCCGGTAGTGTTTTTCAATTCCCACAATAAGTGATATGAGCCAACCACAAAGAAAAACTCTCACCCACGATTCAAGCCCTATAGCTTCACTTTGGAACCACACATTCATTGATGGCGAGTAGGTGAATAATAGCTGTAGTGACATCATCATTATCAAACCAACCCAAATCCATGTATTCGAAAATAGCCCTATCGAAAAGACTGAGCGATGTAATGAGCGACAATTAAAGAGATAAAATGCTTCACCGACAACGAACATAGCAACGGCAACAGTTCTTGCCTGAGCATCAGTCGCTCCCAAGTGCAGCTCTAGTTCGTAAAGTCCAAAAGCCGTTATACAAAGTAAGGAAGACACTAATACAATCCGCCAAGCTAAAACTTTATCAATGATGGGCGCTGCGGGATCATAGGGGGGCCGCTCCATAATGCCTCGTTCTTTGGGCTCGAAAGCTAGCATTAACCCTAACAAGATAGCGGTGGTCATATTGACCCAGAGTATATGAACCGGAAGTAAGGGTAATGAAACTCCCAATAAAACCGCTAACAAAATAACTAAACCCTCTCCACCATTGGTAGGAAGTGTCCAAACGATAAACTTCTTAAGGTTATCAAAAACCCCTCGCCCTTCTTCAACAGCCGCTCTAACAGTGGCGAAATTATCATCGGTTAACATCATATCAGCGGCATCACGAGCAACTTCAGTTCCATTTAATGCCATTGCAACACCAATGTCGGCTCTCCTCAAAGCAGGAGCATCATTCACGCCATCTCCAGTCATGGCTACAACTTGTCCCTGTGATTGGAGCGACTTGACAAGTTGCAATTTGTTTTCTGGGGTTACCCGAGCGAAAACATCATACTCGTCAGAAATGCGTGAAAAATCACTTTGCGGTATTTTCGACAATTCATAGCCAGTAATGGTTTTTCCATTGCCATCTTCTTGCTCTAAAATACCAAGTTGCTTTGCAATACTGGTTGCAGTAAGGGCGTGATCTCCTGTGATCATTTTTACACGGATCCCTGCTTTGTGACATGCAGCAACAGCATCTATCGCTTCTGGACGAGGTGGGTCTATCATTGCTTGCAAACCCAAAAACTCCAGCCCTTCAGCAACATCACTATGTTCCAGCCCTCTTTTCTCTGAAGATACACTTTTACAAGCAAAAGCAAGTACTCTTAGCCCTTGACTCGCAAGCTGCTCAGCTTGTAGCTTAATTTCATCAATAGCTATGGCAACTGACTCACCATGGCTATCGAGCATCTTAGAACATTTAGGCAAAATGCTTTCTATTGAGCCTTTGATGTGGATGAAACACTCGCAGCCTACCAAGTCTAAAGTCGCCATGTATTGATATTCGGATTGGAATGGAATGCTGTCGACCCTTGAAGACTCAAGTGCATCAACATCCATACCTGCCTTAACTCCTGAGACAAGTAGTGCCGCTTCGGTAGGATCGCCATTAATCTTCCATTGATCACCAGCGGCAGATGGAGGGAGCAACTGAGCATCGTTACATAACACACCTGCTCGAATCATTTTGTAAAGCGCAGGATGTGATTTTTCCAGCGTTGCGGTTGAGGCAATTGAAGAGCTACTATCTCTAAAAATATCCCCGTCTGGGTTATAGCCGTTGCCGCTTAGGGTGAATAATTCGGCTCCCGTATATATCCGCTCTACTGTCATCTCATTTTTGGTAAGAGTACCTGTTTTGTCTGAGCAGATGATGGTCGTACTGCCTAACGTTTCCACGGCTGGTAAGTTGCGGATCACCGCTTTGCGTTTTGCCATCCTTGACACCCCTATCGCCAGCATAATTGTTACAGCGGCTGGAAGTCCCTCGGGGATTGCACCTACCGCTAAAGCAACCGCAGCCATAAATGAGCTCAGCAGTGGCTGACCATGGAGATACCCAATAGCTAAGGTAAGTGCTGCCAACCCAACAATCGCATAAAGTAATACATGGCTAAACTGCTTTATGCGTTTTGTAAGTGGGGTGTCTAAGGTTGGCGTTGTTGCAATTAACTTGGATATTTTACCAATTTCAGTGTTATCTCCAGTGCTCGTAACTACTCCTGTACCACTTCCATAGACCACTAAAGTCGATGAGAAAGCCATATYCTGACGGTCGCCAAGTAACACTTCTTTTTCTAGCTGCTGAGTATTCTTTTGCACAGGGACAGACTCACCAGTGAGCGCGGACTCATCGACTTGCAAATCTTTTACTCTAATTAACCGTATATCAGCACTGACTTTATCCCCTGCTTGTAACAGTACAATATCGCCAGGAACCAAATCTTCGGCTGGAATGGTCATCTTTTTACCATCGCGCAAAACTGTAGCTGACGACTTGATACTGCCAGATAGCGCATTGATGGCATTAATCGCCTTTGACTCTTGAACAAACCCAATAATGGCATTAAGAAGCACAACGGCGAAAATCACAGCTGAGTCTACCCACTCTTGCAAAGCCAAAGTCACTGCAACAGCGGCCAATAAAATATATACAAGAGGTTGATGAAATTGCAGTGCAAATCTCTTTAGTGCTCCGTCTCCTGTATGCTTAGTTAAGGAATTAGTGCCGTATTTTTGTGTACGCTCACTGATTTCTGCAACCTCTAGACCGGTATTCTGATCTACTTCAAGTTGTCGCAAGACTTCTTCAGTGTGATGACTGTGCCATTCTATCGGGTTTTTCATAAAACACCTCAGGAGCTAGTTGTATTAAAAATAGACTACACTGCTCAAAAGTAGTATAAAACTCGAATTATTAATGCCCAAAGCTCGAAAAAAACGATCCTTAGCCAATATCACCTAAAGCTTTCAATTAGCGAATAAAGACGCCCTAGCAGAATTAAAGATAGCTGCGATAGCTGGATGCCGGATTTTTCTTTCCGCGGAAATAGCGTAAAACTTTTGTTTTACATCCGGGAGGTCACCAAATGCTTCTACCCCAAATGTATCTTCGATGTTTTTCGTAATTGCTGTTGGCATAAAAAACGCTCCCAGACCCGACTGGCCAAATGACTTTAGCAAAGCGCTATCATCAAACTGTGCAACAATATTAGGTCGAATATTTCTATCGCTGAGCCAAAAATCAAATTCTTTTCTAATTTCATGTTGACTAGTGGGTAGTAGTAATGGTGCGTTATGTAAGGACGCAGGGAATGTTTTTCTATATTTCTGTGCAAGCTCAGGTAGGGCAAAAAATGTAATACCACTCTCTCCTAAAAAGTGATTATATGCCTTCACACTTAATGCGCCTGTCACGGGGATATCACTTAAAACTAAATCAACCTTGTGTACTGCCAAATCTGCCAATAGACTCTCTACACTACCCTCTAAGCTACTTAGTCTAATTTCATGATCTATTTTGAGCGCTGGCGCAATGATTTTATGAACAATGGTTTTTGGAAGGCCACTGGATGCAGCAACAATAAAATCAGCAGGACCGACTCCCCGACTCCCTAGGATGACATCAGCCAACTCACTGCCTAATTCAAAGATTTCGTCGGCATAACGCAGTACTAATCTGCCGTCATCGCTCAGCCTTAAACCTCTTCCTTCTTTTTCAAATAGTGCGCAACCAATTCGCTCTTCAAGTAAAGACAATTGACCGCTGATCGTTTGAGGCGTAATGTTTAATCGCGAACTAGCTTGAGCAATACTTCCTTCATGAGCAACAACCCAAAAGTATTTTAAGTGTTTGTAATTGATCATATCTTGCATAAACCCACTCCATGAAAAGCTTCGAATTATTCGAACTATATAGTTATAACAAACGATTTAACTTTAATCTGTATAGATTGTAAGTTAGCAGTGTCGTAGCCATATGGGATAAGAGCAATTTGTCGTTCGAACGTACGTGGGGTTGCAGCCATATTCCGTTTTTGCTAGCTCATGTCATTCCGTAACTACACTGTGAACGTTAACGTTAGTAGCTGGCTGCGAGCAATATATGATATCGATTAGGCTGAATACTCTGTCAATCTGAAAGAGTAAACTTGACGCTAACTGCATTAAAATTTTGCCCAGTTACCGAAAGCTCCAAAATCTGCTTACATTTTTTGAGATTAAAGCCCTAGAGAGGAAGAAAGATAAGCCAAGATGATTATTGATTTTTCTGCTCCAGAATTCACAGCAACTTCAAACCAAGCAGCTCGAAAGGAACATGTAGAAGCCGAGGTGTGGTTGATACTTGGCAGGTATCAATATGATATTAAAAAACTAGTTATAAATGTACATACTGGCGTTTCAGCGGCTCAGCGCTACAAACAGTATGAATGCGCCCTTCAAGCAACACTCTTCTCAGGCCAGACAATAGAAGTACGGGAAACCGCTGCCGAACTAGACTTTGTGCTAAGTATCGCTATGCACAGAATGAAGAGGTATATCAGCCGAACGATTTACCTCATTCAAACATTGAAACAAACTAAAGGCTAGATAGCGCGATTAGACAATAATATTGCCCCATTGAGATACCAAACTCAGCCCTGCAAGTGAAAATGCAACTAAGAAATTAATGACTTCCTTTGAACTGAGAGAATGTGATTCATTGGCAAAATGCTTAGTATGTAAGCGCATTCCCAATGGTTGCAGCTCAGTATCACGCTTTGGCAAAGCAATAAGCCCTGCGAGTAGTAGCACCACACACAGCGTGTAATGGCCTTGCGTGATAAAAAAGAAAGACAGTGAAAATGCGGTGATCGAAAAGATCCAAGAGATAAACTTAAACATAGCAGCTCCGTTTGCTATCAGTGATATTTGCGGTGTAGACCTCGAGCTTCTTAATTAGAACGCTTAAGGTTGTGAAAATTCTAGAGTTATTAGTTTAAAAAAACAAGTATACCAAAGTATTAGCCAATATTTTCGAACAATGTTCATAATACACATGATAGTGCACTTAGAAGCAAGAAAAACAATAACACACTGTTATATAAGGAATAATTTTAAAAAGTTAGCGCTTTAAATTTAGCGAGTATAGGTACTAGATTACTACTTTTTACGTTATTTCTGTTAGGGGTGTGAGAGATTGCCCTATCACTATACCGTTGTATTTAACCCGAGCTAGGCAGAGTAGCGCTTTAAGATTGCGGGAGGTATCTCCCGCTATGGCTAAAAGAAACCCAGTGGACTGGTACTATAGCTCACCAGTAGGTTTTTGGTTTGTTGATAATGATCTAAGGCCTTTTTGTGCGTTTCACGGCCAATACCCGACTTTTTGTAGCCACCAAATGCTGCGTGCGCTGGATACATATGATAGCAATTAGTCCAAACGCGGCCTGCTTCAATTTGACGACCAAAGTGATATGCTCGATTCATATCTCGCGTCCAGACGCCTGCACCCAAACCAAACTCTGAGCTATTCGCTAATTTTAATGCCTCAGCCTCATCTTTAAAGGTACATAAAGAAATGACCGGGCCAAAGATTTCCTCTTGGAATACACGCATCTGGTTGTTGCCTTTTAACAGGGTTGGCTGGATATAAAAACCTTGATGATAACCTTCACCAAGCTTTTCTACTTCGCCGCCTATTAAAACTTCAGCCCCTTCTTTTTTACCTATATCTATATAGCTAAGAATTTTATCAAACTGTGCTTGTGAAGCCTGCGCACCAACCATAGTTTCGGTGTCGAGTGGATTACCGCGCTTGATGGCTTTGGTTCGCTCAATTACTTTTGCGATAAAATCATCATATATGTCTTCTTGTACGAGTAATCGAGAAGGGCATGTACAGACTTCACCTTGGTTGAAATAAGCCAGTACCGCCCCTTCAATACACTTACTTAAGTAGTCATCATCCGCTTGCATCACATCACTAAAGTAAATATTAGGAGATTTACCGCCTAACTCGACGGTTGAAGGAATAATATTCTCCGCCGCGCATTTCAAAATATGTGAACCAACGGGAGTTGAGCCTGTAAATGCTATCTTTGCGATACGCTGGCTAGTAGCAAGTGCTTCACCGGCTTCTCGACCAAAGCCGTTAACGATATTAACGACACCATTTGGTAGCAAGTCGGCTATCAGCTCCATTAGTAACAAAATAGAGACCGGCGTTTGCTCTGCTGGCTTGAGCACCACGCAATTGCCTGCTGCAAGCGCCGGAGCAAGTTTCCAAGCAGCCATAAGCAATGGAAAGTTCCAAGGGATGATCTGCCCCACTACACCTAGAGGCTCGTGAAAATGATACGCGACGGTTGACTCATCAATTTCACCTATTGTCCCTTCTTGCGCGCGTATACACCCTGCAAAATATCGGAAATGATCCGCCGCTAAAGGCACATCTGCCGCCAATGTCTCGCGCACAGCCTTTCCGTTATCCCACGTTTCTGCAACAGCTAAATATTCAAGATTTTTTTCAATCCGATCGGCAATTTTAAGTAAAATATTACTGCGTTCAGTGACGGATGTTTTACCCCAGGACGCTTTAGCTGCGTGCGCAGCATCTAGTGCAAGTTCAATATCAGCTGCGCTTGAGCGTGGAACTTTACAAAAAACTTCACCGTTTACTGGGCTTATATTATCAAAGTAATGCCCCTCAACAGGTGGTCTCCACTCGCCACCAATAAAGTTGTTGTATTGTGTTTTAAAGCTGACGACAGCACCCTCAGTATTTGGATTTGCGTATATCATTTTGACCTCTGCAACTTGTGTTATTTATCCTGGATCTTACTGTTCCAGATTTGTTTTTCTGTTTGACATTAGCCAAATTCAGCTTTAAAAACTTAACAAGGCGTCTTGGAATATATACACACAGTCCAAAAAATATCGGATAAGGAGAATATTGCTTGCAGATTGCGAAACGTGTTAGTCACATTGATCGTTTGATCGAGAACAAAGTAAGCTTTGCTGCCAACAATGTTGAGCTAAGTATCTATGACACATATGAAAGTGCCAATAAAGTAAAGCTTACCTCCAGTGAAGTGCTGTTTTGCGCTATGGTAAGTGGAAAAAAAGTGATGCATGTAGACAGTTGTGATTACCATCAACCGTTTTTGCCACATCAAAGCTTTGTGCTGGCACCCGAGCAAACTGTACATATCGACTTTCCAGATGCGAGCTTATCTTCGCCAACGACCTGCTTAGCCATTGAGATCAGCCGAGAGAAAATTAAGGCGGTTAGCGACAGATTATCTCTGAGCCTCTGCGATGAAGTGACTTACCAAACACAGCTAATTCATACCGAGCACAACTGGCAAACCCAACACTGTTTGGCAAAGCTGTTCCACCTGTTTAGCGAAAATGAAAATAATCGAGAATACTTTATCGATTTAGCAATGGATGAACTGATAGCGAGGCTCCTACAACAACAAAGCCGAGATCTTCTGCTCAATGCGGTCAAACACACTCCAGATCACAATGGGCTACACCAAGCAGTGCATTATTTAGAGACGCATTTAGATCAGCCTTTGGATGTAGATAAACTCTGTAAGCTCAGCTGCATGAGTCGCAGTCGATTTTTCAGCCAATTCAAAAAATCATTTGCAACTACGCCACAACAGTGGCTACAAGCAAGGAGGCTTACAGAGGCTAAGGCAAAATTAAAAGCTGGGGCTCAGATCACCGCAGTTAGTTTTACACTCGGCTTCAAGCACCCGAGTCAATTTAGCCGAGCGTTTAAACAAGCCTTTAATGTCACCCCAAAAAACTATCAACTTCAGACGCTCAAAGTCGATAAAAGCGACTGATAACGCCATTAATCTTGTACACAGTCAAACGGACCTTAACATCACGTCAAAGTACTCGCATTTTCAAGTGATAACAGTCGATAAAAGCGACTGGTAACGCCATTTGTCCACCCAAAGCCTTGTTGCACAACATACTCTCCTCCTTCTGCCTGCTTGTCTGGCTCTACCACGTTATACTTTTCCAGCAAACAACCCAGATGTGCAAAGCTTGTTTCAACAGCATAAATCCATGCTTGCATAATTTCGCTTGCAAGTTGGTTTTGACCATATGCTCTTAGCCCCGATACCGCAAACCATTGCAGTGGTGCCCAACCATTTGGACTATCCCATTGTTGTGAGGTAGGGGTTAGCGTACTGACGAGCCCGCCTGATTTTAAAAAATCGAATCTTAGTTTGTCACCCATTCGCTGTGCTTGTGCTGGTGTAACCTGCTTAGCAAACATGGGGACAACCCCTGCCAGTGAAACAATTTTGGTTGGTTGATAATCATCAAGGTTAACATCATAAAACCAGCCTGTTTCATCACACCAACAGTAGCGCTGGATAAGTGCACTGCGTTTTGACGCCAGCGAATCATAGTGTTCGGCTTGTGTTTCATTATTTAGTTTCTTTAAACATCTTGCGAGCTGCAATTCAAGCAAGACCAGCAGTGCATTTAAATCTACGGGGATAATTTGGGTTGTGCGGATACTTGCCAAGTCATCGGGGTTTGCAAGCCAACGGCTACTAAAATCCCATCCCGACTCGCATGCAGCCCGAATATGTTGATAAAGCACGCTTGGGTCTACTGTTCTACTAGCCAATTCAACATCTTCTACATACGACTCCGGACGTGGTGCTGCCAGCGGATCCCAATAACGATTCAATGTACCGCCACATGGCATTGTGACGACACGCAGCCGCGCATTACCCTCAGTGCTGCCAACATCACCACCGGTTTGCCAAAAGTTATATTCCTTTATTAACCCTTCGGTAACTCGCTTGAGCCACTGCATATCGTCAGACTTTTGTCGCCACAGCAAATCCACCATTAATGCCGTCACAGGTGGTTGTGAGCGGCTTTGATAATAATCTCGATTGCCGTTTGGTACATGCCCGATACGGTCAATCAAACTGATAAAGTTGTCTAACATTCCCTCAACGAGATCGTTTCGATTTGCATCTAATAGTCCAAGTGCAGTGAAATAGCTGTCCCAGTAATAGATCTCAYTGAAACGCCCACCCGGTACCACATAAGGGTAAGGTAACGGTAATAAAGAGCCTGTAGCAACCGTGCTCGGTTTTCTGGATAAACGTGACCAAAGCGCACTGATGTAATGCTGTGCACAAGCAAAGTCAGGCAAGGCCTCTAACTCTTTGCTGGCGACAAAATCAAAGTGCGTATGAACAAAGTTCAGCAGCGCCGCTCCTGTTGGTTTTTGCTTGGCGTACAGCTGCTCAATCTCTGCCAGTGGTATTTTTGCGATGGCGTCAGCAAAGGCTTTACTATCTGTAAACAAACCGGCCTTTTGTACTGCCTTAAAAATTTCTGTGTTGTAAAAATCTGATTGGTACTGCATGTAAAACCTCAGCTCACCTTTTGTTGACTTGGTGTGTGAGCTGGATTTGCTTGGCTAGACTCACTCATCGATTTGAAAAAATATAAACATACCGCAATGACACACATAGGAATAAGCGCGCCATAAAACGCTTGCTGCCCCCCAAAGTGCTGAAATACGAACCCTGTTATCATAGAGCCAGTGCTACCACCAAGGGCTGAAAATACCACGATTAACCCGGTCATAGAGGCATGTTGAGCGGTAGGTAAACTGCTTAGCATTACCGAATTAATCACCGGATATATAGGCGCCATAAAGAGTCCAATCAAAGGCATTAAGAAAGCTACCAGTGGCGCGTCAAATAAAGACGTTATGGCTGCCTTTTCAATATTTTCCGTCATGGGTAGAGTCAACACCACAAGCACAGCCATGGCGATAAGGCAAACATTTAACACCACATACCAGTGTACTTTGGTAAGCACAACTCCAGCACCAAGCCGACCTAGTGCTAAACAGGCTGCAAAAATACTGGTAATTTGCACGCTTATATTAACTGGTAAAGACAAGACTTCATTGTTAAACGTAGGTAGCCAAGTTCCGATACTTTGCTCAATCAATACATATAAAAATGCGGAAATGACAAACACCAGTACCAAAGGTTTTGTGACGAGCTTCAACATTGCCGTAAAAGCCGAAATATTAGATCCCGCCGCTTGTGTCGGCTCTGGTTTTGCAATGGGCGAGATCCATACAATGATTGCAGTAAATGCACTTAATACCGCCAATACAAAATATACATTTAGCCAGCCAAGTGTGTTATCACCGCTATCGATAAAGGCCGCAAAAACCCAGTACCCGCCAAGCACTCCCAGCATAAACACACCTTCAATAAAATTAAGGAGGCTTGAATGCTGATTACTCCCCTCGGTTACTTGCCCAACTAACGCGTAAACGGACACTTTCACTACCGCGAAAGCAGCGCCCACAGAAGCAAAGACCAGTTTTAAAATCCAAAACTCAGCAACCAGTGGTGTAATGCTACAGATCAGCGCCACAACTCCTAGCACAACAGTCAAAGCGATTTTAAATCCAACTCTTGGAATGACGGAGGCAACTAAAAATGACACGATAGCAATGGGAAGATCTTTAAATGCTTCCAATGTCGCAGCTTGTGGTTTTGTAATTCCAAAGGAATGAATTGATTGTAAAATGACTGTTCCAACACTATTGAGCAAAATAGCGAACAGAAAGTAACTAACAGCCATCGCAAGTATTATACGTGCTCGGTTCATTGTTATTCTCGTTAAGACACTGTGATTCCTTTTTAGTCTAGACAGACTTTTTCGCTTTTGCAATCGTTTGCATTTCAAAACCATTAAGAGTTCCTTAACGTTATGATTGCGATAGTAATTGTATTTTTTGATTTAACCTGAACCAAAGCTAGAACTAGTGAGTCAACTAAAATACCTCTGCTTGGAAACATGCTATCACGCTACCCAGAGTGTTATTTCCTAATACGAGTTGAAAAATTAAGCTCTGCTTTAACAGCAATGAGTTAGTTCATCTCATAACCGACCTTCAGGTTAACTAGATTGCCTGATAAGCAGTGACGAAGGTACTTCTTGAGATTCACACATCTTACCACTTAGCTGTATGAGTAGTTTTTCTACTAGTAATTGCGCTGCTGCATGGGTGTCTTGTTTAATTGTTGTGAGCGCTGGGAAACTTATCTGCGCCATAGCAATATCATCAAAGCCTACAATTTTGACATCATTTGGCACGCTGACATAGCGCTCTTTTAATGCTTTTAATGCCCCAAGCGCAACCATATCACTACACGCAAAAATACCATCAAAAGTCAGCCCATTTTCTCTTAGCAATTTATTAATACTGGCATAGGCGGCTTCTGAGGTAATATCAATTCTAACCAGCTTTGCAGTAACATCGGCCTTCTCCACTCCGTGGCAAAAGCCTCGATAGCGCTCTCCCAACTCTGCATGTGCAGGATCTCCCATAAACAGCAGTTTAGAAGCCCCCTTGGCAATTAAGTGCTCGGTAGCTGTTAACCCTCCGACAAAATTATCACTACCTACAATCGGATAGTTTGCAGAGGTTTTCGGGTCGCCCCACACTACAATGGGAGTACCAGCTTTTGCAGCTAGTTCGATTTTTGCCTGCTCCTTGCCTTGCCCAACTACGATTACGCCATCGGCTCTACGACCAGAAATAAAGTAGCCGTGCCAATCCTCACCTGCCATATGTGAGTTAGACAGAAGCAACTCATACCCTTGACGATTCACGGCACGGTTTATATCACTGACAACTTTTAGCAAGAAGGGATCATCAACCGATTGCTTGGTTTCTGCTTCAAGATTGATGATAACAGCGATAACTTTGGTTTTTTGCATCCGCAGGCGACTTGCTGCAGCATTGATACTAAAGTGATGTTCTTTCGCTAACGCCTGAATACGCTCTCGAGTTTCTTTTTTTATCAGTGGGTTATCGTTGAGTGCACGGGACGCCGTCGAGGTTGAAACACCAGCTAATTTTGCCAAGTCTGATAACTTTAATTGTGTTGAAGCCAAGCAAATCCCCTTACTCGTGCAGTTAACTAGAGTAGTATTCTTACAATTTTTTTGATCTTAAACCATAACTAATTGAATCTCCTATCCTAAATAAGCATAAAAGATAACCAATCAAAGTATATTTGCCATGCCTTTCATCGTTTTATGACAAATTTTTAAACAACATCATTGCAAACGTTTGCATTAAGATCTATTTTAAAAAATAGACAGTCGTAAAATACCAGTCTATGACAACAACAAGAGGGCTTTAGCCGTGATAAAAACGAACTCATTAAGCTTGATCGCCGCTGCTGTAACACTTGCGTTAAGCACAACAGCACAGGCTGAGCAACAGTCGAATAAAAACAAAGAAAAAGTAGAAACAATTATTGTATCAGGTACCCCTGGCGGTGCCGGTATAAGAAAAATTGATGCCAGTTTTGCGGTAACCAATATTGATGCCGTACAAATCGATAAGCTTGCACCCAAAAGTACAGCTGATTTACTTAAAGCTGTGCCAGGGATATGGGTTGAAAGTTCAGGTGGTGAATCCGGTGCTAATGTTTTTGTTCGCGGCTTTCCGGGCGGTGGTGACGCGCCTTTCTTAACAGTGAGTTTGCAAGGTAGTCCTATTTACCCTGCCCCTACACTCTCTTTTTTAGAAAATACGTCAATCTTCAGGCTCGATGAAACCATTAGTATGATGGAAGGCTTGCGTGGTGGCCCAAACCCAGTTGTGTCTAACGGACAGCCGGGGTTGACCACGAACTTTCAGCTTAAACGTGGTCAATCAGATACAGAAGGAACCTTCAAGTACACCACAACAGATTATGGCCTCAATAGAATAGACGGCGTATTGAGTGGCGAAATATCCAATGATCTCTATTACATGGTCGGAGGATATATCAAACGATCTTCGGGGATCCGCGATGCCGGCTTTACTTCAGAAAAAGGCCATCAATTCACAATCAATCTTACTAAAGAATTCGCTAACGGTGAGTTTAACCTTTATACCCGTCAAACCGACGATACTGGTGCGTGGTACCTACCAACTCCACTTAACGTTGAAGGTGTCGATGCTGGCTTTACTCAGTTAGGCACAAATAATCGCAAGGCAACAATTTATTTTGGTCAGCATAACACCGCCATGAACATCGATATAGGAGATGGTCGCGGCTGGAAAGGCCATGTATCAGGTGGTAGTTTAAAAGTTAATTTCGATAATGGTTGGCAGCTAAACGACCGCTTTAGTCTTACTAAAGGCGACGCTAATACAATTGGCTTAGTGCCTGCAGGCGCCGCGGTACGCTTAAGTGAAGTAGCTGATAATGGGGAAACAGCGACGGGAAGCGTCACTGGTAATGAATATAGTGGCGATACCATAGTGCAACAATATGGCCGATGGGTCGTTTTAAAAGATATTGAAGCTTTCACAAATGATTTAGCCTTGAGTAAAACCTATGGCGACTGGTCGAGTGCGTTTGGTATTTATACCGCTACCACCTCGGCACAGGATTGGTGGAGCTTAGGGAATAGTGCTTATCATGTTTTGGAGCAAGGCGGAGAAGCACTAAACGCAATAGCATGTAATAGCGATGTGACGGGTTGTGCTTTTAACTATGATATTAGCAGCTCGGGAGACGCTACTACATGGGCTGTATATACAACGCAGAGTTACCAAGCCACTGACGCATTAAAACTGGATTTAGGTCTACGCAGCGAACAGCATCAGGTAGAATATTCAGTAGATGAAGATTTGGACGGTGTGATCACCAAGACAGTTGACTATGATGAGCGAAAAACTTCATGGACCCTTGGTGCTGATTACAGTTTAAGTTTGGATTCAGGGGTATTTGCTCGCATGAATAAAGGCTACAAAATGCCTTATTTTGATGATTTTCGAGACAACTACAACACTTATAAATCAGGTGAGTCACTTATAAAAGAAGTGACACAAGCAGAGCTTGGTTACAAATATATGAGTGAAACTGGCGACCTCTTTGTTACTTTGTTTACCAATGAGGTAAAGGGCGACACATTCGTTAGACGCCCAGGTGTACCTGCTGAGATCCTAACCAATGAAGCCACCGGCGTAGAAGTCGATTATAGCTATAACCATGAATCAGGTTTATCGGTCAACTTAAATGCGACATGGCAAGACACCGAAATCACTGACAGTCCGACCAATGAAGGCAACAAAGCACAACGTCAACCTGATTGGATGCTGCGTATTACCCCAAGCTATGACTTTGAAATGTCAGGTATGTACGCCACCTTGTATGGTACGCTTTCAGCTGTGGACGACCGCTTTGGTGATAATGAAAATACCGTCGTGTTAGAAGGCTACGAAAAACTGGATATTGGCCTGATCGTTGAGCCTGCGGAAGGGGTAAAACTGCAACTGGCAGTGGATAACCTCACTGACAAACAAGGGATAACCGAAGGTGACCCACGTAATCCAACCTCACCCAACGGCCGCTATATCATGCCAAGAAGCGTTAAGTTCAGTGTTGCTTACACCTTTTGATAATAGTAATGATAACTTTTGAGCATGGGTATTTTAGTTGATTAACTCACATTTTATACCAATTTTCTTAATTAAGTGGTCTATTTTGAGGTGAGAAAATCTTGTCGATAACACCGCTACCGCGTCCTGCTATCGCCAAGGTGCCTGCATCTGTGTAGGCAAGGTAAAAATTTTGCTATTTAGTTGTTCTAAATAAGAAATTTTTAACGCTGTTAGCGTCAGATTTACGCCTTCATATTGAGCAAGTATTAAGTCAAATTGATATTATCCTAAGTTCAGATTAGTTGGAAAATAAAAAGCCGCTTAGCAATTAAACTAAGCGGCTTTTTTGTATTGAAATTAGGGCTCGATTAATCTAGCCAAAACTCTTTTTTAAACTTAATACCAAACTCACTTCTATCATTACTGCGCATCACACCAACGAAGCCACTTTGTTGCAATCGGCCAACATCGTAGACTTCATTTAGCACATTTTCGCCGTAAAGCGTCACTTCCATATCACCTTCAGCATTGGTATACGAGATGTTAAAACCTAGTAGTTCACGAGAGTCAATATACTCGCTTGCCCGAGTAACAGACTGCCCCTGCATATCCGAGCGGTATGAGTAACTTGCATTTACAGCGATGGTTGCACCATGTTCTAGATCATGGAAGTATGATGGTGCTACCATCACTGTCCAACGTGGCGTCAGTGCTGGAGCGTCACCTTTACCAATTCCAATCACCCCTTCATCAACGTGCGTAATTTCAGAGTCTAAGTAGCCGATTGAACTACGAACTGAAAAATCGTCCGTAATTGCTATCGTTGTTTCAAGTTCAATACCCTGTGCTTTTGACTCACCTGCGTTTTCTACGATAGTAACGAAGCCGCCGCCCGCTGTTGGGTCATTAAATGGTAACGCAAGATCAGTATAATCAGTTACGAATGCCGCAACCATCATAGACACATTATCGTGAACTTGACCTTTGAAGCCGACTTCGTAGTTAATCGCTTTGGTTTCTTCAAATGCAGCAAATTGATCTGGCCCACCAAATGGGCGTGGTGGGAACCCACCACTTTGGTAGCCTTTTTGAACTTGTGCGTAAACGTTAATGTCACGAGTTAGCTGATATGACGCATTCACATCCCACGTCACTTCGTCAAAATCTGCACTTACGTATTTACGCGTACCAAAACTTGGGAACAGTGCATCTGCTTCTTTTTTGTCTTCAGAGTAGCGTAAACCACCACCAATGCTGAAAAGTTCAGTCACATCAAAGCTTGCATTGATATACGCCGCATAAGCGTCAGTCTCTTGATTGATATCGAAATAACCGTAACCACCAAAAGAAGCTGTCTGACCATCATTTAATAAGCCACTTGGTGTATTCCATGGACTAAATACAAATGGGCCAGAGCTGGTGAAGCCGTCTTCGTTAAAATAATAAAGACCTGATACGAAATCCCAAGAATCATAAGTACCATTTAGCTGTAGCTCAARTGAATACTGATCAGCACCACCTTCTTCAGGAAACTCAGAGAGATTAAGCGCCACGGCATCATCATCAAGACCACCGGTGTATTCAGAGCTACGCTTGCTGGCAATAAATTTGACAGAATAAACGTCACTTGCTTGCCAATCTGCTGTAATTGACCCACCCCACCCTGAGTAATCAGTGCTTTCGATGCCTGCAACTGTTGTTGCCAAATCATCAGGATTGTCTGGTAACATTGACGCATCTAATAGTGGGAAGTCACCATTAAATGGATCGTTAGGGTCTAATGGAGCTGTTAACTCAATGGTATAAGGAGACTGACCAGACTCATTTTCAACACCATCGAACGCTGCTGAAATCACTAAGTCGTTAGTTGCTTGCCATCTTACGGCTAAACGACCGCTATACTCTTGCTCCTCGCCAATTTCTTTTTCAGGATTAGCTAAATTTACGGCTTTACCAACACCGTCACGCTCTTTATAAGATGCACTAGCAGAAAAGCTTAGTGTGTCCGTTAACGCTTGGCTTGTGTATAAATCTGTCGCCAAACGGCCTCGAGAACCTATTTTTGCCTCAACACGTGCAACTTCTTCTGCACCCGGTTGTTTTGTGATCACATTGACAGCGCCACCAAGTGTGTTGCGACCGTATAGCGTGCCTTGAGGACCACGCAAAACCTCTACACGTTCAATATTTGGTAGTGAAAGGTTAGAGCCCATCTGGCGACCAAGGTAAACACCATCGACGTAAACACCCACCCCTGGATCAGTTGTGATCACGTGATCTTGTAAACCTATACCACGAATAAACACAGAAGCATGCGCCGCATTACCAACGCCATAGCGAGTGATGTTCAAGTTCGGGACGAATTTACCAATATCGTCTAGGTTACTGATGTTTGCCTTATCAATATCACCTGCACCGATTGAAGTAATAGCGGTAGGTGTTTCGAACAAGCTTTCTGTACGCTTACGAGCGGTTACTTCAATTTTTTCAAAAACTTGTTTTTCTTTCTCTACATTAGCTTGCTCAGCCAAAGCTGTGCTAGGAAGGGCTACCGCTGCTAATACAGCAGCTGAAATCGCAGATAAACCAAGACGAGGTAAAACTGTAATCATATAATCTCCAAAGGAATCACCGTGTGTGAACTAGTTACGAGAGGTCGTAAACTAGAGAAGCAAGGGTCTATTACCATTGCTTCTGCCTTATACTTTGTTCGAGTAAGGATAAGCACGATACAAATTTCAGGCATAAAAAAAGATGCGTTAGGTGCATCTATTTCCTCTGGAAGGGTATTATAGTCAGAGTTGAGTAAAATTGAAATAATTATTTAATAAAAATTACTTTTTAGGTTTTTGTAACCAAAACAATACCAATTTTGGAAATTTAATTTTTAAGAAAAGTCTATATACAACAAGATATTATACCAAAAACCAGTACTATATATTAAAAAATTGAAATTGCTGCTGCTATCTAGCAGCTCATACTAGCTATGGCACTATCCATCAGATAGTTGAGGTCAGTCATACCAATTAGGGTAATACCAATTAGACTTGATAGTTGCTCAATTTGAAGGAGTAAATCTGACGCTCACAGCGTTAAAAGTTTCTTATTTAGAATAACTAAATAAACTGAGCTGCGGATAATTAATACCTTTCTAGCAGAAAGTTTTAGCGCTAGCTGCATTGACTTCACCTCCAATAGCCAACTATTGGTGCGTAACTTCGCCTTGCCTACAGGATGCAAGTACCTTAGCGAGAGCAGGACGCGGTAGCGGAGTTATTGGCAAGATTTTCTCGACTCATAATAGACTACTTAATTAAGAAAATTGGCATAAATTAACTCGAGAGCGGTGTAGCTAAATTAAAGACGAAAAAAAACCAGCATAAGCTGGTTTTTTTATTTTGGTGCGAATGGGGGGACTTGAACCCCCACGGCCGAAGCCACCACCCCCTCAAGATGGCGTGTCTACCAATTCCACCACATTCGCAAATTCGGTGTTTTCCTAACTCTTAGTTAGGAATATCAGAAGCTGGATTTTCTTCTGATGCTGGCACATCGCTGTCAGCAGGTACTACTGTTGCAGCTGGTGCCTCTAGGTTTTCCCATTCACTAGTTTTCTTTATTTGACCAGTTGTTAAGTTACCTAGAACAATACTTAGTACAAAAAATACTGTAGCTAATATTGTCGTTGTTTTAGTCATAAAGTTGCCTGCGCCTGACGAGCCAAATACTGTCGCTGATGCACCAGCACCGAACGAAGAGCCCATGTCTGCGCCTTTACCTTGTTGAATCAGCACCATACCAATGAGCGCTAAAGCAACGATTAAGTAAACAACCATTAAAATTTCGTACATTTACTTATCCTTTTGCACTTTTACATATAGAAAGGAAGTTTTCAGGTTTTAAGCTTGCGCCACCAATTAAACCACCATCTATATCTTCTTGTGCGAATAATAATTCACTATTTTTTTCATTAACACTGCCACCATAAAGTAAGCGTAGTGTTTTTGCAATTTGCTCGTCTTGCTCAGACAGCAAATTGCGTACAAATTTGTGCACTGCTTGCGCTTGTTCAGGAGATGCTGTTTTACCAGTACCTATTGCCCAAACCGGTTCGTATGCTATCACAGAGTTAGCTAGTGCCGCTATACCTAATTTCTCGATAACTGCGTTTATTTGCCTAGCTACAACTTCTTCTGTCTGCTCACTTTCTCTCTCTTCTTCAGTTTCTCCAACACATAGTATCGGAGTTAAACCTTGTTCTTGAGCGTGGGCAAATTTATTCGCTACAACCTCATCACTTTCGCCATATAAAGCGCGTCGCTCGGAATGTCCGACTAAGGTGTAAGTCGCGCCTAACGAACTAGCAAGTGATGCCTGATTTTCTCCAGTGTATGCGCCTTCTTTATATTCTGAAACGCTTTGCGTTCCTACAGTGAGTCCCTTTTCAACAGCTTGTTCAATTAACATTGCTGGGGGAAATATAATTACATCCGCTTGGAATGATTCACTGTTTAA
Source organism: Pseudoalteromonas sp. J010 (assembly GCF_003934235.1). Lineage (NCBI taxonomy): Bacteria > Pseudomonadati > Pseudomonadota > Gammaproteobacteria > Alteromonadales > Pseudoalteromonadaceae > Pseudoalteromonas > Pseudoalteromonas sp. J010. The sequence goes on along the minus strand of NZ_RDBW01000022.1, from coordinate 56,764 downwards.
TGTTTCTGACATTTGGCTAAGTAGCTCTTTTGAGCCATTCATTTTCCAATTACCAGCAACAATTTGCTTCCTAGTTGCCATTACGATACTCCGTAGCAGAAAGCGGGTGAGATACTAACGCCACTCACCCGAAGTTACAAGAAATAAATTCAATTTTTAATTTAATTGCTCACAGATTCAACAACTTCAGCGATTTTTTGTGCAAAATCGATGACTTGCTTCTGTTGTTGTGCTTCAACCATGACCCTTACGACCGGTTCGGTACCCGACTTCCGTAGTAACACTCTTCCCTTTCCAGCAAGTAGTGCTTCGACTTCAGACACCGCTTCTTTTACTGATTGGTGTGCTGTTGGGTCATCTTTGGTACTGTAACGCACGTTAATCATTTTCATCGGGTATTTACTGAACCCTTCACCTAAGTCCTTCAAGGTTTTGTTTTGTGCAACCATTGCGGCGAGTACTTGTAAGCTCGATACTATTCCATCACCAGTACTAATTAGGTCAAGATTAAGTACATGCCCTGAACTTTCACCACCAATTTTCCAGCCCTTTTCAGCGAGCAACTCCATTACATAGCGATCACCCACTTTACTGCGCTCAAATGCAATACCTCTAGCTTTAAGCGCATTCTCTAAACCCATATTAGACATAACGGTACCAACAACACCACCACCGAGTGTACCATCACTATGGGCTTGGCAGGCAATAATGTACACAATATCATCACCATCAAATACATGGCCATCATGGTCCACCATCATCACTCGGTCACCATCACCATCATATGCAATACCAACATCAGCTTGATGCTCCAGTACAGCTTTTTTTAATGTTTCAACATGCGTTGCGCCACATTTTTCATTGATATTCACACCATTAGGTTCACAAGCTGTGGTGATCACCTCAGCACCTAATTCACGCATTACACTCGGTGCAATATGGTAAGTTGCGCCATTTGCACAATCTAACACCACTTTCAACCCTTCAAGAGAAAGCTCTTTTGGAAATTGGCCTTTACAGAATTCAATATAACGACCATCTGCACTATCTAAGCGCTTGGCTTTGCCCAGCTTTTCTGATGTTACGCACGTCATTGGCTCATCGAGCTTCGCTTCTATTGCAAGTTCCACTTCATCTGGCAGTTTTTTACCGTCACCACCAAAGAATTTTATGCCATTGTCATGGTAAGGGTTGTGAGAAGCACTGATGACGATACCAGCCTCAGCTCTGAAGGTTTGTGTTAAATATGCAACAGCAGGAGTAGGCATAGGCCCTAACAAGATCACATTGATCCCAGCGGCTATCAACCCCGCCTCTAGTGCCGTTTCTAACAGGTACCCTGATATTCTGGTGTCTTTACCAATGATAACTTTTTTGGTTCCTCTTTCAGACAGAACCTTTCCGGCTGCCCAGCCTAGCTTCATTGCAAATTCTGGTGTAATTGGGAACTCGCCCACCATACCTCTTACACCATCTGTACCGAAGTACTTTCTTGTTGTCATTGAGTAACTCCATTGACCGACGCTAACCATACGTTAAGTACGTCGCTTGTTTCTTTTACGTCATGAACACGAATGATATGTGCGCCCTGCTGTGCACATATTAGCGCACCAGCAAGACTCGCAGCGACGCGCTCATGAGTTTCTCGATTAAGTAGTTGTCCAAACATGGACTTTCTAGAGAGTCCCGTCAGAATAGGTAAATTGAACGAATTAAATTGTTTCAGTCCACCTAAAATCTGAAAGTTATGCTCCAGAGATTTACCGAAGCCAAAGCCTGGATCTAAGATCAGCCTACTGGTATCAATTCCGGCTTGCTTGCACGCACGGATCCTAGCTTCGAAAAACTGACTAATGTCTGAAAATAGATCATTATATTTTGGATTATTTTGCATTGAGCGAGGTTCACCCTGCATGTGCATTAGGCAAATAGGTACCTCTGCGTACTGAGCTGCTATCTCTAATGCACCTGGCTCCTGTAAGGCTCGAACATCATTGATGATATCAGCACCAGCTTCAATAGCTTGCTTCATTACTTCAGCTTTACTGGTATCAACTGAGATAACACAGTCAGATTGTGCCCTAACAGCCTTGATGATCGGGATCACGCGCTCAAGCTCTTCCTTCAACTCTACATCTGGCGCCCCTGGACGAGTAGACTCACCGCCAATATCAATAATGGTAGCTCCGTCAGCAAGCATCATATTTACCTGCTCAACCGCACTATCTAGGTGAATAAATTTTCCGCCATCTGAAAATGAGTCAGGAGTAGCATTCAAAATCCCCATTACTTGGGGTTTCTTTAAGGAAAGGCTGCGGGCTCTTGGCAAGCGTAACTCGTACATTCTATACCTACATTATTACTATGTTTTGGATGATCTCGAAAGGGGCGTAGCAGTAAAACTCAGGTCTCGTTTCATACCAAGCGCTAAATGACACTATATTTTAGGGCAAGAAAACCTGATCAATAACTAGGCAAAAGTTTTGTTATTTAGTCGTACTAAATGAGATACTTTTAACGCCGTTAGCGTCAGATATACTCCTTCAAATTGAGCAAACATTAAGACTAACTGGTATAAGTGTGTACTTATTCATACACGCATAATCCAATAATAACACCCTGAATCTATTGATACAAAAAAGCCCCGATTGCTCGGGGCTGTCGTATTCTACCTGACCTTACGATTTGTCATCAAGCTCTGAGTTTGATGTGCTATCACTAGGCTGGTCATCTGCTGGCTTTTCAGCTTTTGACTCAGGTTTTAACTCTGTCACTTTGGCAGATTCAGACTCTACCTTTTTTTCTGGCTTGACGTCATGCGCATCCCTTGGTGGACGAACATCACGGCGCTCCATTAAGTCATCAATCTGCAATGCATCAATCGTTTCATATTTCATTAACGCATCTTTCATTGTGTGAAGAATATCCATATTGTCTTTTAGGATTTGCTCAGCACGTTGATAGTTACGATCGATGAAATCTTTAATTTCCGCATCAATAAGCTTAGCAGTTTCATCTGACATACCAGACATACGGTGAGAACCACCACCCATGTACATCTCGCCCTGCTCTTCTAAATACATTTGTGGTCCAAGCTTAGGACTTAACCCCCACTGCGTAACCATTTTTTTGGCAATATCTGTGGCACGTTCAATGTCGTTACTTGCACCTGTCGTGACTTTGTCGTCACCGTAAATCAACGCTTCAGCAATACGACCACCGTATAAGCTTGAGAGCATAGACTCTAGATGTTGCTTTGAGTGACTTACGCGATCTTGCTCCGGCAAATACATGGTTACACCTAAGGCGCGACCACGAGGAATAATGGATACTTTATAAACCGGATCATGTTCAGGTACTAGGCGACCAACAATAGCATGACCAGCTTCATGATACGCCGTCATTTCTTTTTCTTGCTCACTCATTACCATAGACTTACGCTCAGCGCCCATCATGATTTTGTCTTTTGCAGCGTCAAACTCAGCCATGCTTACCTTACGCTTATTGCCACGAGCTGCAAATAAGGCGGCTTCGTTTACAAGGTTAGCTAAGTCAGCACCAGAGAAGCCTGGTGTACCACGTGCAATTACCGATGCTTCAACGTTATCATCTAATGGAACTTTGCGCATGTGAACATTTAAGATTTGTTCACGACCACGGATATCTGGAAGACCCACAACAACTTGGCGGTCAAAACGACCAGGACGCAATAACGCAGGATCTAACACATCTGGGCGGTTAGTAGCAGCAATAACGATAATACCTTCATTACCTTCAAAACCATCCATTTCTACTAGCATCTGGTTTAGTGTTTGCTCACGTTCATCATGACCACCACCCATACCTGCACCACGTTTTCGACCTACGGCATCAATTTCGTCAATGAAGATGATACAAGGTGCTGCTTTTTTCGCTTGTTCGAACATATCACGAACCCGAGAAGCACCAACGCCCACAAACATTTCAACGAAATCAGAACCAGAGATGGTAAAGAAAGGTACTTTTGCTTCACCTGCTACCGCTTTAGCAAGTAAAGTTTTACCCGTACCGGGAGGACCTACCATCAATACCCCTTTCGGGATGCTGCCACCTAACTTTTGGAACTTTGATGGATCTCGTAAAAAGTCCACCAGTTCAGTCACGTCTTCTTTCGCTTCGTCACAGCCTGCAACGTCCGCAAATGTTGTTTTGACTTGATCTTCACTCATTAAGCGAGCTTTGCTCTTGCCGAACGACATTGCGCCTTTGCCACCCCCGCCTTGCATTTGGCGCATGAAAAAGATCCATACACCAATGAGCAGAAGCATTGGGAACCAGGATATAAAGATATTTGCCAAGAAAGACTGCTCTTCTGGCGCTACACCTTTAATATTTACATCGTTCTTAAGCAAATCGTTGACCAAGTCTAAATCAGTCAAAGGGATCACTGTTTGGAAACGATCTCCGCTAGAACGAACGCCACTAATTACGCCTGTTTGACGGTCAATACTGACCTCACGAACAGAACCACTGCGCACGTCCTTCACGAATTGTGTGTAACTCGTTTGGCGATCATATTGTTCGCCACCGTTAAAGCTCTGGAACACGGTCATTAGTACAACCGCAATTACTAACCAGAGTATTAGATTTTTAGCCATATCGCTCAAGGAGTTAACCTCTTGTATCCAAAAAAATTCAAATTCAACTTGATGCTTTCCAACTGTACTACAGTTTGTAACCTGTCGCCACTACATATACTTCTCGTGATCGAGGACGAGACGCTTTTGGTTTACGGATCTTTACAACCTTAAAACAATTACGTACTTCTTGCACAAATTGATCAAAGCCTTCGCCTTGGAAAACTTTAACCGCAAATGCCCCGTTTGGTTTTAGCACTTGATGGCACATATCTAATGCTAGCTCGACCAAATACATACTGCCAGATTGATCGGTAGACATATTACCGCTCATATTTGGCGCCATATCTGAAAACACCACATCCACATTTTTGCCGTTAATTCTATCAAGCAGTGCATTTAATACCGCTTCTTCTCTGAAGTCTCCCTGAAGGAAGTCAACGCCCGCTAACGAGTCCATAGGTAAAATATCACACGCTATTACTTGCCCATCGATATCTACTTGTTCAGCTAAATATTGGGACCAGCTACCCGGCGCGGCCCCTAAATCAACTACCGTCATACCTTTACGGATCAATTTATCCTTTTGCTGAATTTCTTCCAGCTTAAAAACCGCTCGTGATCGATAGCCACGTTTTTGGGCTTCATGTACATAAGGGTCTTCTACGTGTTCTTTTAACCAACGTTTAGAACTGGCGGAGTGTTTTTTATTTGCCATATTAACTATAACTCATTAGTAATATTGTCTAGATGGCGTTAGAATATCGATAATTCAAGCCTTTTAATAAATAAGATTGTATCAATATGACCTTATCAAATAAACAAAAGCAGTTCCTAAAAGGGCTCGCTCATAACTTAAATCCAGTTGTGCTTCTAGGCGCTAATGGCCTCACCGAAGGCGTAATGGCCGAAATTGAGCAAAACCTAAACATTCACGAGCTGATCAAAGTGAAAGTACCAACAAACGATCGTGAAACTAAGCAACTGATTTTTGAAGCAATTGTTCGTGAAACAAACGCGCACAAGGTACAGACGATTGGTCACATCATCGTGTTATACCGTCAAAGCGAAGACAAGAAAATTCAATTGCCACGTAATTAATTTTCTTTTGTCACGCTGCCTTGCGTCAAAGGTGGCGTGATACCTTCAAGTAGCTCAGCTTCTTCCGCCTTAACTCTTTTAATCTCTCGCTCACTCAACACCGGCATTAAAATGGCATCTCCCGTGAGTACATCTATCAAAAAGTCATTGGTGAGTTGATTTATTACACCGCTTTCAGCATTTAGCAACAAACTAAAGCCAATGCCTAGCTCGGGAATAATTACCACGTCTGTTCTATACCCTTGCACCCAACCACTGTGGTAGTAAAGGCGTTTACCATCATATTGATAAATTCTCCAACCCAGACCATAGTATGCGGCCTCAACATGTTCACGCCATACCCGTCGACGTAACTCACGCTTAGTTAAAGTATAAGGCATTGATTGTTTACTTAATGCCTCAGGCGATAATACGCTCGGATATAAGCCCAATTGCGCTTTCAACCACTGTGCCATATCTGTCGCACTAGCATTCACACCGGCCGCTGGTAATACTTTATAATAGTGTTGCTTCAATTTAGCAGTGTGCCAACGTTTTCTTCCCCTGACATGCGGCCACGCAAAATTATTATCCTTCGTCATTTGCTCGACTCCAAGGCCTGCATCTCGCATATTAAGCGGAGCAAATATGAACTCCTGCATCCATGTTTGATAGCTGATCCCCGTTGTTTTCTCGATAACATCACCGATCAAACTAAACATGACATTCTGATACCCGTAACACTGGCCGGGCTGACACAGAGCTTCAACCTGTAATAAGCGCTCTACAATCTGTGGGTACTCCATTCGCGATTCAATTAAATTATCGTACGCGTTTGGTACCAAGCCACTGGAGTGACTCAGAAGGTGGTAAAGTTTAAGTTGGCTATAGTCACCATCGATAAACTGCGGAAGATATAAGCTTACTTTGTCATCGATATTAAAATGACCTTCGCTCGCCAGCTTCGCTGCTAAGCTTCCTGCRAATGTTTTGGAAACCGAGGCTAGCCGAAAGCGAGTATGTTCATCAACACGACTGCCTTTTCGGCTTTTTGTCTGGCCAAACCCCTTTACGTAACTACCATGCTCAATATGCACAACAGACAAAGCAGCACCAGGTACCGATTTTTCTTTCAGTTTACGCTCGACTTGCTTAGAATAGCTCTTTAAAAATTGTGACCATTGCTGGTTTGGAGTTTTCGCGACCGTTATTTTTGAATAACTACAGCAAAAAATACAAACTAATGTGAGAATTAGCGACTTCATAATGACTCATTTCATTAACACTCGCTCGCCATACTAACATGATGAATTGGCGGAACTCACTAAATATAAGAAAATAACTGTTTATTTGAGGTATTTTAATGCGTTTAGTGCTAGCAGCTCTATGTACAAGTCTACTTATTGGATGTGTCACCACAGTGCCATTAGCGCCGAAACTAGCGGTGCCACAGAAGCCATTACTGAAAAAGTCAGTTTACCAAATCAGCTATAGTACTGAACTGAATTCGGCACGAATTAAGTCTGTACAACTGCCTGCACACCCACTCATTCAAGGTAACACCATTGCTATCAACGCGGCTAAAGTCAGCCTTACAGATACCTTACGAAAACAGATTGTTAGTTTATTAGAGCAAAAAGGGTTACAGGTTGTCGCCACAAAACAGGCAGACTACACGCTCACTATTCACCAGCTAGATTTAGAGTTCGCGGCGAATAAAACATATGCACTAGATAGGCCTAGAAATCCGCACCCACACATTGCGGAGCTGGCACAAAATTCTCCGGCATTTCAATGTAGCAATATTGTCGCTTCAGTAAGTATGCGCTTATCACACCAAGCATCTTCTGATGTTGTCTGGTTTGCTAAGTCATCAGTCGATAGTGCTGGATTTCAAGGGATCCCCTTACAATTTACCTTCACTGAAGAAGAAAAAATTGCCAATGAGCGTGAAATATTGTCATTTATTGCTGCTCAAAACACTGAAGAAGCTCGCCGTCAGCGCTCAAGTTCTCCTGTTGAGATACCAAGCTACAAAGTAACTAAAACGCTGTCTTCGCTGGAAAAAACAGCTGGTGCGTGTACGCAAACTGAAGTTTCAGCTCTAACAGCTGACATGCAGGTACATCTTGCAGAGAGTTTGATTGAAAAGCTCAACGTCAAATAAGTACAGTGTTAAACTCAATATTTAGGAAAAGCAATTTGCCGTAGCGTTGCGACCAAAGTTTTTGCTTTTCCTAGACACTTTCCTAAACCTTTCTGCTGTCTATCTAGCTTGCTATATGAGCTGAGGTTTGGATAAGGAATGTTCCAACTCATTGTTGTTGCTAAAGCACAAGTTAACTTTTCCGTGTCCAGCTTTCGCTAAGGTACCTACGTCCTGTAGACAAGTTGAATTTAAAAAATGGAATAAATTTTAGATTACCAACCTACACTTATTTACAGACACAAGCGCTTCTGTGATTATACTCGACAGGGAAATACTAAAGTTTGGAGCAAAAGATGGAGCAATACGGTACTATTTTACTGGTTGAAGATGATATCTCACTGGCACAGTGGGTAGCGGAATACCTCGATAATCAAGGCTATAAAACCCATTGCTGTTATCGTGGTGATGAAGTCATTGAGCGCGTTAAGTCTTTAGACCCCGATCTTGTACTGCTCGATCTGATGTTACCTGGTAAAGACGGCATTAGCGTTTGTCGAGATTTACGTCAATTTTATAATAAGCCGGTAATTATGCTTACCGCCAAAGATGAAGAAATGGACGAAGTCATCGGTTTAGAAGTCGGTGCGAGCGACTATGTGATTAAGCCTGTTCGCCCTCGTGCTCTCCTTGCTCGGATAAAAGCTAACGTAAGAGCAGCACAAGAAAAGCCCCTTGACCATCAAGCAGCAAAGCATGAGTTAGTCGTTGGTCAACTAACGATAGATACGCAAGCTCGCAAGGTATCTGTCGGCGCTCAAGAGGTTATCGTTTCGAGCGCAGAGTATTTATTGCTACAATTTTTAGCAAGCCATGCTGGGGAAGTCGTATCTCGTGACGCTGTATTTAAAGCGACAAAAGGACGTGAATATGATGGCCTTGACAGAAGTGTTGATGTATTGATTTCTGCATTGCGCAAAAAGTTTAATGATGACCCTCAAAACCCTGAAAAAATCAAAACCGTGTGGGGAAAAGGTTACTTGCTTGTCCCCTCAGCTTGGTAACGTCTAAAGCATACCGTTATTGTGAAAAAACTTTATATTTACCTGCTTGCCGGAGCGCTGGTTTCTATTTTTGCGCTCGGCTGGGTTATAGATACCTATAATCAACAAACTGCCCCAATTGAAAATAGCTTTGAATGGCAAAGTAAATTAATGTCAGGTTTAGCGATACAAGTCGCTGAAAAGAAACCAGATGCTCGCCTTGCGGCTACAGCAGTTATTGCCGAACAATTTGGTCTTCATATCACCTATAAGGATGGTGACACCCTCGCCATGCCCACTGAGCTAAAGCAGCAAATGCTATTACCTGAAGGGCTGGTAATTGAAAACGAAAATGTCTATCTACTCAAAACAACGCCCGACATGGCACCAGATTATATAGAGCTGGAGTGGCGTCCTGAAGTCGAACAAGCGGATTATGACGTTTTACTGACATTATTTTTCTATGGCGGCATTTGTGCAATTTTGTGGTTCATCTTATCACCGTTAGTTAAGCGTTTAATTGTGCTCAATACCGCAGCAAAGCATTTTGCCAGCGGCAACCTGAGTGCACGTATTACTCCAAATCACTTCACTTACATACGAGATTTAGAAAACACATTTAATCGCATGGCCAGTCAAATAGAAAAGTTAATGGCCGAAAATAAACTCATGGCTTCAAGTTTATCTCATGACATAAGAACACCAGTTGCATGTTTGAGGTTTGGGCTAGATGCGGCCCTAGATGAAGACGACATTAGCGCAATACATGATTATTTGGAAAGGATGGAGAAAGATTTAGACCAAATGGAAGACATGCTGTCTAGCTATCTTTCCTTTGCTACGCTTGAGCAAAAGTCACATTTGCTAAAACATGAAAGTACTAGCCTATCTCGCTACGGTAATGACCTTATGGAGCAAATGCAGCCCAAACTGCAAAAAAACCAACTATCAGGTCGCGTTGAGGTGCCTGACACGTTATCAATCACAGGCGATCTCCATTGGCTCGCCCGCGCTATCAGTAACTTGATTAGTAACGCCTGTGACTTTGCTACCAGTACAGTATTACTCAGTGCCTATCGTTCTGAGCATTGGTTAACGATTACTGTTGAAGATGATGGCCCTGGGATCGCAAGACAAAACTGGGACAAAGTTTTCAGTCCGTTTTTCCAAGAACAAACTCATCGTAATAGAGCTGGAAAAAGCTATGGTTTAGGCCTTGCTATCGTAGCCAAGGTCATGGATTGGCACCATGGAAAAGCTACCGTGAGTCAATCAGAGCGGTTAGGAGGGGCAAAATTTGTTCTTTCACTCCCCTGTAAAGAAAAATAATTAATGTAAATAAGTCGCTACACTGTGACATACCCATTGTAGAATTAATTGTGAAAACATTAAGTTATAAGTGCTTAAACGTGCTTTTGGTGCAACATACGAGTTACGACTAAAAATCCGCCTCAACCTTGCGCCAAATCAAGGTAATTTACTCTTTTTATTTCTTTTTAATTACAGTAGATTGTCATCGCCGTTAGCAATTTTTAGAGAAGTATAATAATTATGAGCAATATCCGAGGAGAGTTCAGCTCTCGCTTTGGTTTTATTATGGCTGCCGCAGGTTCTGCGGTTGGCTTGGGAAACATTTGGGGGTTCCCGACACAAACCGCATCAAATGGTGGTGCAGCATTTGTTCTCGTTTATCTAGTTTTGGCGTTCTGTCTCGCATATCCAGCGTTAATGGCAGAGTTAGTTATTGGCCGTCATGGTCAAGCGAACGCAGTTTCTTCGCTGCGCAAGCTCACCAATACAGCCTGGCAGAGTAAGCTTGCCTTTGTGGTGGGCTTTGGTGGGATTATCTGTGCGGGTCTGATCCTGAGCTTTTATGCCATTGTAGCTGGCTGGATGTTTAGTGCGACGCTAGAGCCAATTGCAGAAATCACCGGCGCAGTGCAGGCACAGTCATGGCTAGAAGACGCTTCAATGTCACGCAATATTGTCTTTACGGCGGCCTTTATTGCGCTTACTGTGCTTATCATCAGTAAGGGAGTTGAGAATGGCATCGAAAAATGGTCAAAACGACTCATGCCAGCACTTATCGGCATTCTGTTTTCATTGATAGCGTACGTATTAACACAAAATGGGGCTGTTGAAGGGTTAAAGGTTTACTTAGTGCCTGATTTTTCATCTGTGCTCAATCCGCAGTTATTAGTCGATGCACTGGGGCAAGCATTTTTCTCACTATCACTTGGTACGAGTGTAATGATTATCTATGGCTCCTATATTAGTAAGAAAGAGAACTTAGTATCACTCGGTGCCATGGTTACACTTATCGATGTGTTTATCGCATTTGTCGCAGGTCTATTGATTATTCCAGCGATGTACGTTGCACAGGCTCAAGGCGTTGAGATTTTTGCAGCTGATGGTGCTCTGCTCAACGAAGACACCTTAGTCTTCCAAGTACTTCCAGCGTTGTTCGATAGTATGGGTAGCATTGGTCTGTTGGTAAGCTTTGCATTTTTTGCGTTAATGAGCATTGCAGCGCTAACTTCTTCAATCTCAATGTTAGAAGCACCAGTTTCTTATGCTGTTGAACGTTTTGCTTTAGGCAGAGTTCAAGCAACTTGGATTATTGGAGCGCTGGTAACCGCTGTCAGCTTGACTATTTTGGTCAATATTGAAACGTTATTTGGCTTCACGGTTAGCCTGACAACCAAATTTGGTCAACCGTTATTAGGTATGCTTTGCTGTGTATTTGTCGGCTGGATTTGGCACCGTGCAAAATTGCTCAAAGAAATTGAATCAGGCTGCCCCGAAGTCGCAAATGGCCTGTTTTGGAAAATTTGGCCTTGGTATATTCGCTTTGTCTGCCCAGTTGCGATTGCTGCAGTATTCTTAAACTCATTGTAAACACAATTTATACCAAGCTTTTCAAAAAGGGGCAGAACTTCTGCCCCCGCTATAATGAGCTATGTTGTTATACCAATTTTCTTAATTAAGTGGTCTATTTGAGGCGAGAAAATCGTGTCGATACCTAGGCGAAATTTTGCTATTTAGTTGTTCTAAATAAGAAATTTTTAACGCTGTTCGCGTCAGATTTACTCCTTCAAATTGAGCAAGTATTAAGTCAAATTGGTATTAGCTATGCTTACCCTGTGTGTACACCATATCCTGATGTGGGATCCCATCTTCCAGGTATTCTGATCCTTGTTTCACAAAACCTATTCCCGAATAAAATTTATCAAGATAACATTGCGCCGAGATAACTAAGCGTTGATGCGGTATTGATTGCTCACAGCTGGCGATGGCTTTTTCCATCAATGTATGGGCGACGCCCTTACCACGCATCTCTGCAGAAACAATGACACGACCAATTGAAGCCACCGAATCTGACTGTCGATAACAACGTGCGTAAGCCAATATTTTCGTGTCCCTTTGCAAAAATAGATGCTGTGTTTCTGGTGCTCTATCTACATCATCAATCTCAGGGTAAGGGCATGCCTGCTCGACAACAAACACATCCACCCTTAATTTTAAAATCTCAAATAGCTCATCTTTCGTGAGCGTATTATAACTTTCTACCCGCCAATCCATTACTGCCTCAATAAGTTGTTATAGCCATTTGAGCTTGATGTACGTCAATCTAGGAAGTGATTCTAGCTTCACGGCTTTAGTTGCTGCATGCTCAAGGCCATGAGATTGACTGACCAGCTAGGACAAATGGTATGGTTTAAAATAAAAGCGCCCAAGCATCGTTGGGCGCAAAAATATACTTGTGTCAATATGGGTTAATACCCTCTTGGTTTGCCGAGTTGCCCCTTATGAAAACAAACGTTCTAGCTGATCGCAAAGCTGAGAAATATTGACATGATCGTGCTCAATCGTTAGATCGACGTACCCATCTCCCCTAAACGCTCTGTCAAGTTCAATCAAAACATGGGTTTTATGTGCCTCTGGCACAAAAGAAAGTTCAACTTCTTGCAAACCAAACAAAGAACGTGATTGTGGCCTATATTCCAGTTCTTGATAGCAACCAGAGACAGACTGAAACTCTGATGCTCGCAAGTAGCCTTTTTCCACATCAGCCTTAACCAAGTTAAAGCCCAAACGTTCCATCGCTGTCATACATGCTTTAACAGCTTCGTTAGGATAAATATGCAGTGCATCTTTATCTGTAGGGTCAAGAGCTAGATCAATGTCCAATCCAGTTTCGACCCAAACATGGCAGCGATTAAATCCAGCATTAATCTCTGTGATTGGGGTTTCTGAATGAAGCCTTGCTTCAAACGGGATCACCTTTTGCTCCCCAGGCTCTATTGTAAAGCTCCCACCTACTCGCCATCGATCAATAACATGGTTGGTAAAGTACTCACCGTCTTCACCTTCAACTTTTACTCTCGTTAATAGCGCAAGCTCTAGGCCAGTTACCTCTTGGCTAACATCACCACCCTTTACTACAATTTGCGCTTGAAACTTCTGTCCCGGGTGCAAATGCTCTGTTTCCAATACAGTATCAACTTTTGCCGCACCGATACCGACAGATGCTAGGATCTTCTTAAACATTACGTCTCCTGTCCGGTATGTCCTTACCAGCATCATAACCATATTTTTTCACACTTGTCAGCGAAAATTTATAATTTATATATCAGGATGTTTTGATACACTGCTGTTATCTTGGATTAAAATATTAAGTTATGGAACTGCTCTATTTTGCTGTCGCGTTTGCATGTGGGTTTTCAGTTTACCAGTTGAAACTTCCCCCTCTCATTGGTTTTTTAATGGCTGGCTTTGTCTTAAACTTGCTCGGTCACAAAACCACAGATCTACTCACCCAACTCGCTGATCTTGGCGTCACACTGTTATTATTTAGTATCGGTTTGAAATTACGTGTTGGAAACCTAATCAAACCACAAGTTTGGGCACCAGCTAGCATGCACATCATCACGAGCACCGCATTCTTTGCAAGCCTTTTACTGATGTTAGGTGCGATGAGCTTACCACTATTTACTGATCTTGACTGGCAAAGTGCATTGCTCGTGGGTTTCGCCTTTAGCTTCTCTAGCACGGTGTTTGCGGTAAAGGTCCTTGAGGAACGARGAGAAATGGCAAGCCTACATGGTAAAATATCGATTGGTATTTTGGTTATGCAAGATATTTTTGCTGTTATTTTTCTTGCGGTGAGCACCGGGAAGGCACCAAATATCTGGGCGTTAGCATTATTGATCACACTACCTTTGGTTCGCCCCGTGATGTTTTGGATATTGAGTCGCTCGAAACACGGTGAGTTACTCCCTCTATTTGGCTTCTTTTTTGCCTTAGTGGCAGGTTATCATGCCTTTGAGTTTGCAGGTCTAAAAGGTGACTTAGGCGCACTAATAATGGGCATGATTTTCGCGCCTCATAAAAAGGCGGGTGAACTTTCGAAGGCGCTGCTCAATGTGAAGGACATTTTACTCGTCGGGTTTTTCTTAAATATTGGCTTGAATGCCACTATCACATTAGATGCGTTACTTATCGCTATGTTACTTGTGCTGGTATTGCCAATAAAAGTGTCTCTATATTACCTATTCACCAATATGTTTAAGCTACGTGCTCGTACCTCCTTGTTAAGCGCTTTTACCTTAACCAATTATAGTGAGTTTGGCCTCATTGTTTGCGCTGTAGCTTCAGCATCTGGCGTTGTTGCTGCTGATTGGTTAGCCGTTGTTGCTATCGCCGTATCTATCACCTTTGTCGTTGCATCCCCTTTGAACAAACGCTCAAATGAGATATATGTCAAGCTGGAGCCTTGGCTATTAAAATTTGAAAGCCAGGACCGCTTAGAAGAAGAGCTTCCTGTTAATCTTACCGATACTAAGATTGTTATCTTTGGCATGGGCAGAATTGGTACTGGTGCCTATGAAACCATTCAAGCAAGCTTTCCCAATACCGTCGCAGGCGTAGATATAAAACCTGAAGTAGTAGACAAGCACGTATCTCGAGGTCGTAGAGTATTAACTGCCGATGCCACAGATCCTGATTTTTGGCAGCGGGTAAATCACTCTGAAGTAGAAATGGTCATGCTGGCGATGCCTAAACATATGCAGAACATTTACGCCTTAGAGCAGCTGAAAGCATCAGGATACGATGGACAAGTTACCGCTATTGCTAATTATCCAGATCAGCAAAGAGAGTTAGAGGAAATGGGAGTAAATTCTACCTATAACTTCTACCTAGAAGCTGGTAGTGGTTTTGCAGAGCATGTGAAAGAAAAATTGTTCACTTAAATTCGATAGTCAGTTCTCAGTATCATTATTGGTACTGAGAACTATTTCCATATTCATATCATTAAGTTACGTCTAGACGTCTATTCTATTATTTCATTCTACTCATTATTCGATTTACAAAGCTTTACATCCAAGATGGTAATTGACACCAACTTCAGAGTAAACTGGACACATCGGATTTGCCGTAAGTATCTATTTTATGAACATAAATTGATAATTAGTGGCTTTTTTACTTCTGCTCGCCGGATTGTGAGCAAGCTATACCTTTGGGGGTTTCATGATGAAAAATAAATCAAATGGTCAATTTTCTGCAGTAGTGGATGATGTCAAGGCTGCGCCTTTTTCAGACCTCCAAGATAGACTTGATGCAATACAGGACGGTGGAATGACAGCGCTAACAATTCGCAGTGTTTTGTTCCATAAAATGCTAGATCTACACTCGGTGCCGTCAGATCACTTTCTAAGAGATCAAGAAGCACCTAGCGGACTAGAAGATCCAAAAATGCTGATAAAAAAACTAAATGAATTGGGATTCTACCGCAGTTCGGCTTCACAGTTACATTAAAACGATTTAGGGAGCCTACTCTCCCACATAGGCTGACAATGCCCGTCGTCAGCCTATTTTCCTCTTTCTATCTTCAGTTCCTATTTGCCTTATCAACCTGAAATCCTGCAATTAGCGGGGCTTTAACGGAGGATGATTTTTCTTGTTCTTTGGCAGCAAGGTTTTCCAAGCCAGCTTAAAAGGCTTTAAATAGATAGCCGTTAAGGTGTCATGACCTGCATCGTATTGTCCAACACCAATCGTTATTTTTCCTGCCTTGGAAGCTTTAATCAGTGAACCATACATTCTATCCCAGATGGCCAAAGCAGATCCTAAATTGGTATCAAAGTGCGCAGGGTTATCACTATGGTGCACCTGATGTTGTGCAGGACTAATAAACCACCCCTCTATCTTATCTCCCCAACTCAGCCAAATATGAGAATGCCGTAAATTGGCACCACAAATATTAAAGATAAAAACAAACGCGTTCGCACCAAGAATGTCGTACATACTGAGGCTACTACCGAATACATAGTATCCGCTACCAACGACAATTCCTTGGGTAAGCGCCATACGGCACGCATATAGGTAACTCTCAATAGGGTGAGAGCGATAGATAGTAAATGGTGTTAATACACTTGCAGAATGATGTACTTTATGAAATTCCCATAAGAATGGAATTTTATGCAGCATAAGATGTAATAGAAAACGGGTTAGATCGTCTACTATAAATAAAAATAAAGTGAAGAGTAATACAACTACCCATTCGGGTGCGTCCAAGTGTAATGCAGGACCAAACATCGCTTCAAGTGCACTAGACAGAGCGAGCGCTACAGGCACCATAGTCAATACGATTGGCGTAAAAGTCGCAGCTTTTATTAAACGATTAGTCACGAGCAAACAATAATCTAATTTTGCACTTTGACACCACCAAACCCGCTTGGGGAACATAAATCTTAAAAAACCTTTGCCGCTTCTTGCTTGCTCTGCTGCAAAGTACACGGGAATCGCCATTAAGATAGCACTAAACAAATATGGCAAATACACTCTCTTATTAGCATCAAATAAATAACCTGGGAGATCGATAATGCTTTGCCATAGTTGCTCTAACATAGTTACTTCCATCACAAAATAATAATATGCTCAACTGGGCGGCTCTAGTATAAGAGCCGCCAAAAGAAAGCTTAGAATTGGTACTTATACCCCAAACTAAACTGCCTAGGTTTACCCGGGCGTGCACCATAAGGTCGACGACTGACGATTTCTGTTTCGTCAAAAAGGTTGTCTACTTTCGCATATACTTGGCCATATCGACCTAATTCATAGCTGGCTGATATATCAACAATCGTCGTATTAGGCACTTCTGCGCCCTCTAGTACAAGCTCGAAGTCTTCTGTACTTCTGCCCGCAGCTTCAGACATTTCACTGATGTATTTCACCGCTACATTTACTTTCCAGTCACTTGCAGCTAGCCCTATATTAAAGGTTGCTTGATGCGATGGTAAGTATGGAAGCTCATCGCCCGCTTTGATATAACCCCACTGAGCGAATGTTGTAGCACGCTCATTTTGGAACTCACCTTTGGTATAGGTGTATGTCAAACTATACGGAATATCTATCTGCAGATTTAATGGGTAACGCTGTGCAAACTGCATTTCTAGACCATAAACATCAACTTCACCACCACTAAACTGTTGGTCTTGCTGATCGTTTACGCCACAGTTCGATTGACCGCAGCTTTCGTTCAAGTTTTCATAGTCATTAAAGAAGCTCACAATTTCAAACTGCGTTACGCCATCATTAAAGCGACCACCAAACTCATAGTTGACACTTTTCTCTAACTCTATATCTGGATCTTGCAGTGGTGATGAAGGCACAAACCCTTGATGCACCCCGAATAACAGACCCGCATCATCAGAGAGTTGATAAAAACCACTAAGGCTTGGTAACCAAATTCTAGTTGTTTTATCAATCCACACATCTGCGTCTTTGTTATCTTGATATGACATATCCATCAGCTCACCACGCAAACCCACACCGAGAGTCAAGGCATCAAGTTGCACTTTATCTTCGATGTAGACTGACCAAGCCTTGGTGTTTTCTGTGTTGAGAGAAGTGAACTGTTTCGACCCCTCAATCAGTGTCGAGATCCCATTTTCCATGGCATAGGCTTGTTCAAAATGCTTACGCTCAATTTCATCTTCATGAAAACGAACCCCGACTGAAATATCGTGAGTCAAGCCAAACATTGTTAGGCTACTATTAGCGTCGACTTGCAGCCCTTGAGAGAAATACTCGCGGTCATTGGTTCCCATATTCAAGAAAATATTTGAGCCAGCCACAACTGAATCCCGTGCTCCTGTGATCACACCATATTCATTTGCAAACGATTCCGGGTTTGCAATAATTTTGGATAATGAAGCACCACCTTTAGCGCCTACACCATTGAGCTTTAGCCATGCACGCTCATAGTCATTGCGATAAAGTCTTGTGGTCACGTTTACGCCGTTACCGTCAAGTATATGCGAAAGCATGATTTGAGAGTGCTTAGTATCCATTTCAGCAGGTTGAGAAGCTGCGTATCGGCGGTAAGGATTTTGAGCAAAGTCTTCCTCTGTTAAGCCAAGGTATGTTTCATCAGATAGTTCATCTGCATAGCTTAGCTTCAGCCCAAACGTGTGGTCATATCCACCTTGAGAAAGTTTATAATTAAACTTTGCCAATATATCATTTTTTTCAAACCCAGTATCTCCACCGCCATCTAGCTCTTTAAAACCATCGGCTTGCAGATTTACCGCTTCAAATAGAAAACCAACATTATTCACCACTGAGCCGTAGTAACCATGTGCTTTGGCGTAGCCGTCACTACCAACAGCCACGTCAATTCCGCCTTCGGTAAACTCAGGAACTTGACGGGTTACTAAATTAAGTGCGCCAGCTACCGTTTGTGGGCCATGTTTAATTGCCGCTGGTCCTTTAAAGACTTCCACAGCTGTCATTCTAGTCGGTACAGGAAAATAGTAGGCAGCGGGAGCCGAGTAAGGAGATGGGCCGATTAACACGCCATCTTCCATAATCGTGATCTTCTTGCTGCGCTCTGGTGTCACACCGCGAAATCCAATGTTCGGCCTCAAGCCATAACCATCTTCTTCACGGATATTAACGCCAGGCACGTTCGACAGAATACGGTGAATATCATCATATTCATATTCCGCCAACTGCGCCTCTGAAAGCAAAGTTGCAGAGCCTGCTTCTTTTCTCAGTTTATCATGATGGCTAATAATAGAGATATGTTCTATATCTTGTTTATCGTCTGCAGCTTGTGCTTGAGGTAGCGCGATTATCACCGCTGCCGCCAGTAAAGATTTCTTTATTATAGTGCGTTTAGTCATTGTCACCTGCCGAAGTTTTTGGAAGCTCTAATGCAAGTTTCTCAATAAATTCTGTTTTCAGATCGTCAGTTACCTTTTTAACATCTGAGTGTGCCTGCGTAACTTGTTCAGCAGATGTCGCGAGCTCTGCTTTTAAGCTCCCCGTCATTGCCAACAAAGTTGCTTCTGCGGCATCAAGACCTGCAAGCATACGCGCCTTGACCTCATCACCTTGCTCAGCTTCGAGGAAGTCGTCAAAGCCCAGCGTATTTTTTGGATCTTGACCGTTACCTGTAAAAATATTCCTAAATGCACGAATATTCGCCAGTAGGTTTTCTTTTGAATGTTCAGCAATTGGCGACTCAACCGCTTCTGGGCACGCTTCTAATCCACAAGCATTCGGAAAGCCCAAACCAAGAGGCGTTGCAATTTTGCCGTCTTTGAGCTCTTCAGTCATATAAAAAAGTGCTTTGGAGATTTCATTCAGTGCCAAATGTGGGGTGTCAAATGCTGAGCCTGGTTGACCCGCATTCAGTAGTTGCTTTGCGTAGCCATTATCACCACTCCATTGAGTGAGTAACGTGTCACTATGCCCTTCGATGTCTTTAGCAACAGCCGTTGCAAATTCGCAGCGAGCAATACGCTTTTCTTGATCAGGACGGTTATTCCATGGTGCCAGTGCATCATTCACGGTTGAACAATTATGCGCAAGGTTGGTGCTAAATAATAAATGTTCAAGTGCAGTTAACCCTTTGCGATTCGCGGTACGCTGTGTAATGTCGTAAGGGTTGTTGCTATTCCCATTAATCACGCCAGCTTCAAAATACACCACATCTAAATCTATGTCACAAAGAGAGCCCGTTGCAGGCCAGACATAAATATTATTTTTTAATTCTTTACTGTTGGTGGTAAGCGGTCCCACCTGCATCAACTCAACGTATTGCCACCCCATCATGGCTGCGCGCCAGCTGTCTTGAGCTCTTTGCTTCAACGTCGCTACATTTTCTGCTGAGTTTTTTTCACCTGAACAGTAATTTGCAACTTCCAGCTGTTGCGTTACAGCTAGTTCGTTAAACTGTGTTACCGCTGGGGTCAGCACATTGTTTACCAAATTAGCAACCAAGGCAGCTTCATCAAACTGTGTCGGTAAGGTCGGGTTGTCAGTGCCTGAATTGTCATTGTCTTTTACCCCAGACCCTTGACTGCTTGAAGTGCTTTCTCCACAGCCCGACAATATTAACGCGACCGCAAACGCTGCGGCGCTTAAACGTGTAGATACTCTCATTAGCGCTCTCTATTATCTATATACAACAAAAGGTTAGCTGATACATCGGCTAACCTTTTTACGTTATAAAGCAAATTGTAGATTACCAGTTGGCAACATTCTCTGCATCAAAGCCATAGGCATTTGCAATAATGCTACGAGCTTCTAGTAATGCGCTCTTATATGCTTCTACTTTATCAGCAGCAAGCTCTGGCTTATCACCCATTAGCTCATGAATTTTAGCAAAGTCAGCGTCTGTTACTGGAGAAAATGGATTAAACTGGAAGTTCAAAGCAAATCCTTTCATCTCAGACCAGTGCTTCGCGACAGTATAGAATTTATCAGCGTCAAAATTACCAGATGCAATATCGTCTAAATCGCCGTCATCATCAGAGATTGTGTCGTTAATGTAGTGTACAACTGTTGCTGCAATTGACTTTTCCCACGCAAGCAGTGCTTGGTTACGCAGTGTCTCTAAACGCGCTTTATCTTCGTCTGACCACTGAGCAACATTAGTACCAAAGTTATCTGCGATAAGTTTACGTGCTTCAATAAAGGCTAGCTGAGCCTCAGCGGTAAGATCTGTAGGTTTTGTGTTTGACTCTGTACCACGGTCTCGCTTCGCAGCGTTAGTTGAGTTACCAAAGTTATACTCTGACAGTAGGTTAATTTTACCGTCTTTGTCTAAATCATGATAACCACTGCCATATGCTTCACGGCCACCTTTTCCTGCAATTTCATCATCGGTGTAATCAAGATAGTCGATAGCAGCGCCAAAGTATCCATAACCTTCGTCAAACTTGTGCTCAAGGTCAGTATAGCTCTTGCCATCCGCCAGTGCTGCATTATTTGCTGATTTATCACCAATTAGTAAATCATCAAGGTAGTCATCTGCAGCTTGGGAAAGAGATACTGCACCGTTTAAGTGCTTTTGTACCAATTGAGCTAAGTCTAGGCCTTCTGGTGTCACGTACAATTTATTAAGGGTCACTTTTGTGCCATTGTGCTCAGCTTCGATGGTCGAGCCATTTTCAAATTGAGTCAGTTGAGCTTCTAGCAGGTCTAGATAATGTAACACTAGGCCTTCAGGAGTTTTTGGCTGCGTGCCAAAATCACTCCAGCCGACCATATTGCCGTCTTCTTCCCATGCTTTATGCATGTAAGTGCTATCGCGGCCTGCAATTTTGCCACCTTCACCAGCTACTTTTTTAAGTGAGCTAGAGATTTGTCCAAGCGTGGTTTGTTGTGCGTTAATTGCTGCAGCAAAGTCAAGTGTTTCGTCAAGTACCACTGCGTCTGTTGGCATTAAGAAGTTTTTGATTTGTGTTATTGCCGCAGCCGCTGTTTTCTGATCTGCCGCATTTCCAATCGTTTCGTTGTCTAGCTTACCCATCAAGCTCTTAACATGAACCATTGCTGCATGACGAGCAATCTGTCCTGAGTAAGATACCGAAGAAGCGCCTTGAGTATTGTTGAAAGCATAACGGTTAACGCCTGCTTTATTTTCTTCGCTGATCTGCTGAACTGAAATCTCGGTTTCAACTTCTGTTTTTGCACCTTTGCTGTCAGTTGCAGTGATAGTTACCGACACTTTTCCGCCCTCAACCTGCTCAAAGTTTAGCGCGTTTGCAGCTTTCAGTTTTACCACACCTTCCACAATTTCAAAGCGATTATCTGAGATAGTCAAAGTTAACGCGTTAATTGCATCACTGTCGTCAGCGAAAGAAATATTTGCAACCGCAGCGCCAAGACTGTCTTCAGAAACTGAAGCGCTTTCAACTGTGATAGTTGGTGCAGCATTGGTAGCCGGTGGGGTTGTGTTGGTATTGTCATTATTGTTTGAATCGTTGCTAGAAGAGCTCCCACCACATGCAGTGAGGCCTAAAGTAGCAGCAAGGATAGCAGTCGTTAACAGAGACTTTTTAAGTGCCATTGATTTGTTCCTTTGAGACTAATTATGTTTATATTTTTTCATAACTAGGCGTAAAGTATACACACACCTAAATAGCAATCAATATTATTTGCATTGTATAAATAACAATTTTTCCAACTTTGCTACCTTGATACACTTCTGCAGATCACCGTAGCTGTGGAATAAGATTGATATTATCTAATAAAAAACAACAGCATAAACTTATTAAAATAAGTTTATGCTGTTGTTTAATCGATTAGTTTAACAAATTTGTACGAAGTGTATCTTCGAAAAATTCGAAGTATCTTTTGCGCTAAATCAAATTATATTTTGCTAGTTCCAGACATCTGTTACAAACAAGTAACCTTGGCGCCATATTGTTTTTATTTTTTCAGGCCGACTTGGGTTGTCATATAACTTTTTGCGAAGGCGAGAAATTCGAACATCTATTGTGCGTGTGTCTGGTCGGTAATACTTACCCAAAATCTGTTCATATACAAACTCCCTTTTCACCACTTTGCCACCGTTACTGGCGAGTAGCCACAATAATTCAAACTCATGGGTGGTCAGATCGATGCGCTCTTGCCCATAACTTACCCGACGCGTATTTTTGTCTATATGCAGTTGACCAAAACTTAATTGTTGTGGTGCATCATCATAGTGTGCATTCGCTGATTGCCTTCTGAGCAGAGCATCAAGTCTTGCTCGCCATAACCTAGGCTTGGCATCTTTAGAGATAACTTCATCTGCACCTAATTCTAAAAACAAGCTATGAACATCTTCATCATCGCTATCAAGACTCACAATAACAGGCGCTTTAAACTTTTGTCTAAACTGGTTAATTGAGTCACAGGTCGGCACAGACGCAATAGTCTGATCCAACACAATGCCGTTTATCGACTTACCAGAAAGGCCATTTAATTGACCTAACTCTCTTAACAACTCAACTGTATAGCCCTGCTCTTCGAGCATTTTTTGTTGCGATGTCAATATATTATTATTGCTTTGTGCAACCAAGATAGTAGACACGGACGCACCTCATTCATTCAACATGGATGGGCACAGTGTAGTCACGCAACCTGAATGGATGCTTTACAGCTTAAATAATCCTTTTGCCGTACCCCAAAGGGCTTTTACTACTGGGTCATATAATCTTTTATTCTTAGTTACAAGCCCTATTTCGATCTCATCCGATCTAAGCTGTAGCAACTGAACTTGATTTTTAAATGGGCTTTGGCTGATCACAATCTCTGGCACACAGGCAATCCCAAAGCCCAAACTTGCAAGTGCAACCATTGCTTCGTGGCCCGAAACATGCGCATATACTTTCGGTGAAAAGTTGTACTTTTTGCAAAAGAGATCAATACGCTCTTTTAGTACGCCTTGCTCTGGCATGATAAAAGACAGGTGCTGCCAAGGCATTTCACCCTGACTATGTGTTTCAATCAACTGTTTCAGCGGGCAATCCATCGTTGGGCCAATAAAGACTAACCGTGAACGCCCGATTGGTAAATACTCAATGCCACTTGGTAAGTGTTTGGGCTTAACCGCGACAGCAACGTCCTCCTTACCACTGGCAACCTCTGCAATAGAATGAGCCGGATCTCCGGTAATCAAATTCAGCTCAACGTTTGGATATTGTGCACGAAACTGTGCAAACAAATCATAAATAAAGCTGTATGTCGCGGTTACTGAGCAAAACAAGCTAAGCTCACCAGTTAAAGGCTTATCATCATCCAAGCACTCGGTTTTAAATTGACGCCAACTCGCAAGCGTTGACTGAGCATAATGCACAAATGCTTTGCCTTGCTGGGTTAATTCAACCGTTCGGTTGTCTCGTAAAAATAAAGCGGCACCAACTTCTTCTTCTAATTGTTTAATTTGTCGGCTTAAGGTCGGCGGACTCACAAAGCAGCGTTCACTTGCTCTTGAAAAGTGTAATGTATCTGCTAGCGCCAAAAAATATTTTAATTGTTTATGGTTCACGGCATTTCACCTTTTGAAACACTATGGTTCAAATATATCATTTTACGTAATTAAAAGTTAGCCCTACTCTGAGCTTAATTTATTTCTATCTAGAGTCAGGAAATACCATGTCGAATTACTTTAATACTTTATCTTTACGTGAGCAATTGGCTCAACTTTCGCAATGTGAATTCATGGATCCCAAAGAATTCGAACAAGGTGTCGACGTGCTAATCGGAAAGAAGCTAGTCATTGTCGGCTGTGGCGCACAAGGCTTGAACCAGGGGTTAAATCTACGTGACTCGGGGCTCAATGTAAGCTACGCGTTGCGTCCTTCTGCCATTGAAGAAAAGCGTCAATCTTTTTTAAACGCTTCAGAAAATGGATTTGTAGTAGGCACGTATGAAGAATTGATCCCGGATGCTGACTTAGTGCTTAATTTAACGCCAGATAAACAGCACACCGCGGTAGTTAATGCAGTTATGCCGTTAATGAAACAAGGTGCAACACTCGCTTATTCTCATGGCTTCAATATCGTCGAAGAAGGCATGCAGGTGCGTGAGGACATCACTGTCATTATGGTTGCGCCAAAATGTCCTGGCACTGAGGTACGCGAGGAGTACAAACGTGGCTTTGGTGTACCTACGCTGATTGCAGTTCATCCAGAAAACGATCCTCAAGGCAAAGGTCTGGCGCAAGCTAAAGCTTACGCAGCAGGAACCGGTGGCCATCGTGCCGGCGTGTTAAAATCTTCATTCATCGCAGAAGTAAAATCGGACTTGATGGGCGAGCAGACTATTTTATGTGGCATGTTACAAACTGGCTCACTGCTATGCTTTGATAAAATGGTTGAAGAAGGAATACCGCCTGGATACGCATCGAAACTAGTACAATACGGCTGGGAAGTAATCACTGAAGCACTAAAGCATGGTGGTATAACCAACATGATGGATAGGCTTTCAAACCCTGCAAAAGTAAAAGCATTCGACTTAAGTGAGCAACTAAAAGCGCTGATGCGCCCTCTGTATAACAAACATATGGATGACATCATCAGTGGTGAATTCTCTTCAGGTATGATGGCTGACTGGGCTGAGAATGACACAAAATTACTCACTTGGCGCGCTGAGACCGCACAGACAGCATTTGAAAAACAAGCCAATGCTGATACTGAGATTTCAGAACAAGCATTTTTTGACAAAGGTATTTTAATGGTGGCAATGGTAAAAGCAGGTGTAGAGCTTGCCTTTGAAACCATGACAGCCGCGGGGATCATTGAAGAGTCTGCGTACTATGAATCACTTCATGAAACCCCATTAATTGCCAATACTATTGCGCGTAAAAAGCTATTTGAGATGAACCGAACTATTTCCGACACAGCTGAATATGGCTGCTATTTATATAACCATGCCTGCTTGCCTTTGTTAAAGCCGTTCATGGAGGCCATTACAAAACAAGAAATTGGTGAGGGGTTAGCTGGCGATGATAATTATGTTGATAACCAGAAGCTCATCGCAGTCAATCGAGCTATCCGCAATCATCCGGTAGAAAAAATTGGTGAAACACTGCGTGGTTACATGTCTGAGATGAAGAAAATCGTGTAATCAGTATAGATAAATTTGCAACAAATACAGTTCGCTTGTTAGTAACCAAGGCCGCCTTCTTCCCTGAGATCGTGGCCTTTTATCACCTACTCTCAACCTTAACTCTCATTTATCTCATCATGATTTAACACTAAGTTCTGATATTAACGTTATTTTATAATTCTAAATTATTTTTTCGAAACTAACGCCGTTACTTGTTCCGAGCTGGTTATTTACTATGCTAGAATAATCGGTTCCACGGGATTACACACACAAATCGAATGCAAAACACAGGCTTAACAATTACTCAGAGAATTACCCTGCTGGGTAGTATCATTGCGATTGCTGTCGCTTGTTTAATCGGGTTTACCTCGCTTTACAGCGCCAAGACATTAATCAACGAACGAATGATGCAGTCGGAGTTACCTAGTAAAATCGAAAGCATCAACAAGTCGTTACACATGCAAATAGATACACTGAAAAACGCAGCTCAACAGCTTTCTAGTAACCTGCTTATCACACAAGCAGCAAAACAAAATACCTTAAATGAGCAACTGCTGGTTGACGAACTCAAGCGTATCGCAACGCAATATGACTTGGTTACAGCATCTTGGGCAAACCGCGATACCCGCCAGTATTGGAATCAAAAAGGCTTTTTACGTGTCTTAGACCGGCAGCAAGATGGTTGGTTTTTTGGCTTTACTAACAGCGCTGAAGCTTACTCAATCAGCATCTACCAAGAAGCACCAGGGGATGTGAAGATGTTCGTTAACCACCAGCAATTAGCTGGGGTAGGTTTAGCTGGACTTGCAAAAAGTATTGACGATATGCAGTCAATGCTCGCCAACATGAAAATCGAGCAAACAGGCTTTGTATTTGTTGTCAATAAAGAAGGGGTTGTGCAATTACACCCTGACGCAAGCAAAGTCGCAAAATCTTCACTTGAGGATTTCTATGGCCAACAGAGCCATGACCTAACTTCATCAAGACAATTTATTGTTAAGGAGCTCGAAGTTGATGGCGAAGCTAATTTAGTTGCCGCAAGCCCAATTCCAGAGACCGATTTATTTGTGATTGCTCAGGTCCCAACCAGTGAAGTTAACAGTGGGATCACGGCTCTGCAATGGCAAGTTATCGGCTTTTCGCTGGTGATAGCTTTAGTTGCCAGCATCATTAGTATGTTATTAGCTAAAAATCTCAGTGCACCACTGAAGAAAATGGCTGAACTTTTCGAGCAGCTAGGAAGTGGCAATGCAAAACTAAACTATCGCTTGCCAGATTCCGCACAGCCTGAATTACAAGCGCTAGCTGGCGGCTTTAATCAGTTTATTAGTAAAATTGAGGAAGCGATCCACTCAGTAGCTGAAGAGAGCCGCTCAATTCGTATTACTAGTGAAGCTGTGTTTAAACAAAGCCAACAAAACTCACAATCTTTGGACGATCAAAAGTCACAAACTATGTCTGTTGCTGCCGCGATTAATGAGATGGGTGCAACAGTACAAGAAATTGCCAGCAGTGCAACGAGTACAGCCAAGCTCACTGAGCAAAGTAAAGCTTCAACCAAAGACAGCAGACTGGGGGTTCAACAAAGCCAAGAAACACTTCATCTATTGGCTGGAGATATTGATAATATGGCAGGTCAAGTGGCGACATTGGCACAAAAGACCCAATCAATTGCTAATATTGTTGACGTCATTAGAGGGATCTCTGAACAGACTAACCTGCTTGCCCTAAATGCGGCAATAGAATCAGCTCGAGCCGGTGAACATGGTAGAGGGTTTGCAGTGGTAGCAGATGAAGTGAGAGCCTTGGCAAGTCGAACTTCACACTCTACAGATGAAATTCAAGCAACAATCTCTGAACTCACTCAAGTATCTGACAACATAGTCAATCAAATACAACAGTCTAGCACTCAAGCGGAGCAAAGTGTCCAAACTATGCAAGCCTCAGTAGAGCTAATGCTTGAGATTTCAGAAACTGCAAATCAAATAAACGACATGACTGCACTGATCGCAACAGCAACGGAAGAGCAAAGCAACGTAGTGGCCGATGTGGGTCGTAACATTGAGCAAATTAGTGAAATTAGTGATGCTGTAATGAATGAACAGCTCGACACTGAACAAGCGATTCAACGTTTGGCGGATTCTGCCAAAACGCTGGATGACTTGGTCGCCAGCTTCTAAACAGCCAAAGTAACAGCGCCTGCACGACATTGTGTGGGCGCACTTCTATTGGGTACCCTCCCCGCTGTTACATCAGGTAACAAATATAGTCGCGCATTCATAGCGCTTTTAGTCTACATTCATAACTAGAAACAGTTAATCTGTGACTTGATAAACCAAAATCGATGATACCATTTTAGCGTTCTATCAAAATAATATATGGTGGAAAATTCGACACCGACTGCCTGAAAAGCTTATAGTAAAAACTTAATTGGAATATTTTTTAGCTCATACGGATAACTACTTTAGCGATATCAGGACACGATAGCGGAGTTATCGAGTTAGTTACAGCGAATAGAACACTGCTAGGAGGTTGTATGAAGGCGGTTACTCAGTGTTTAATGGTTATCCTAACGGCTTTACTCAGCGGGTGTAACAGCACACCCAAAGCGACTATCGATACCTCAATTCTAAACTCAACACATCACTTTAATATCCAACAAGTTGAATCTCACAAAGATGTTTTTCAGTTGAATAATGAGATCAAGGCTAAACTAGAGCACTACTTCCATAATGAAGAAATTGGGGTAAAACGTGCAAAAATGCTAATGGAGTTTTTGGTCAATAGCGGAGATGATTCATTATCCTATTTATCAGGTGCAAACCTAACCGCTAGCCAAGCATTCAGTAGTATGAACGCCAATTGTTTATCGCTGTCAATTCTAACGCATGCCATCGCAAAACAAGTGGGGTTGAAAACTCAGTTTCAGCGCGTACATATCCCAGAATATTGGGATGAAAGCCAAGGCTATAGTCTGCTCACAGGCCATGTAAATATAAAAATATTTGAAGTAGACAATACTCAAGATGCTATTAAAACCCTATACGTAAAACCCACCTCGGTAACCGTTGATTTTGATCCAAACAGTCGAAACCAACACTTTAGCACCAGTTCAATCTCGACAGGCACTATTTTGTCTATGTTTTACAATAACAAAGGTGCAATGGAGATGATCAAAGGCGATCTAGATATGGCGTACAGTTACTATCGTGCGGCGATAGAGAGTGACCAATATCACGATGGAGCTTGGGGCAATCTCGGCATTCTCTACCGGATCACAGATCAATACCAGCTCGCGGAGCGGGCTTACCGGCAGGCCATTGCAATTAATAAGGATAATCGTAATGCTCTTGGCAATTTAGCAAAGCTATATTATTTAACCGGCAGAAACGATGACGCAAAGACGATTGAAAGAAATATTCACGAACAAAGAAAAAACAACCCCTATTATATGCTGGTGCTAGGCAACGAAGCATTTAACAGTGGTGATTTTAGCCGCGCTAAGCATTTTTACTTACAAGCAAGGGAGCTGGATAAAAACCTTCATGAAAGCTATTTTGGCTTAGCTAAAGTTGCTTTTGCACAAAATGACAAAAAAGCTGCGGACCGGTACCTAAAAAAAGCATATAACACAGCATCATTCGAGCACGACAAGCTGCGTTATGAAGGAAAGTTAGCACTACTCAAAAGTATCGCAAATAACCAACCTTCTGAAAACAATAATAAAGAGAGGTAAACTTCGTATGTTAGGACGTAACTTAGGCATAGCTTGTGCGTGTGTTCTATTCGTCTGGGGGTCACTACCAAGCGTTCAAGCTCAAAGTGGCTCACTGATAACCGATTTAGAAACGCTCACAAGTGTCAGTCATCGTGGAAGGAAAAGTGGCAGCAAAAGCCCAAACATTAGCGCGCAGTATATTTATGACGCCTTTCGGGCGTCAGGCGCCAATCCTAAATATCAACAATTTACTTTTAGAGCAGGCATTTTTAGCAAGGATACCGGCCATAATGTCACCGCTACTCTCCCCTGTACACAGCCTCGCTGTGAGACCCCGATTGTGATCAGCGCTCACTATGATCATTTGGGCACGACGGGAAGAAAGCACTACCCAGGCGCAAATGATAATGCCTCAGGTACAGCCGCAATGCTTTACATCGCAAGACAACTAGCTAAAACGAATCGCTCTAGAGATATTTTATTCGTCGCAACAGATGCTGAGGAGCGCGGCCTTCATGGGGCTAAGTTTTACGCTAAACAATTAAACCAAGACATCGCCGTTAATATTAATTTAGATATGTTAGGAGTAAACAAGAGCAACCGCCTATTTGCGTTATTTTCTCCAGGGTTTAGTCAATTCAAATCGCAATTAAAGAGTATGAAGCAAGCACCGCTGAAATTAACTGTCGTTTCATCGCAGCGACAAATGGCACGCTATGCCGATAACCCCCGTATCGATTGGCATAAAGCCAGTGATCATTACGCTTTTTATCGCAACGGAATACCCTATATTTATTTTGGTATTGGAGAGGACAAGCATCACCACACTACCAAAGACACTGTAAAAAACATGGATATTGATAAATATCAGGCTGGGGTTGCGCTCATCAGTGACTTTATTTTATCGTTGACACGCTCTCCTTTAGACTCAACCAGCTGAACTTTTTGAGCCTTGGTGAGCTGCTTAATTTGCCACTCGAGTTTGGAGGCATGCCTTCTAGAGCCCACAGCAAATTGGAATTTAAGGACAAGAGGTCCTTTTCCTCTTAGGCTTTTTGCTCCTTTACCGCTTTGGTGTTGATGAAAACGCCTCTCTACATCAGTCGTGATACCGGTGTACCAATGCCCAAAGCGTGTTTCTATAATATACAAACTCCACACAGCCTGATGATTTGCCCTGTCAGTTTGATTAAGTAAAGCTTGCCCAAGCAATTTACTTACCTCCTTAATTTGCACCTAAAACGGTTTTTTGCACCTATTGCAACTTACAGACGAACTTTTTACACTTAACGCAGTCCAAATCCGCTAAGAGACTTTACCTTCTCTGTGCAATCGGTATCATGCTAACAACTGATAATAAGGATACACAATTTCATGCTGTCTAATAAAACCCTTTCTGTTTGGCTCAGCGCTGTAGTTATGACTGTGTTTTTGTCTGGCTGTTCAAGCTGGATTTATCGCATCAACGTGCCACAAGGTAATTTCTTAGAGCAGTCAGATGTAGATAAGCTTCGAGTGCAAATGACCAGAGAGCAAGTATTATATGTACTCGGCACACCATTGGCGAAAGACGCGTTTAACAATAATATCTGGCACTACCAATATGTGTTTAATATTGATAGACCATCAGAGGTAAGAAAATCATTCAGTGTCTATTTTGAGAATGACAAGCTAGTGCGGATCAGTGGTGACTTTGAAGAACCTGAAGAATTTAACACGCCGCTAGATTCATAACTAGTCGGTCAGTATTTCGTAGTCAAAGGGGAAATGATTTCCCCTTTTTTAATGCTCAACACCCATTCAGTGCTTGAAGCTAAGTAACCTGAGCTTCGGATAATTAATGCCTTTCTAGCAGTCAGTTAGCGTCAGATTTACTCTTTCAAATTGAGCAAATATTAAGTCTAATTGGTATTATTTCCAGGTGTCGTTGGACGACCTCCAGTGATTTTACTCGCTCGCCCTTCCTCTTTTGCTTTTTCTGCTCGACGTCTGCGCGCTTCTTTTGGATCGGCTATAAGCGGACGATATATTTCTATTCTATCGCCATCATTCACTACTTGATGTAGCTTCACCGTGCGATTCCAAACTCCGAGCGTTAAATTATTTGCATCAATCTCTGGACACTTATCCAATATGCCCGATTGTAAAACCGCTTGCTCAGCCGAGGTTCCCTCTGGTACGTCAACTGACACAGATGTCGCTTTGTCAGGTAATGCAAAGACCACTTCAACTTTTATCATAATCTTGCTCCGTACACGATTTTAGCGCGCTGAGTAAAAGCAGATACCATATTTTTGGCTACTTCATTGAATAATTTACCAAATGCCATTTCTATCAATTTACTGGCAAATTCAAACTCCAATTTTAAGCTCACCTTACAAGCCTGATCATCCAGCTCAGTAAACTCCCAATAACCATGCAGTGATTTAAATGGGCCGTCAACTAAGTACATTCTCACACGATTACCATCGAATTCATTTTTGGTGGTAAACCATTTTTTTAAGCCTGCTTTTGATATTTCCAAGCTAGCAGTCATTCCCTGTTCATCGCTATTGATTACCTTGGCATCTGAGCAATGAGGTAGGAAATTAGGGTACGCATCAACATCATTCACAAGTTCAAACATTTCTTTGGTGCTATACATCACCAAAGCACTTTTTTCTATCTGTGGCATATACACTCCAACTCTTAATAAGGGGATTTTATCAAGGTTTTGCAGATTTATCTTGTTTGCAGCCACTGACTAGGTAAAAATACACCACATTGATGAAAAAGCGCTGTCTTAAAACAGGATTTATAGGTAGACTAAGCCATTATGGCAAAGAAAAATTCAAGTAAATCAAATAGCAATACTATAGCGCTAAATAAAAAAGCGCGTCACGAGTATTCACTACATGAAAAGTTCGAAGCAGGTATCGAATTACAAGGCTGGGAAGTAAAGAGTATCCGTGCCGGTAAGGTTAATATCTCAGATACTTATATCCATATCAAAGATGGTGAAGCGTATTTGTTGGCAAGTCAGATACAGCCATTAAATAGTGCTTCAACCCACGTGATATGCGATCCACTTCGTTATCGTAAACTACTACTAAATAAACGCGAAATCTCTCGTCTGATTGGTGCAACAGAACGTGATGGCTACTCTTTAATCGCCACAGCAATGTACTGGAAAAAGTGCTGGGTCAAACTTGAGTTTTATCTTGCAAAAGGTAAAAAGCAACACGACAAGCGTGCCGATATAAAAGACCGCGACTGGTCACGAGATAAAGAACGTTTAATGAAACATAAAGTGCGTTAAAGCACAAAGTATTAAAAAAGCAGGCCTAGCCTGCTTTTTTTATGTCTGATACACAGTGTATAAACTTAACCTTTATACTTTTGCATCACGAGCGTCGCATTTGTACCACCGAAGCCAAAGCTGTTCGACATCACGGTTGTCAATGGGCCATCACGGCGCTGCGTTACAATATCTAACCCTTGAGCTTGCTCGTCCAGTTCATCAATATTGATCGACGGTGCAATAAAGTCATTTTCTAACATTAACAAAGAGTAAATCGCTTCGTGTACACCAGCTGCGCCAAGCGCATGGCCTGTCATTGCTTTAGTTGCACTAATAGCTGGTGAGTTTTCTCCAAATAGCTCTTGAATTGCGCCAAGCTCTTTTACATCACCAACTGGCGTTGATGTACCATGCGTGTTTAAGTAATCGATTGGTGCATTTATGTTTTGCATCGCTTGCTTCATACAACGCACAGCGCCCTCACCTGAAGGTGCAACCATATCATACCCATCTGATGTTGCGCCGTAGCCAACAATTTCAGCATAAATGTGTGCGCCTCGTGCCAGAGCATGCTCCAACTCTTCGACCACAACAATACCGCCACCACCAGAAATGACAAAACCATCTCGGTTTGCGTCATAAGTACGAGATGCAAGCTCTGGTGTCTCATTATACTTGGTTGACAATGCACCCATTGCATCGAACTCCATTGCCAGTGTCCAATGCAGCTCTTCACCACCGCCGGCAAAAAGTACATCTTGTTTGCCTAACTGAATTTGCTCAACCGCGTTACCGATACAATGCGCAGAGGTCGCACATGCAGAACTGATAGAATAATTTAGGCCTTTAATTTTAAATGGAGTGGCCAAACATGCTGATGTTGTACTAGCCATAGTACGCGGAACCATATAAGGCCCAACGCGCTTAACTCCTTTCTCTCGACAGATGTCAGCAGCTTCAACTTGATACTTAGATGAACCACCACCAGAGCCGACAATTAAGCCGGTGCGTTCATTTGATACCTGTTCTTCTGATAAACCTGAATCTTCAATTGCTTGCGCCATCGCAATATAAGAAAACGCTGCCGCGTCTCCCATAAAACGGTGTGCCTTACGGTCCACTAGAGATTTTACGTCAATATCTATATTACCAGACACGTGACTACGTAAGTTGTTATCTGCAAACTCCTGATTAAAAGCGATGCCGCTTTTACCAGCTTTTAATGACTCTAAAACTTCTTGCTTGTTATTGCCGATGCTCGAAACGACACCGATCCCCGTAATAACGGCTCTTCTCATGGGTATATTCCCTTCGATATTACAAATTATGCGTATTATACGCTGAATTCTAGCGTCAAGTGGTCAGCTTTCCAGCGTACACATGTACTCTGAACCTAAATAAACAAAAATGCAACCAGACTATTGCGCAGAAAGTCAGTAAAATACACTATAACAAGTCAGATATAGAGTCTTTCATGATAAAAAACGCTCAAATACACTTCAATGATGCAGGTACACCAGTTGCAAATAGTTTTGACGATGTCTATTTCTCTAATGATGATGGCCTAGCGGAATCACATTATGTTTTTTATACTCAAAACCATATCGACGAGCGATTACAAAATCATGGCAAAGATCGATTTGTCATCGCAGAGACGGGTTTTGGTACTGGTTTAAACTTCCTCAATGCTTGGCATCAGTTTAACCAGCGTAGCAAAGACGCCAGTGTTAACCAACTTCACTTTGTATCTTTTGAAAAGTATCCAATTCATATCGATGATTTAGTTAAAGCACTTCAAGCTTGGCCAACTCTAGCGCCACTTGCCAAAAAACTTTGCCAACAATACCCTATGGCACTTGAGGGCTGCCACAGGCTAGAATTTGATAGTGGCTCAGTGACATTAGATTTATGGTTTGGAGATATTCACGATAACCTACCGCAGATAAGTTTTGAACAAAACGGGATTATTGATGCTTGGTTCTTAGATGGTTTTGCGCCGAGCAAGAACCCTGACATGTGGCAACAAAGCTTATTTAACGCCATGGCTAATATGAGCCGAGACAATGCAACTTTTGCGACTTTTACTGCCGCAGGTTTTGTCCGTCGAGGACTACAAGAAGCAGGGTTTGAGTGTAAAAAAGTGAAAGGATTTGGCCGCAAACGCGAAATGGTTGTGGGCAAGCTCAAACACGCAAATCAACAATCTAATACGCCACAATATTACTCTGTTCAGCCGCGTCAGCTTAATAATATAGCAGTGATTGGTGGTGGTATTGCGTCGAGCTGCTTGCTCTACCATCTCAGTAAAAGAAACCTAAATGCAACACTATTTTGTCAAGATGATGACCTGGCAAAAGGCGCATCACACAATCGCCAAGGTGCAGTTTATCCAAACTTACAAGCAGATAACACACCACCAAGTGAATTTTACGCTCACAGCTTTTTGTATGCTAAGCGTCTATATCAACACCTAGCAAGCAGTGGTTATGAATTTGCACACGACTGGTGTGGTGTACTATTGCAATCAGTAACCAAGGCTAAACAAACGCAACACCAAAATCTAGTCGATAAAGCAGCCTGGCCACATGCTTTAGTATACCCAGTAGATAGCGAGCAAGCGTCAGCTATTGCTAACACACCGCTACCATACGGTGGACTTTTTATTCCCGAAGCGGGCTGGTTAAACCCGGCAGAAGCAACAAAAGCGTTATTTGACGCAGCCAACTCTCTCACCCCAATTGAGGCACATTTCGATACAGATATTATCAAACTAGAAAAAGTGACCCAAGGTTGGATACTTCATACCGAAGAGCAGACGTTTGGGCCTTTTTCAGATGTCTTTGTCTGCGGTGGTGAGCACTCAGATCGCTTCGAACAGACTCAGCATGTGCCACTGCATGGTGTTCGTGGTCAAGTTTCTCATATTGAAGCTGGTCAAGCGTCCAAGGCACTTACAACTGTACTTTGTCATAAAGGTTATTTTACCCCCGCGATGGACGAGCTACATTGCATGGGAGCCACCTTTGATAAAAACACTAAAAGTCGGGCAATAAAGGCTGAGGATAATGTGACCAACCGTGCGCAACTTGAAGGCTTTTATCAAGATACAGATTTGGTAAACAGTCTTGGTGATATTGTCTCAGAAAAGGCTGCGGTACGTTGCTGCTTCAACGATCACTTACCTATGCTTGGTCAAGTGCAACATAATGAGGAATTTTGTTCCGCGTTTGCCAATTTACGAAAGGGAAAACACTACGGCTTTGATGAAGCTGCGCAGCCCTATCAAGGAATTCACATTGTTACAGGTTTTGGCGCTCGAGGACTGTGCAGTGCACCACTTGCAACAGAACATTTAGTTGCTGGTCTACTTGGCGAGGCAAGACCGTTTAGCGAGCGTGTTCATCAAGCCATTCACCCAGCGAGGTTACTTGTCAGAGATTTAATTAGAAGCAAAATTTAATAGTACAACTAGAGCCTGTTGGCCTTCGCGGTTTGATTTTTGTTCCCCTAGTGTGTTTTATCGCGGCGCTCAACTTGCCCTAGGCAAAACATCAACTTGATTTTATGCCTGGGGCCACACAGGGCAATTAAATGGTAAATACTTGCCTGTTTACTTCACCCCAATAATCGTCTTGATATTGAGATTCGATGTAATCAATGCTGTTTAATGTCAACACACTACGCCAAAAACTAATGGCGTGATCAGCACCTTGAATTTGCTTAATTTGCCAGTGGCCGGGGTACATTTGCCACACTCTGGACATAAAAGCAGAACCGAGTTTACGTTTCCTCGCCGCAGGTACAATATAAAATTCACATACCTCAAAGTTGTTGTGTGCTTTGAAGATATTGATAAAACCAACAGGAAATTCATTTTCATATGCCAAATAGCCAAAGTGTTGTTCATCAAGTGGCGTATCTAACTGAAACACACCATTACTATCTGGCAACTTTTTCGTCAGAGCCGAAAACTCTGCCTCATAAGCTTGTACTAAATTAAAATAGACTTGTGTTAATGGACCCACTGCTTGACGAATTTCCAAAACCCTGACCTTTGTTCGAATTTAATCAACACAATTTATCGCAATATTACACAAAACAAAACAACCATAAAGTAATAAACATGTTCTTTACAGCCGTTAATAGCACATAGTTTAGAGCACAGTAACTATGTAGCGTGACAGGTAGAAGAGAGTTCATAACACCCCGGCTTTCTGGGGCAACTTTTGCCGCGAGTACATATGACTCGGACAGCGCCTTCAAGCCCCCTCTCAACCCACTGAATATTCAAAATTTTTGCAACCCTCAATAACTGTGTTTTCATATGGTATGGCACAACACTTGAACCTCCATAACTGATACACGCTTGCTGTAGCTCTCCCACTAAAGTGTCTGCATCTATACCTTGAGCCCGAATGGCAGGATTTAAGTCAAGACCTGCGCAGAGCACCCTAGGACGATTTGCCACATCTGTGATTTTCACTGATTCACAGCAATATAACCTTGGCTTGCCATTAACATTCAGAATAGAAAGCTGGGCACTGGCGGCATTACTATCATCATGGAACTTTCTGAAGACGGCCCAATGCTGACAAGGATCGGCAACGCTGCGCATATTGCCCCACGGTAATGGGATCCCATTACCTCGGTATACTGCTTTTAGCTTTCCAGCCTGATATGCGTCAAAGTAGTGCCAATGCGGGTAAGGTGATACGGAAGTCATCCGACGCATTGCTACTGACGCAGAAATCCCCAACGACTCATGCACACGAACATCATACCCTCTACTTTCAAGTAGCTGTCGAAATGGCGTGCGAGGGCACAGCAGTGCCCCAGCGAAAAAACTTGATTCAAAGTCTTGCCAAGCACCAAGAATATCCTGTGCATTTGGCGTATCGTGGTCTGGGTTGTCACTATTCTTACGGCTTTCTCCTGTACTTAGTACACAGTCTAGTCCCTCATTATTGTGTAGCACTGCATGACCAATATGAACGGCTAAGTCATATTTCATCCTCGCCGGATGGGATTGTAGTATGCGATTTATAAACACCACATTTGGCTCTTTAAAGTAAGAAGTCACCATTCCCTCATTGAGACTTCCTGATTGCTCGAACCACTCTACTTTTCGTCCCTTGGCCTGTAAAAGAGACATCAGGTCTTCACAACTTAAATATAAATTTTTACCGCCAACTTCATCGGCTACACGCTCCAAATCTGGAAAATGATTTTGGTGATGCTCTTGATGGGCACGGATCAGAAGGTGCGCAAACTGCCTACCACTAATACCAGCTTGAGAGAGCATTTCTGGAATAGCGATTTGTAAAATGTCTTTCTCAAATAAAAAATTGGGCTCTAGCGCCATCCCCACGATACCACCAGAGCTGCCCTTATCAGGTGCAATCTCAGGTGCCTCAGGTTGACTATCTAAAAACCACTCAATCGGCTTTTGAAATACGTTAGAGAAGTTTTCTAGCATCGCTTCGCTTGGCGTACGCTGACCCCGTTCAATCATGGATAAGTATGAAACGGATGGTGCACTACTCGGGTCTTGCTTAACACACCTTGCCGATAAATCTTCCAAAGTTAGGTGGTTACGCTTTCTTAAATTTCTTATTTTCGTACCCAAAAAGTGAGATTTTCGAATTAAACTTGCAGCTTTTGCCATTATTTCACACCCCTTTTTGTGAAATTCACACTGTGAAATTCTTTTTGTGAAATTATTTAGATATTTAACTTACACTCAAGATGTATACAAAACAACCAGAATATATTTCCCAATTTATGACAACATGAACAAGAGAGGTGGATCATGGCAGCGCAATTACAACCGCATACAGAGCAACTAATTGACGATACGAAAGCGCAACAGTCAATGCTGGCAAAACAGTATCTTGATGAACAGTGTCCTTTAGAATTTGGTTCACACATGGAGGTGACAGACTATGTGATTTACTACAACCACCTGCTTGCGTTTTTTGCCAACGGCACCCATTGTGGCTTAAAAAAGTGTAGCCAATTCGTCGCGCTTTGCGGTCACCGTGAAGCGCCGGAAGCTATTTTATTAAAGCAAGACGATGGCTTACATATTGAAGTTACCTTCAATCGCTGCGGAGCACTTGGCCAATTTGATAATGCACATATCGAAGATATCATCGTTGAAACACCATTGGCATCTGTGGTTGGGAAAAAGACTAAAACCCAGCTTCAAAAGCTGTGGATGAGCTTTTATCATGGTGTGCAACAACCCGCGGGAAGAGCCTGCTATCGTGCCAAAAATGGGGATGATTATGAACTTTGAGTAAACACTCAATGATTTGTAATCAAATCGCTCAAACATTCAGTAAGTTTTAAGCTAAGCTAATTAAAATACCGCTCTTTTTTCGACTGAGCACATGACGAAATTGCTTAATTTTCTAAAAAACATTAACTGGATGCTTTGGGCGCTCATACTTGGTATTTTTGCTGGTTTAATTTTCGGTGAACGGTTATCATTTTTAAAGCCTATCGGTACAGGTTTTGTGAACCTGATGCAAATCACTATTCTTCCTTATATCGTCGTCAGCCTCATCGTGGGGTTGGGGAAATTTAATCCAGAACAAGTTAAAAGCATTCTTGCAAAAGCGGCGCTAGTCATGCTCTCTATTTGGGTGATAGGTCTTGCCGTGATCTGGTGCTTTATTATGACATTACCAGCGCATGATGCTGGCACCTTTTTCTCCCCTGCGCTGGTTGCAGCAGCGCCCGAAATAGACTTTGTAAAACATTATATTCCCTCAAACCCTTTTGCTTCTATGGCAGAAGGTAATGTACCGGCCTTAGTCATATTTTGTATCGCTCTGGGCATGGCGCTTATTTCTAACCAAAAGAAGAACCGGTTACTCGATGTATTAGAAGTCGTCGGTCAAGGTCTGTCGGTCATTTCGAAGAAGATCATAGCCATCTTCCCTATCGGTATTTTTGCTATGACAGCAAGCACGGCAGGCACGATGAGCGCTGAAGAACTGTCTGAATTACAGGTGTACTGGGTTGTGGTTTTATGTGTCGGCGTGTATTTGATGTTAGTGCTGCTCCCTATGCTTGTTGCCGCACTCACCCCTGTAAAGTATCGCGACCTCATCATGGTTATGCGCAATGCGTGGATCACCGCATTCAGTACCGG
The DNA here is from genome assembly GCF_003934235.1 of Pseudoalteromonas sp. J010. NCBI lineage: Bacteria > Pseudomonadati > Pseudomonadota > Gammaproteobacteria > Alteromonadales > Pseudoalteromonadaceae > Pseudoalteromonas > Pseudoalteromonas sp. J010. The sequence continues at coordinate 16,829 of NZ_RDBW01000022.1, read as the reverse complement.
CAACGTTTTTATTGTATTACCAGTGATCACCGAAGGGATAAAAGACCATTTACGCAAAATCAAGCAAAGCGATGAAAACTCTGATCACATTGCTGAGGTGCTCGTACCTATCGCTTATACCTTCCCAAGTTTAGGTAAGCTAACTACCTTAATTTTCGTCTCTTTTGCAGCATGGCTTACCGGCAACCAAATCGGCTTCGAACAAATCCCTAATGTGTCTTTGTCGGCGATGCTGAGTTACTTTGCGAATGTGCATATTGCTATTCCCTATTTACTGGATATTTTACGCGTTCCCGCAGACACTTATCAGCTGTACCTCTCTATGTCTGTACTGACTGCCAAAGTGGTTTCTCCTACCACTGTGGTATATATCTTTGCTTTTGTATTTTTGTGTATTTTTATCAACCGTAAACAGCTCCACTTGAAACGAGTAAGATCAGTTTACTATTTGACCTTACTATCAGCTTTACTCCCGGCATTTATGTTGTTGAGCTTTACAGCAAATAATTACCTCGGCAAACAAACTAAGTCGGCAGATGAAGCGATTGCTAATATGGTGATTTCAGATACTGTGCCAGCGCATGTACTTAGCTATGTACCCAAGGCATACCAAAGCGGTGAATTATCACTTACCAATATTGATGTGATCAAAAAGCGTAATCTACTGCGTGTTGGATACCTCGTTGATAATGTGCCGTTTAGTTACTTCAATCAAAAAGATCAACTGGTCGGTTTTGATGTCAGTTTGGCTCATAGATTGGCATCTGATTTGGGAGTACGAGTAGAGTTTATTCCATTTAAAAAACCGCAATTAGCAACCTACCTCAATAAGGGCTATTTTGATGTTGCAATGTCAGGTCTTGAAATAAATATAACTGACTTACAGAATGTACGTTTTAGTGACAAAGTACTGGAATTACAACTGGCTTTGTTAGCAAAAGATCATGATTTAAAAAGATTCACAGACAAGTCCGCATTACTTACTTTGGAAAAGCTGAAGCTTGCACACATGGAGTATGCGCCAATACTCAAACAATTAGCCCTGCAAAACCCAAAAGTGCAAGTATCCAGTATTAACAACCTACAAAGCTATTTCGAACATCCAGATCAATATGACGCTTTGGTGATTAGCGCCGAAGCTGGCTTTGCTTGGAGTATGTTTTACCCCCAGTTTGGGGTTGTAGTACCAAAGGGTGCTGACTTGAAATATCCCGTAGGCTTTGCAGTGGCAAAACGCAATCAAGACTTACTCAGTTATGTTAATTCTTGGCTTACTATTCAGCACACCAATGGCCATATCGATAAGACCTACGATTATTGGATTTTAGGTAARGGCAGTATTCAGAAACAGACCCGATGGTCTTTAATGGATGAGCTGGAAATTGACCCCAATACTCTTATAGAGAAAATTAAGTTTTAAAAAAACGCCATCAGTTAATGTGTTAACTGATGGCAAGTCTACTCACTGGGCGAGCTAGCTCTTAAGCTCTCTCTAACCTTAGAACACCTCAAAAATAAAACAAGTTAATAACAAAAAATTAATAATAAAATAGATAGATTCAGATACGGCTATTTATTGTTCAATGTGGTTGCTTGTGATACCGTTAACTAAAATTGTATCTATAATAAGGATAATAATAATGACATCAGTATACTTACGTCAGTTGATAGGTGCTCTGGTTGCGACTTTTCCGTTGTTTAGTGTCGCATCTGTAGATGACAACAATCAGCAAGTGATTGAACGTATAGAAGTCATTGGCGAAAAGCCTCAATATGTCTTGAAGCTCGAAATGGAAAGTGCCAAAAAAGACTTTTATGATTTGTACAACAAGTTTGCCTCGGATGATTCATTCAAGACTAAATGTGATAAAAAGCCGCGACATGGCAGCAAAATAAAATCATTCAAATGCGAAACTCGATTCACAAAGGAAAGTTTTCACAGCCTCACCAAGCAGCACATACAGCTTAATATCCAAGACTTAAAAAACCCCGCTTATTCTTTAAAGTATCTCTCCATGCCTGATGCTTCAGATGTTCGTTCAGTCACTAACACCAAAAGAAAGGCACAAAAAGCCGACATCCTAACGCAGATCAATGAAAACCCAGAGCTAAGAGCGGCATTTGAACGATTTGCCAAAAAGTATGATGCGTATGAAAATCGCTAACTAGCCTGATGTAATGGCTCATTCCGTAAACGAGAGTCGCTCCCGAAGGCCACTACTGCGACTCACACTGCGGTTCATGCCACTGAGTAAAACCTTATATTGTGCAACTAATTCAAAGTGTTTTTTAGCTCGAGTAATACCGGTGTAAATGAGCTGCCGATTAATGCCCTGCTGAGCGCGTTGGATTGGAGGCAAGATCATCGCGGTATGGGCGAACTCCGATCCTTGAGACTTGTGTATTGTCATTACATAAACTCGGTCAAAGCTCGGTAATCTCGCAGGGTAAAAGCGCCTCACGTTACCTTGTTCATCTATAAAGGAGGCCTGTAAGTCTCCTTGCTCATCTCGCAGAATAATGCCGATATCGCCATTAAAAAGTTTCAGCTGATAATCATTTTGCGTGATCATAATCGGCATACCAACATAAAAACGACCTGTAGGCTGGATAAGTCCCATTTGAGCGAGCTTAAGTTCAATTCGGCGATTTAGTTCGTTAACGCCATATGGCCCTTCGCGTACGGCGGCGAGCAGTTGATAACTGGCAAATTCACTGTGTATATACGCTTCGCTTTGTGCACTATTAATTGCCTCAAGATAACGTTTATAATGTGCTGCTGCACGAACAATAAGCGCATTATAAGCATCGCTATTGAGCTCATGTAGTTGCAGATCAGCAAAGCCTTGCTTAATCACTGCGTCTAATTTTCGTTTATTGTTGCTATTTACCGCATATGCCAGTTGGCCAATACCGCTATTACTATCGAAACGGTGGCTTTTTTGTAAAAATGCGAGATTGTCCTCAAGCATAAATTGGGCAGGTTCATGACCGCCTTTTGGTAACGCTTGCCTACTTAAGCTGGTCAATTTAGTGCTTAGTTCATGGCTATAGTTTGGCACTTGCCCCAGCGTTAAATTCTCACATAAATCACTAAGTACATTGCCTGTATCCACCGATGCCAACTGGTCTTTATCGCCAAGTAGGATCAACCGAGCATGTTTTGGTAACGCATCCACCAGCTTTGCCATTAAAGACAAGTCAACCATAGAGGCTTCATCAACAATCAGTACATCCAAGTGTAATGGATTATCTTGATTATGACGGTAGTGCAAACTATTCGGGATCACGCCGAGCAGACGGTGAACTGTTTGCGCTTGCTCTGGAATTAATTCGGCTAAATCAGAAGGTAAGGTTAGCCTGGCTTTTGCACCAATGATAGACTCACTTAGCCTAGCCGCAGCTTTACCCGTTGGTGCGACAAGTTTAATCGTGAGAGGGGCACGTGCATACAGTGACTGCAAAATCGCTAATAGCTTAGTGACTGTGGTCGTTTTGCCAGTGCCGGGACCACCCGTGATCACACAAAAGCGCTTTACAACTGCAAGCGTACAAGCCACTTTTTGCCAGTCAAGCTCTTCTGTTCCCTGTTGCGGTGGAAAGTAGAAGTCTAACAAGCTGCTGAGTTTTTCTTCATCTAATGTAACCTGAGCTCTTGCTAGTGTCTCAAAATAACCGGCGAGTTTCGCTTCGTAATTAGCTAAACGAGCCAAATAAAGCTTACTGCCGTAAAGCCTGAGCGGTTTATCCTCACCAATAGCCGGGTGTTGCAAGCGCGCCTGTACTGTCATGGTCGTATTTATAAAAGGTGACAATGCTTGGCTGGCATCTTCAACAAGATAGTTCAGCTCAAACGGGTCTTGCCAATTAATCTCTTCGAGCGCTAAACAACTATGCTGGCGTGAGTGCGCAATTAACAACAACAAAAAGACATATAAATAATCATCTAGGCGCTGTTCATTTAATAACTTAGCCAGCGCTAAGTCGGCTTTTCCTATACGTTTATGCTCTACTAATAGAGAGATAAAACTATCATGGTCAAAGGCATCAAAGTCCATACTTAATTGACTCATACCGACTCCTCAAACAACGCATCCAATTGTAAAACTTGCTCTACACTCAATTGATTAAAGAAAATACCTTGGTTATCTGGAAGCGCGCGCAAAAACAGATAATAGTTCCCACCTAGATGCTGCTGCACTTGGTAGTCAGGTAGGCGTTGCTTTAATAATCGATGCAGCGCAACGGTATAAATCATATATTGTAGATGGTATTGATGAGAGGACATCGCCGCACTTAAGTTATCATGTTGATAATCGTCTGAACTATCACCTAAATAGTTCGATTTATAATCGAGAATAAAGAATTGCCCTTGCCATTGAAATATCAAATCAATAAAGCCTTTTAGCGTACCTTTTACATCATCAAAGTTTAAAAATGACTTTTGCCCGGTAATATCACTCAAGATCTTGTTAAGTTTCATGGCACTGAGAGGCTTTAAAGGCAAATAGAATTCCATTTCAACGATACAATGTTCTGGTTTAAGCTGAGCAAGTTGTAGTTCAGTATGAGGAAGTAGTGGCGTAGCTAAGCTACTAGCTATCCACTGCTCTGTAGGAGTTTGCCAGTCACCGGCAATACCATATTTGTCCAACGATTTGGCTACCGCCTCTGTGAGCGTGAGTTTGTCGTCCCCTTGTGGCACATGCGGTGCTGTAAAATCAATCAGCTCAAAAATTTCGTGCAAGCAGCTTCCAGGTTTTGCCCCTTTTGGAAAAGTATAGGCATTCTTTTCCCTTTCTTGGCGCTGCTCGGGTAAATCGAGTAAATGGTTTTCATCTACTGCGCCAGCGGGTTTATCACCATGGTGGGTATGATAACTAAGCTGACTAAAGCTGGTAGTACGCCAGTGCCTTTCTATGTTACCGGTAAATACTTTGGCAGTCAGTCGCGATGGCGCTTCATTTGCCGAGGTGGTAATAATTTGATTGGGGTATTGCGCTTGCTCTACCAAAGTGAAGGCCATTGCTGTGTGTGTATCACAAAGCTGTGATAATTCTCTTTGCCATTCATTTTCCGTATCAAACGTCTGCGCGCCAAATAACACAAAGCCCAGCGCAGTTTTATGAAGCGCCGATTTTTTACTTCTGCCTTGCTGTATGTCGTATAGACCCAATTCACAGTAATGCACTGCTCGGGTGAGCGCAACGTAGAGTAAACGAATATCCTCAGCTAAGCGCTCTTGTTCAGCACTTTCTTTCGCTTCCTCACCCGCATCAAGGTCAACAACGAGTTTTCCTTCTTGATGGTACACACAGGTATCTGATTCTCGATAGCCCAGCGCAAACGGCATAAAAACAAGAGGATATTCTAGCCCTTTTGAAGCGTGCATCGTCACTATCTTGACTAAGTTAGCATCGCTCTCTAGTCGAATTTGACTGCTATCACTTTGCGCATTATTCAATTGTGATAAGAACCAGCGTAACACTCGACCGCTGCCATCCAACTCCAGCTGCTTATGCTGTAACAGCTCTGCCAAGTGGCGAAAGTCTGTGAGCCAACGCTCAACTTCAATCCCCTTTTGCCGCCAAACAACAGGAAGCTCACATACGCAAAGCAGGTGCTCTAACATCGCCATCGCACCAGAGCGATACCACAACTGAGTTAACTCACTAAATAGCTGCAAATAATGCTGCCACTCTTGTTCGTTAAATTGCAATTCAAATAATGCACGATGCTCAAGGTTAAACAAAGGCCCAGCAAGCACACCTCTAAGGGCAGCCTCATCATAGCTACCATGCAGCACTTCTAATAACTGATACAAGGCAATAGCTAACGGCTGGCTAAACACACTATCTCTGGCAAGATAAACACTGGCAACACCACGCTGGTTTAAAGCACGTTTCATTAAACTGGCTTCAATACGGTCACGTACCAAAATACAAATATCGGCAGGTACCACTGGCTCTTCACCAATTTTAGCAAGCCCTGCTTGTCCTTTTTCTATCAAGGCTGCCACTTTCGCAGCAAACGCTTGGCTCAACCCCGCTTGTGCTGCGCTTTTATTGAGAGCTTCATCGCCATTGGGCAGTGCACTAAAACACAAGGCGGTGTGTTTTTCACCGTTAATGGTAAAGCGTGCATCCTGCGCTTTGCCTTTAGCACTGACTTCAATAAAAGGAATGTCTTGGTTATAGATAAAGCTGTTTGGGTGACGCGTGAAAATAGTGTTTACCGCAGCCACCACATCACTGTCAGAGCGATAATTAGTGGCTAGCGTAAATTGGTTGTGACTTGCAATCCCTTTTTTAGCGCCAATGTAGGTGAAAATATCTGCCCCTCGAAAACCATAAATTGCTTGCTTTGGATCGCCAATCATTGTCAGAGCGGTCTGCTCACGCTTGTAAATTTCTCTAAAAATACCGTACTGCACAGGATCGGTGTCTTGGAACTCATCGATCATAGCAACAGGATATTGCTGCGCTATCTTCTCACCTAGAGCTTCACCGCTATCACCTAGCAATGCTTGATGTAACTGTTTCAATAAATCGTCAGGAGAAATTAGTCCATATTCTTCTTTGTGTGCACGTAGCAATGCACTAACCTCAGTTACTGCTTGGCGCACCAAGGCAATATTGAGGCCACTACTCACTAAATGATGTAATTCAGCTAAGGTATCAAAATGGCGAATGAGTTCATGCTGCAAAGGTGTAGTATTCTTTTTATACTGTTTAGGATCAGCTAAGCTTTCGCTGCCCCACAAACCAAAGGAGTGATTGCTAGAACCAAACTCAAACCACCACTGTTCACTATTTACATAGTCTTCAAGGGCTTGTAAATTTGCCTTTCGGCCAGGCGCACGATTACCTGCCAAACCTGCATTTTTAAGTACGTTAAGATAATCCGCTTTGACTATCTCGGCCTTTAGCCAAAGTGCTAGCGTTTGGTACTTTTCGCGCGCGGCAAACACCGCATCTAACGACATCGCAGGTTTAATATCAGCGTTTTCTTTACTAAGTAGCGGCTTGACTTGCTTGGCAAGTGCATAAGGCGTAGCAAATTGCTCCACCACCGCTTGGGTCTTTTCTTCGTCTAGAGGGTAAACAAAACGCCGCCAATGATCTGCCATTGCAGCTTCAATAAGTTCACTTTCATCAAGAATAAACTCTAGGTTAAATGACACTTTAGATTCAAAAGCATGTTGCTTTAACATTCTTTGACAAAAGCCGTGAATGGTGAAAATCGCTGCTTCATCCATTGATTTAGCCGCCGCATCGAGTAGATCAAAAGCCCGCTTTTTATCTGTAACTTGAGCTAAAATTGCGGCTATCAAATCATCGTTAACTGTTTCACCAAGCAATACATCTCTGGCCTGGATGATACGTTTGCGCACTCTGTCTTTGATCTCTTGCGTCGCGGCTTCAGTGAAAGTAACCACAAGAATTTGTTCAACACTTAATGGAGTGGTTTGCTCACCCGGTGTTCGCAAACCAAGTAAGTAGCGCAGATAAAGGCCCGTGATAGTATAAGTCTTTCCTGTGCCGGCACTGGCTTCAATAAGGTTTAACCCGCTCAGCTGCATAGTGACGGGATTAAGCATTTCCATGAGCCACCTCCGTTGCAGTCTTTAATATCGGCTCAAGTAGAGCGAGGCTTCGTTCACAAAAGCGCAACTCATGAGTAGAGAGATCATTAAAGCAAAGCTGCACATAGGGATCCTCCCCCTCGCCACGACCAATATATTGCGGCTTAAATTTACTCGCTGCTTTTTTGAGGTCTTGTGTTTTGGCAAACTCCATGCTGGTATTTGCAAAAAAAGGAACTGGTTCGCTGAGCGCTTGTTTATAAAACGCTAGCCACTGTTGTAGGTATTCAAGTGATTGCTGCTGTCCCAACACAGCAAATTTAATGCTCTGATCTAGACCCACAATATAAGTCGTCACTTCCTGCCCTATCGCACAAGCAGCACAGTGGTTTAGAAAGCCCTTAATCAAATCTTTAGCCTTAATACTGGCGCTGCGGTAATACACTTGGCGATTTTCATATAAACTATCGAGCCATCCCACTATAATATGACTATCGAGGTGCAACTTGAGCTCAATGGGCTCTTTAGCTTCGCAGAGTAAAGGAGTCAGTACTCTTGTCATAGGCTCAATACGCATCAAAAGCCCATCTAACTGAAGTTTACCTATGTTCGCTTGTGGTAATGACCCCCGCTGCAAAATTTGCTCAATATTGAGAGGCTTTTGTCGCAGTTGTGCTTCAAGAACTTCATCCAGATATTGATAGCGCTCCAAGGCATTTAATGCAAATGGTTCCTCGTCTGGAGCAAGTGCCTCTATGGGCTTTAGTTTTACACCAAGAGATTGCTGATAAAATAACTTTTGTGGTTCGCAGACTCCGCGTAGCAAATCACTAAACTCAATTTCGGTATCCAGCGGTACCTCAAGCGGCGCGTCCTCAGCCTTATTTTCAATCGCTGTATGTTGCCATAACCAGGTTTTATTATAACTTTGCAGCGAACCGGCTTTAAAATGTTCGGGATTGAATGGTTGCAATGGCAGCTGTTGCGTTAATCTCGATACGACAGGCTGCTCAGGCGTATCCTCAAAATAAAAGCTACGCGCCAGATACTCAGCCAATTCACTGACCAATACTGAGGGCACTTGCACTTCATTATTGAAGCATGACCGACCGATATAACTGATATAGAGATTTTCTCTGGCACTTAGTAGCGCCTCCAAAAATAGATATCTGTCATCTAACTTTCGCGAGCGGTCACCTTTTCTTCGTGTTGAATGAGCAACTAAATCAAAGCCTATGGGCTGCACCGTGCGGGGATAGTCCGCATCATTTAAGCCAAGCATGCAAACCACTTTAAATGGAATTGCCCGCATCGGCATCAGTGTACAAAAATTAATAGCGCCAGCTAAAAAGCGTTGTCCTACTCCCTTCTCTTTTACACCTTGTTTGACCAAATAAGCCAATATCTTTGCCGACACAGGCTCTTGAATATCACCATTCTCATAATGCTTTTCAATATTTTCGATGATCTGTTCAAGCTTGAGCAAATCCCAACTCTGCTCTGACTCAGCAAAATAAAATAGTGCCATTGCTTGACGCAAAATGGTGGCAAAATGCGCTAACGTTTGTTCCTTACTTAGGGCTTGCTTCAACCATATCAAAGCATCAATAAAACCGATCAGCTTGTTTAGCACAGCCACCGACATGCCTTCAACTTCATCAGCTGGGTAAATTGATGCAAACGAGGTAAGCTCGTCGTTAGTCGCAACACCTAAAAGCAATCTGTTTAGACCGTGTTGCCATGTGTTTAGCGATATTTTAGGCAGCCCATACTCATTCTTATGCTGCTCGTTCAAGCCCCACTTTACGTTCACCTGCTCAAGCCAATAGCGGATCAGGTCAAATTCATGTGCTTCAAGATCGAACTGCTCCGCAATCGGTGCCACCCCCAACAAATCTAAAATGTCAGACACACAAAAGCGATTATGAGGTAGGTCGGTTAAAGTAACAAAGGATGTAAGTATAGGTCGCTCTTGTTCAATCGCTAAATCCGAGATCGCGTATGGAATGCGAATTGCTTCATCCGTACTATCAAAAACAGCTTTAATGAAGGGTGAGTAGGCACCAACATCAGGCATCATTACGATTACATCTTTGGGGGTAAGTGTTGGATGTTGCTCAAAAAGATTCAGTAAATAATCATGTAACCGTTCCACTTCACGCAGTGGAGTATGGCAATCTTGAAATACTAAAGTGCGGTCATGCGCTGGAATTGGTAATTTGCCTTCTTCAGAGACAAACCAGTTTGGATCGGCAGTTAATGATTCACCCTTAAATGCCAATTGGTAAATTTCTCGCTGTACCAGACCCAACAGATGATCGTTAAATTCACTATCAAAGCCATCAATCCAACTCGCGTCTAACTGTAGTAGCTGTTCAAAGTAATCTCGCCCCAGTTTCCCCCACGACGACAATAGCGGATTACCAATGTAATAATACTCACCATCTTTCGCTTCAAGCTCAGGCATTTTGGCATATTTTGCTGCAACTTTGGCCTGTGTTTTTTCATCAACCAAATCCCCCCAATAATGTTCACTGGGATTGAAAAAAAACAAAAATACATTGGTTTTCTTACCAAGCGCTTGGAAGATCTCTAGCTGGCTTGTCGCAATGGCCGACAGTCCAAAAATACAGATCCGCTCTGGAAGTTGCTCTGCTTCAGCGTGATCCAATGCCTGTAACAATTGCTCATGCATGTTAGCGCGATGATATGGGCTTTGCTCAAGCTTAGTCACGTGATTTACCAAGCGCCGCCAAAGATCTGGCTGCCAAGGTGCAATAGCAGCCACATCAACATCTAGGAGACTATCGTGACCTTGTTCCCAAAGTTCTATCCACTCAGGTCTGTACATCAAATATTGGTCAAATACGTCAGCAATTTTTTCACATAACGCAAATAGTTTGATTCCTGAAGGGTCTTCTCCCAAATAGCGCTTTAGCGCAACGTAATTTGGGTTGTCAATGCAAGTAGGTAATATCGTAAAAAGCTTCCAAGCCATGTTACCTTTGTTAAACGCGGACTCACTTGGCACATCGTCGATAAAACGTTGATATAACTTCCAAATAAAACTGGAGGGTAAAGGAAAATCTACTTGTGCGCTGATCCCCAAGTGCTGACTCATACCAAGTTTTAACCACTCGGACATACCTGGGGACTGTACCAATACCGTTTCTTTGGCAAAAGGATTGGTAAGCGGAGCGGATTTTATCAACGTGCAGAGTTGCGCCTGCAAGATTTCCATTCTGTTTGATTGAATGATGTGTAACATGTTGTCTGCCATGCAGTTTAACGCTAGGTTAAGTGTATCTGAATCTCCCTGTGAGCGGTAGTAATAGCACCTTTTAGGCTGTTAGGTGCATATAAAAACGACATACTCAGTGCTTTATACTAATAAGAGTCACTAGAACAGATCAATATCCGTGTTACCTTCTGGTATTTCTATTTTATGCTCTGAAAGAAGTGCTTCATAAAAACATAGCATGTCACGCCCATTTTCTTTAGCGTAATATAATGCTTTATCCGCATTTTCTAAGACCGTAATAGGAAAGTCATAAGGGCTTATTCGAGACATGCCAACGCTTACTGTTAGCTTTTTCACGAACGGAAAATGTGTACTTCTGACAAGATCCATAAACTCGTCCATTTTCGCTTTTATCGAGTCATAATCGGTCGGTTCAAATACCAGCACAAACTCTTCACCGCCGAAACGAAAAAGTAAATCAGTAGAGCGAAAAAACTGGCGCATACGCTGAGCAAGCAAAAGCAAGACTTCATCTCCGCATACATGACCGTAGTTATCGTTCACTTTTTTAAAGTGGTCAATGTCCATTATCGCAAGCCAAGATGTCGCCCCTTTATGAATTGAGCGCACGTCACCATGCCATACGGTTTTATGCTGCTTTATAACTTGCTTTTCAATGAGCTGCTTTAAGCGCTTTTCAAAGGTTTGACGATTGAGTAGACCTGTCAGCTTGTCTCTCTCGTTTTCATGAAGAATAGTGAGGTAGTTTTCGAAAATACGGCAAAACGCATTCAATAGAACCTGATCAGAACTCGACAGACCGTTACTCACTACGGCAATGGCACCGACGGGCTTATCGAGCAGACTAATAGGCACCCAGCGACGCTCGGTACCGTCCTTTGCCTGCACTGTGATAATACATGCTGACTGCAAACAAGAAATAAGCTCTTTATCAGGCTCTTTTATCAAGCTTCTTTCTTCCCAATCAAACTCTTTATCAGAGAGCTTTCTCAGCAATAAGCTTCTTTCTATTGTTATCTCACCAGGTACAAGTAGGTCTTTAAAAACAGCGACCTCTTCACACCCTATAAACTCTTGAATGGTTGATACCAAGCTATATTCGAGAGAATCAACATCTCGCGTTTTTGTGATTTTGATAACTGAATTAAGTAAATCTTCTTGCATGTTTGACGCACTCACAACTACTCTGCTTGCGTATTATTACATAACTGGTGAACAAATAAACCGAAAAATACGCCTTTATTCGTACCAATGTTAATAATAAAGCTCTAAGCAGTTGAATAATGATTAGCAAAATATTGAGTTAATAGCCTACCTCACTCAAAAAAACAGAGCACCTATATTTAACACCATAAGTGATAGCATGTCGGATATGCGTTAAGCTTATGCCACAAATAAAAAAATGCCAAACGTAAGGGTTCGGCATTTTTAGAGTTGATTCCTTTTTATTGACGAAAATCGTCGCCTCTTTATTCTAGTGACGCCAACATAGACTCGTTATATTCCACGAGTACTTCTCCTGCTCTTATCTTTTCAACATAGTCTCCATTTGCAATAAAAGGTCGGCCAATTGCTAACAAGTCAAATTGGTCGTTTTCAATTGCTTTAGCACCAGTTTCCGCTGTATAACTGCCGACTCCTACAAGAGTTCCATCGTATACTTTGCGTAAATAAGCAGATGCACGTCCGTCTAAATAGTCAAACTCCATAGCGTCATCAAAAATACCAAGATGTAAATAAGCAAGATTACGAGCGTTCAATTCGGTGATTAAGTAATCGAAAACGGCTCTGTCTCTTTTATCGCCCTCCATATTAAAGTAGGCACCAGGTGACACTCGTAAAGCAACTCTGTGCGAACCAATGCGCTCAATCACAGCATCTGTTACTTCCAGTGCAAAACGGCTCATATTTGCTGGTGTTTCACCGTACTCATCTGAGCGCTGGTTTGCTGCATAGTGTAGAAACTGATCAATCAAATACCCATTAGCACCATGGATTTCAACGCCATCAAAACCTGCTTCAATGGCATTCTCTGCCGCCTTTGCATAGTCATCAACTAACTGCTTAATGTCTGCTTTTGTTGCCGCTTTTGGAGTTTGATAAGTCAGCTCACGCATTCTAGGAACAGAGCCTTCAATACCAATTGCAGAAGGGGCTAGTACTTCTCCATCAAAAAAATGCGGATGCGCAACGCGCCCCACATGCCATAACTGTGCAAACATTTTACCCCCTTCAGCATGCACAGCATCTGTTACTTTTTTCCAGCCCGCAATTTGCGCTTGAGTGAACAGCCCTGGAGTATTCGGGTAACCTTGGCCATCAGGGCGAATAATCGTCGCTTCGCTAATGATCAAACCAGCTCCTGCACGCTTGGCGTAATATTTCACCATATCGGCTGTTGGCACGAGTTCATCATCAGCCATACAACGCGTTAGAGGTGCCATTAAAATGCGATTGTTCAATGTGATGCTGTCGTTGAGAGTTAGCGTCTCAAAAAGTACTTGGGTCATTTGGGGATCTCCTTTTTTGAATATACATTCAAGATATGTATTCTTGAATCATTATTCAAGTAATTTCCTTTCTTTTATTTTTATTGCTACCATCAAACCCAATGACATTTGTTATAATGGCGGCGGAATTTGTAGTTGATAGTCATAGGTATGCAATGAGAACAGCAGAGTTTAATAGAGAATCCGTATTAAGAAATGCAATGCAAGCATTTATGACATACGGTTACAACAAAACCAGTATGCCCAAACTGACTGAAGTCACTGGGCTACACCCTGGCTCTATTTACTGTGCATTTAAAAACAAAAAGGGGTTGTTACTTGCTGCAATAGAACAATATCAGGCAGATAGACGAGCGCATTATCAGCAACTATTTGAAAACAGTACAAGCCTTCGCTGTGCACTTGAGCGTTTTTTGCAAGATCTAACCAATGAGTGTGTTGGCGACGAGTCAAAAAAAGTGTGCTTATTGACTAAAACGCTCAATGAAATTGGTGAACAGGATAAAGAGATCCAAAGTGCACTAAGCACCCACTTGCAACAGTTTGAATCGTTGATAAAACAGCAGTTTTTGACTCCATGGCCTGATAGCGAAGTCATGAGTGAGGAAGCTGCAACGAACAAAGCACGATTTTTTATTATGTGTGTTTACGGTATTCGAACATACTCTGCAACCCAGTGTAACAGCGCTGAATTGCAAGCTCTCGCTGATCAAACCTTAGCCGCTTCCCTTACCCCTTGATAAGTAGACCAAGCTGAAGCACCACCGTGCCAATATCCATTATCAGCAATTTGACTAAAGGCTCTGTATAATACGATTTTTATACTAGTTATCTTTGTTACGCTGTCTATTTTGAAGGCGAGAAGACCTTGCCGCTAACTCCGCCCCCCCTGCTGACGCTGAGCTCACTATACCCATGTGGGCAGAAAAAACTTCTTATTTACTTGTTGTAAATAAGAAGTTTTTAACGCTGTTAGCGTCAGATTTACGCCTTCAAATTGAGCAATTATTAAAATTAATTGGTGCTAGTCACTATTTGCTAATATTAAGCGGGAAATTTTGTCACCTCTCCTTTTAATAGTATTAATTATCCACAGCACTGATAAGAGTGGCATTACATTTACCATTGTTGAACCGATTTACTCTGAGGTAAAATAGTCTTTCATTTACCATGAGCTTCGAACATGAATCGCAAAAAGAAAATTTACGAAACACTAAAGAAAAAAGACAAGCGTGCAAATGCTAAACTTCATAAAAGCAATAAGCCACGCTACATCTCAAAAGCTGAACGTGAGAAAATTGCAGCCCAACAAGATGCCAATGAAGCATCAAATAGTGACGAGGGCGAGCATTAATTGCTCCAGTTTTATATCAGTTGGTCTAACAGATTATGCTAACGCTCCGAGAGCCGGAGTATTAAACACACAGCTTTTCCAAAATACCTTTGTTCGGTGCCTGTAATACCAATTTTCTTAATTAAGTGGTCTATTTTGAGGCGAGAAAACCTTGTCAAGTCGACATGCAGGAGCACGCATTGAATTTGAGAAAGTGTTATCGTTGGTGATTAAAACTCAGTTTTAAACTTTTGCGACTAAAAAAGAGGGTAAGTGATATAAGTGATTGGTTCTAATCAGGAAGAATGGCGGAGAGAGAGGGATTCGAACCCTCGATACGCTACAAACGTATACACGAGTTCCAGTCGTGCGCCTTCAGCCACTCAGCCATCTCTCCGCACTGAATTGCGGGGCTAATACTATGAAAAGCCTCGCACTTTATCAAGTAGTTTTTTACTTTTTGAATTTATCTGGCTATAAATCCAACTACTTTGGTATTGAAGCTGAAAAATCTAGCATACGATTTAACGAACGTAGCGCACCTTCACGCAGTTCCATATCAACAAAGACTTCTTTTCCTTTTGGACTGATAAGTGCTTCTTCAATTGCTTGTAAGCCGTTCATTGCCATCCACGGACAGTGTGCACAGCTACGGCACGTTGCACCTTCACCAGCGGTGGGCGCTTCGAAGAACTCTTTCTCTGGGCAAAGCTGCTGCATCTTGTAGAAGATGCCGCGGTCTGTCGCTACGATAAATTTTTGATTCGGCATTTCTTGTGCCGCTTTAATTAACTGGCTTGTCGAGCCTACTGCATCTGCTAAATCTACAATTTCCGCAGGTGACTCAGGATGAACAAGCACAGCAGCATCCGGATGAAGCTGTTTCATGTCTCTTAGCGCTTTAGTTTTGAACTCGTCATGAACAATACAAGCGCCATTCCACATAATCATGTCCGCACCGGTTTTCTTTTGGATATAAGAGCCTAAGTGCTTATCTGGTCCCCAAATGATTTTCTCGCCTTGTTCGTCAAGGTGCTCAACAATTTCAAGTGCACAAGAGGACGTTACGATCCAATCAGCTCTTGCTTTTACTGCAGTTGAAGTGTTTGCGTAAACAACGACTTTTCTATCTGGGTGCTGATCGCAAAATGCTGAAAATTCGTCAATTGGACAACCGACATCTAACGAGCAAGTTGCATCAAGTGTTGGCATAACAACTGTTTTGTGCGGCGTTAAGATCTTTGCTGTCTCGCCCATAAAACGAACACCGGCAACAATGATCATATCCTTGTCTTCTTGCTTAGCACCAAAGCGTGCCATTTCTAAAGAGTCGGCCACACAGCCACCAGTTTCTTCGGCAAGTGCTTGGATCTCAGGATCTGTATAATAATGGGCAACGAGTACCGCATTTTTTTCAACTAACAGCGCTTTGATACGCGCTTTATACTCTGCTTTTTCTTCGACGGTAAGAGGGGCAGGTTTTGGTGGGAAGATATAATCTTCCGGCATAATACGTTCAGCTAGACTCATTTCTCAACCACTAGTCCACATTGCATAATTAGATGGAATTATACGAAAAATAGCGTATGAATCCTAGCGATTGTTTAGCTCAAAGTGACGAGTTTAAGGAAGTAATTTGAATAATATATGAAGCTTGTGAGGATGGTGGGTCATGATGGACTCGAACCATCGACCAATGGATTAAAAGTCCACTGCTCTACCAACTGAGCTAATGACCCGCTCAAGCATTTAAAATGCGAATGATGCTTTTTAAGAAAAGGTTTAACTCACCTTCCTGATTTACACTAAAAGATAAGTTTTTAAGCTTATAACGTGGTGGGTCATGATGGACTCGAACCATCGACCAATGGATTAAAAGTCCACTGCTCTACCAACTGAGCTAATGACCCGCTCAARCATWAAAAGTGYCATTAATTCRTCCTGAARGWGKGTTCCRRCTCGYCGTCCTGACTCGYGTTYAAAAGCTGCRAAGCGAWGCTTCGGTCTTTTTCACCCAACTGAGCTAATGACCYGCTCARAYRTGAATTCTAAARCTTATAAMRTGGTGGGTCATGATGGACTCGAACCATCGACCAATGGATTAAAAGTCCACTGCTCTACCAACTGAGCTAATGACCC
>NZ_RDBW01000021.1:0-82425 GCF_003934235.1 Pseudoalteromonas sp. J010 | reverse complement strand
AATTTCTCATTTAGAACAACTAAATAGCAAAATTTTTGCCTTGCCTACACGGATGTAGGTACCTTGGCGATAGCAGGACGCGGTAGCGGAGTTATCGACAAGATTTTCTCGCCTCAAAATAGACCACTTAATTAAGCAAATTGGTATTAGATGTTTCTTGTTCGTCACTTTTTACATTGCGCACGTGCATAGACACCTCATTGATTGCAATATTCACAAGTAGTATTTTCACCAGAGTTTCAGCTTCAAAAAAACGCTTCATTAACAAGTGGATACTGTAAAAAATGTAAAAAAATGTCTTTTGCTATTGTGTACTATTTTAGAAACTATTTACAGCATGTATACTGAATACGTATTCTGACAATCAAAGGAGATGAAATGAAATACATTTATGGGTTAACAAGTTTACTGTTTATTTTGGGAACCAGTGGCTGCTCTAGTGAGTCCACTACTTCAGATATTGTCGCGACCGAAAAAATTTGGGCAGACATTCGTCTTACCGCAGATGGTAAACGCGCACGAGTTGTTACTGAATTTAATAAAAACAGTAGTATAGGCGCAAATATTATTCTTAGCCCCAGCGACAAAGTACAAGCCACCGTTGGTAATGAAGTAAAAGTGTTAGAGATGGATGAAGATATTTTAGATATCGACTACCAAGGATACTTTAGCCAACCGGCTAAAAATACTGAATTTAAACTTGAATTAATAAGAAGTAAGGAAAACACTACACTCACCTCAAAAGTAGTCTTACCGGAAGAGGTGTTGTTATATTCACCGGTCGCTGCTACATATCGCAAAGATAGCCGGATAGTTGTTGAGTGGAAGCCAGTCAATGAGCCAGACACCACCCTCACCCTATCTTTTAACGCGAGTTGCACTTCCAATACAGGTGATCCTTCATCAATCAATCACTATGTAGAGTTGGATGATAATGACGGCAGCTACACTATTTTACTTGGAAGTATAGAAGGACTACATGACGATAGTTTGAACAAGAAAAAACCTTGTAAGTCGCATATTACCCTATCACGCTTAAAAGAAGGCACAGTCGATAGCCAATTTAAATCTGGTAGCTCAATACATGCCATTCAAGAAAAGGGATCTGAAGAGTTAGCTATCTTACTCAACTAACCTGAACTTGAAGTCACAAGCTGTATATTTATAAAATACTTGCTCAATTTGAAAGCGTAAGTCTGACGCTAACTATGTTAAAAGCTTAATATTTAACACAAATAATTAGCAATATTTTCTTGCCTAAAAATAGGTTACGTAATTAAGCCTATTGGTAATAACGGTTTCAATTGGCCGTTTAGCAGTTCAATAAAAATCGAATCGCTAAACGGCCAATCTATAGTAGCGCTAAAACTGATAACTCACGCTAATCGCTACATCTTGAACATCGTTTGCTGAAATAAAGTAATGACTGTAATCAACACCAAGCGTTAACTCATCCGAAAGTTGATAATGTACCCCTCCACCCAAGTAACCACTTGTACCACTGTCTTCAAAACGTGTTGAAAAGCGCTCTTCTCTCACACTGTTGATTTTGTAGTCCCAGTTAAATGCACCTAAAAACATTTTTCCAACAAACTTATCTGCAAAGGTTTTCGTGTAATTGAATTGCAGCGCTGGTCCCTCTGGTAATACCGGTGCAACACGCGAAATTAGATTTTGACTTTGCTCTGGGTTGCCACTTAAGCCTTCAAACTCCACGCTTCCCTGACCGAGATCAACATAACGCAGGCCAACATGCCAGTTAGGGATCAACTCATAGAATGCCCCAATAGACCAGCTGCTACTTGTATCATCTAAACTGATGAGGCTCAGATCTGGGCTAGTTAATTCACTATCCGCAGTTGATTGTCCAACTGACGCTTCAATGTTCCAACTACCCGCTTGCACTTGAGTGCTTAACACACATGTACTACTGATCAACGCAAAGGCTGGTAATAATGATTTCCTGCGGCGGATCACTAATGCACTAATTAACAGTACCAACATACCTCCCATCGTCCCTGAAGACGTATTTTTAACGGATGTTACCTCTTTGATCGATACAGTAACACGAACTTGTCCTTCAGCTAAAGCTCCTAGCTCATCTCTTACCGTGTAGAGTATGGTATCGACACCTTCAAAGCCAGATTTTGGTGAATAGCTCAAAGTACCATCAATATTTATTGCAACCGTACCTTGACTCGCAGTGGCAGAGACAAGACTTAATATTCCTCCTTCGGGATCAGCATCGTTTGCTAATACATCTATCGTAATTTGTGTACCATATGATGTCGCCGTGTCATTCGCGGCTTGAGGTGGCTGGTTTGCAATAATTGTCACTGTTGCAGTGCTACTGCTAGAGCCTCCCTTGCCGTCGGTGATACCGTACTGAATAGTTGCGTTGCCAATGAACGTGGCAGGTGGGGTATAGCGAAGTTTGTTATCTTCTATTGTAACATCACCAAAATCGACAGATGCGCTAGTAATCGAGAGTGTGTCGCTATCAGCATCGGTGTCATTTTCTAGCACGTCAATTAAGAGTGTTTGACCCGAGTAAATAGAAGCAGAGTCAGTATTGGCAATTGGCTGCGTATTATCACTAATTGGGACTGCAATACCACCTGGGTCAACAATGCTACCATTTGCTAGACCATCATCATCATTGGGACCACCGTCGGCTATTCGAAGCTGCACACACCAATCTCCTTCATTTAGCCCAGCAACCCACTCATTGCTGCCAGGGGGCGGACAAAAACCTGGTTCTCCCTCTGTTGAAAGTAGTTCGTTACCGTCGCCTAACACAAAGTCTTGCCACTGACCGCCAATCAGCTTTCGGTATACCGCATTTAGCGGGATTGGCTGACGTTGTGGTAGCACGATGCTGTACACATCACCTGGCTGTGGTAAACCCGTTGCAATGAAATCAAAGATCCCACCAGCGTTATTAGCTGTCGGATCAGAAGGTAACTCCTCCTCTAACAGCTGCAAACCACCTGTGTTATTTTGTGGCACTGTCGCGCCTTTACGTAGACAAACTCCAGGATCTCCCTCAACTAAGAACTGAGTCGACTCCAAGGCTTGTTCTTGAATAACATTACACTCGGTAATGGCATCCAGAAAATCAGGGATCCCATCGTCATCCTCATCAGCATAACCTTCTTGATCATCGGGAATTAAATCGCCATCACTGTCATCCCCAGTCAACTCAGCCAAGGTAGAGACAACCTCAATAATGATATTTCGAGAAGTAGATAAACTTGGCGTAGCATTATCTTCTGCTGTCACTTTCACTTTATAGATACCAGCAGAGATATTGGTAGGGTCAAACTCAAACACAAATGGGTCACTCGAGATATCTGTTATCGGTGAGTCCGGGATCCAAGATACGCTCACTTGATCATTTGGATTTGGATCTGAAGCTGTCGCTGTGATTGTGACTGAACCGCCAGATGTTGTAACTAAACTACGTTCTTCGCCACTCTGCGATACCAAGGTAGTAAGGCTAGGGGCGACATTTTGCTCAACAATCGTCACAACTGATGTCGATTTAGCCCCTTTGTTTACTGAATCATCAAGACTTACAAAGATTGTTTCATCGCCTTCGGCTACCCCATCGGCAAAAATATTGAAATTAATACTGGTGCTGGTGCCAGAGTTAATAACCACCTCTGCTGAGCGCAAATCATGATCTGAGCTATCAGCAGTGCCCGATACTGTATAAGGAATAGTGACAGGGTAACTCGGTGCAGGACCATTCAGATATACCGCTATTGAATGACTTCTATCTTCTGCAACTCTGCTATCTTTTTGCAATGATACAAGTGGGTTTACAGTTAAGTTTTGGCTGGCAGTCGCCACTTGACCTTGGCTATCAATAGTCTGCCAGTAAACTATATGTTTACCAGGTGCAAAAATCGGAGCACCCCCAACCAAAGAAACTGGCAAGGCATTTCCTGCACTGTCTGTCGCAACAGCCGTTCCAAGGTTCACTTTTGTATACAAGCCTGTTGCATTAACTGTTAAATCATTAGGTGCGGTGATTTCAGGAGTATTTCCAGTACCCGAACTACTTATGGTCACATTGGCCGTCGCTCTTGCCCGAGCTTTACTGCTATCTTCCACCAAGTAAGTAATGACGATTGGTACTTGTGAGTTTGGCACGGCTTGATACGTCAGCGTATCATTAGAAACAAACACATTACCGATTGAGGCTTTAGCACCCACGATAGTTAGTGCGCTGCCATCTGGATCGGTATCATTTTCTAAAACGGGTAACACATATTGATTAGACGCTTCAGGATCAAAGCTAAAGTTATCGTCTATAGCAATTGGTGCGTCATTCACAGATGTTACAGACATAGAAACCGTCGCCACGGCAGACGTCAACTCACCGTCAGATGCTCTGTAGGTAAACGTATCTGAGCCGTTAAAGTTTGGTAATGGAGTATAACTAAACACATTTCCTTGAACTCCAACGACACCGTTTTGTGGCTGTGAAACCAGTTCTACTGTTAATGTATCTCCATCTTGGTCACTAACGTCCGCTAGGAAACTCGTTGTTCCATCTTCGACAACGCTTCTTTGCATATTATTGGCAATGGGTGCCGCATTGACAGCCTCAACATTGATACTAAAGGCAGGTAGACTTGCACTCAAAGAACCGTCACTGACACTAATAACAATATTGTTATAACTGCCTACACTCTCTCTAGATGGTGTACCAGACAGTTGACCACTAGCAGTATCAAAACTTGCCCATACAGGCTGGTTTGTGATGGAGAAACTCAGCGTTTGAGAATCCACGTCGGTCGCTGAAGGCGTAAAGCTATATCCTTCGTCTTGTTTTACTGATGTACTCGGTGTGCCCGAGATAGTTGGTGCATCATTCACTGCATTTACAATGATACTAAATGCGGTCAGTGAAGATTCGGCTTGGCCATCAGATACACTAATCACAATACCACTATAAGTGCCGTCTTGTCCTTCTGTCGGCGTACCGGAGATTGTGCCTGACGTGCTATTAAAGCTTGCCCAACTCGGTAAATTGGCAACACTGAATGTCAAGCTATCGCCATCAACATCGGAGGCACTGGGCGTAAAACTATATGTGTTGTCTTCATTCACTGATGTGGGCGGCGTTCCAGAAATTACCGGACTGTCATTAACTGATGTTACTGTGATATTAACCGTCGCAGTATTGGATGTCAGACCCTCCGCATCATTCACAGTATAGGTAAAGCTATCATTACCGAAGAAGTTAGCATTCGGAGTGTACACTACTCGCCCCGTCGTTTGCACTTGCACCGTACCACCCTGAGGTTGGCTAACGATTACAACACTTGTAACGTCCAGCTGACTGTCTACATCTGTGTCATTTCCAAGTATATTGATCTCTATATTGCCATCTTCTTGGATTTGCTGAACCGGATTATCGACCGCCACAGGCGCATCATTTACTGCATTAATTGTGACAGTTACAGTTGCAGGGTCGGATCTCAGCCCTTCACTATCAACAATAGTATACGTGAATGTAAGCTCACCATTTTTATCTTGTTTTGGTGTGATAGTCAGTAGACCATCGGTACCCACAGTTACCGTTGCTAAATTATAATTACCAACACCATCTCCTTTGTCTTCTAGAGTAATATCTGAACCATCAAAACTTTGATCTTCTACATCTGAGTCATTAGCTAAGATATTTATGGTTGTAACAGTATCTTCATTGGTTGAGCCAGAGTCATTTGATGCCACAGGTCGGTCATTAATCGCGCCGATGTTGACGGAAATGGTCGCGATGTTGGACTTTCCACCTTCACTATCAAGGATCGAATAAGTGAAACTATCATCACCTGTTTCATTAGCATTTGGGGTATATGTTATGGTGCCGTTATTTAAATCAACGGCAGTTTGCCCTTTGGTTGGCTGCGATTCAATTGTGATTGCACCAGATGGATTGGTATCTTCCACATCTGTTGCACTAGCTCGTACCGTTAGGGCTGATGTTGGCGTGTCTTCATCAATATTCGGCGTAAAGTTTGCTGCTACTGGTAAATCATTAACCGGTGTGATAGTGATATTGACTGTCGCAACATTTGACTCAGCATCGGTCGAGTCTTTCACTGTGTAAGTGAAAGAATCAGAGCCGTTTGCATTGGCCGTTGGGGTGAAAGTAACAACACCATTGGTATTCACACCTAATGACCCTTTGGTCGGTTGTGTTTTAATCGTAATGGATGACGCGACTAAATTATTTTCAGGATCACTGTCATTGGTGGTGACATTAATCGCTTTTGCAACATCTTCCAATGTTTCTAACGCATCGTTCGATGCCGTAGGAGCATCCTCAACCGCATTCATATTAATAGTTACGGTATAAACCGGTGAGCTGGCGCTTGAATTATCTTCGACATGGTAGGTAAAAGTATCTGTATGATTTTCACTACCGTCGTGGATGTAGCTAAAGCTACCATCGGTATTGAGTGTGAGCGTGCCATATTGAGGATCTGTGTCTTTGACTATTGTTAGGCTATCACTGGAATCTAAATCGTCATCACTTGCAAGCGACAATAGGCCATTGTTCAAATCACGAGATAGTGTCCCTCCTTCATCGATCGTATAGCCAATACTCTGCCCTGTGGGGGCATCATTCGTATTTATTACTTCTATGCTAAATGCCGTCAATGAGTCGCTGTCAGTGCCATCGTTAACCGAAATCGTAATATTTGCAGTTGTCCCTACATCTGCATCAGTTGGCGTGCCAGACAGTTTACCAGTTTGAGTATTAAAACTTGCCCAACTAGGCGAGTTAGTAATACTGAATGTATGCGTATCATTTGTGTCAGAGTCCGTCAGAGTTGGTGTAAACTCATAAAGACTGTCTTCATTTACACTGGTCGCTGGTGTGCCAGAAAGTACAGGCGCAACGTTGTACTTTTTCGTTACCGTATCAGTAAATGGTGCGCTTTGGTTTCCAGCCGCGTCAGTAATAACAACGCTCAAGGTCAAGGTTCCCTCTGCCAAGCTCGACACATCAACAGAATTAACTTGAGCAGTCGTACCTGTAATGGTAATACTTGCTGAGCTGCTAACCGTATTAGTTCCATCCGATATTGAATACGAAAAGCTGCCCGAACCATCCAAACCAGACAAGGCGAAGCTTAATGCCGATTCATTTGCCGCGTTGATTACGCTTTGGTCTATCGTAGCAGTTACGCCCGTAGGAGCGCTGGCATCAATGGTCACCGATAATGCGCCACTGTCAGCGGTGTTACCCGCGGTATCAGTGGCTCTAGCTGAAATAGAATGCCCACCTTCTGACATCGCGGAGCTGGGTGTGATAGTCCAGCTACCGCTAGACACCACAACACTGCCAAGCGTACCGTCCACGCTAGAAATCAGTGTAACCGTGTCACCATTAGTCCCTGAGCCTGTAAATGTTGGCGTTGTATCATTAGTGATATTATCCGTATTTGACGAGCCGCTATCTGTAGCAGCAGTCATATCAGGTGTTGTTGGAGCATTAGGCACGCTTGTATCAATTGTGACGTTTAATGCACTAGAGCTGCTGCTAACGTTATTCGCACTGTCAGTGGCAGTGGCAGTAATGGCATGTACTATTCCTGCGGTTAGTGCAGAGGTGGTAATTTGCCAGTTGCCGCCTGTTGCAGTACCAGTGCCAATTACTGTGTTTCCGCTACCAACTTGGCTACTGTAAAGTTTAACTGTCGTGCCATCTTCCGCAGTACCAGAGAACGTTGGTGTGGTGTCATTTGTGATGTTATCCGTGTTAGATGCGCCGCTATCTGAACCTGCTATTAAATCGGGAGTAGAAGGAGCGTTTGGCGCAACGTCGTCAATAACCGTAATCGTGAAGGATTTTTGTAGCGTATTAGTTGAATCATCAGTTTGAATACAAACCGTATGTGAACCTGCATCTAAGTCATTTTTTACAGACAGCAAGGAACCGCTAATTTCAAAGTTCGCATTGTCAGTACTCGCTGTACAGGTTCCTGCATCACTGCTACCCACAGTAACCAAGGAATAAGTATGTGAGGAATCGTCGACATCAGTCGTGGATAAAGTGCCAATATTATACCCTGTCGTAGCAACAGACTGATTTATGCTGTTCGAGCTGAGTGTCAATGTCAGTAGTGTGGGGGCATCATCATTCGCCGTAATAGTGACAGCAGCTTGATTAGTCCCGGAGCTATTAGCTTCCCCATCATTAAATACATAATCCAGTGTCACTGAGGATGGCGGCGCTTCCGAACTATTTTGATAAGTAATACTTTGTAGTACAGAATCAACAATGGCAGAGGTTGCACTAGTGTTAAAAGTTAACACTAAGGTGCCAGCAGAGTTTGTCGTAACAGTGCCAACAGTGGCTGAGTTATAAACAAATGTATTCCCCTCAGTAAGCGTTCCCAATAATCCGCCGTTACCAAATATATCTTGCGAACTTGCACCACCATTTCGTGAAATAGTCAGGCTTGCGTTGTTGTAATTACCAACACCGCTATCAAGTGCATCAAGTTCGGTATCAGAAATCACCACATCAGAGTCAATTGCTACCGCAGAGCCATTTTCCAAGAAGGTTGCACCGCCATTTAAATTACTAAATACCGGCACATCGTTCGGGCTAACAAAGGTGATATCAGTATTTGCGCCGTTGTCAGCAACCGTAAAGACAAGCGAATTACTCGGTGCATTTGACAGGCTAATAGCTACTTCAACCGCACTGAAATCCGTCGCATCTGTATCAACCTGAAGTGTACTGGTACCATTAAAACGTACATTACTTGTCGTTAAACCGGTAACGCCAGTGATGGTAATGATATCTCCGATGCTTAAGTCCGTGATAGTATCACCATTGAGATCTGAGGCACTGCCCACAAAGTTATCATTACCAGCGTTACCTGTCAGTGAATCCGTACCTCCGCCAGGTCTAATGATGTCTGCACCACTACCACCGGTTATGGTATCGTTGCCATTAAAATCCGTCGCCGTCATGTTAATTGAATCGCCGCTGAGCGCACTTGCATTCAGTGTAAGTGCAGCCGAAAGCGGAAAGCCCAGTGAATTAGAAATGGCAACTGTACCGCCATCTGAGTCAAAGTTATCAGTTAGGGTTATCGTAAATATGTTTAGGGAACCAATCGCGATGTTCTCAATTTCAGATACGCTAGTGTTTGCAAAGTTGAATGTTCCGCCATCCATCAGCTTGAGTGTTTCTGATCCAGCAGCCCCCGTAATTGCAGTGGTAAAGCTGTTGCTAATATTAGCCGCGTCCAAAGTCACTGTTGCGCCACCTAAAAGCGTTAATGAACCTATATTAACAAACCCGCCGCTGGTCAAGTCTGCGCCATCAGAAGCGCGAACAGAGTCGGCAACAGTGGCATCCCCAGTTAATGTTCTGGCATATGCGCTGCCGCCAATATCAAAAATAATGGCATCATCAGCAGCAACAGCAGACACATTTGTTGTCGCACTGCCAACTGTAATGGTTCTGGTATTTCGAGTATCGTCGCCAACGCTGTAGGTTTCAACGCCTGTAAAAGTTGTAAAGTCTCCATCTCCGGTCAGGTTGATGGTTTCTGAGCCTGCTGCGGTGATGGTACCAGTAAAACTATTATGCTGTGCCACAGACATAGTTACGGTACTGTTTGAGGCAAGCGTTAGATTTGTAACTGCATTAATCGTCGCAGCGCTAATGTCCGCACCAGAACTTAACGCAAGCGTATCCGCTGTTGTGTTATCACCTGTAATGGTTCCTGTGTAGCT
Organism: Pseudoalteromonas sp. J010; assembly: GCF_003934235.1. Lineage (NCBI taxonomy): Bacteria > Pseudomonadati > Pseudomonadota > Gammaproteobacteria > Alteromonadales > Pseudoalteromonadaceae > Pseudoalteromonas > Pseudoalteromonas sp. J010. The sequence goes on along the minus strand of NZ_RDBW01000021.1, from coordinate 72,648 downwards.
CAATGCACCAACATCAAATGTAATGGCATCGGTACTTGAAGTGCCAGTAACTGAGTGCCCAGCACCGCTCACCGTCACGGTTCTTGAATTATTACTATCATCTAGAAGCGTGTAACTTTCAATGGCAGTTATGGTTGAAATATCACCATCTCCAGAAACCGTTAGTGACTCTCCCGTTCCACCCGCAGTGACCGTACCTGTAAACCCAGAGATCTGAGATGCGTCTATAGTTATCGCGCCATCGGTTGCAACCGAGAGGTTTTCAAAACCGCTAACACTTGCACCCGCGATGCTGCCACCATCGCCGATATTCAGCGTGTCTGTCCCTGACCCCCCAGCCAATGTCCCGCTAGCACTTATGGCGCCAATATTCACGGTGTCATCACCACTACTACCGGTAACACTTTGCCCAGTTGCACCAAGCGTAAAGGTGTTTGCGGTTGACAAAACGTAAGCCTCAACGGCTGCGTTACCTGTTAATCCATCGGAAGTATTACTAATGGTTATCGTTTCAGAGCCTGCTGCGGTAATTGAAGAAACAGCGTCATGCTGTGATTCTGTCATCGTTACTGACGCACCACTTGCTAAGCTCAGCGTTTCAAACCCAGTAATTGACGTCGCCCCGCTTATATTGGCACCATTACCGAGCTGTAATGTATCCGTTCCAGTTCCCCCTGATAGCGTTCCAGTTGCGCTAAATCCTGCAACATTTACAGTATCATTACCCGTGCTACCTGTAATATTTTGACTCGCAGCGGCGAGTGTAATTGTAAACGCAGCATCTAAAACATAAGTTTCAATATCTGCATCGGCGGTAATAACACCATCTACAGTGGTGCTTGATAGCGTGAAAGTATTGGTACCTGAACCGTTAATCGTGGTAAAGCTATCATGCTGTGCCTCTGATAATGTCAAATTACCGGAAGAAACCGGAGAAAGCGTCTCAAACCCACTAAGTGAGGTAAGCGCTGTTAAGTCCGTGTTAGTCGCAACAATGAGCTCATCAGTACCAGCACCAGCTCCACCATCAGCGCTCGAGCCTGTTGCGTGGGTTGCATCAGCGATGGTCAACGTTTCACTTTCTGTAGTGAAAGTAATCGCAGGTGATAGGTTAGTACCACTATTTGTATTAAACCCTGCAGCATTGGAGCTTGCCGCGGTGACATTAGTCACTGATATGGTTGCCGTTCTTGATACACTGCTTGTAGAGCCATCATTAATAACAACCGTCACCGTTCTAGCCGTTTCATTTGGTGCGCTGGAGGTATTGTTGTATGTGATTGCTTGCAGAAAAGTTTGCACTTCTGAAGCTGTTGCTGAGGCACCTGTTATTGAGATGGTATCTTGTAACGTAATATCAGAGGCGCCAGAAACCCCTGTTAGCGCATTTTGTGCCGCGGCCGTTACATTCAACCCTTCAGCAGCACCGTCTTGATCATTAGTTAATGACACAGTAACCGTGGTTATCGTATCCCCATCAGCCTCGGTGACAGCCGCATTTGTTGCAATATTAACAGCCCCTCCACCTTCTGAGAAAGCCGCGCTGCTGTCATCTGAGCCAGAGCTCGAATCTAAGTCAACCACAGGCAGGGTGTTGGCTGTTGAAAAATTAAAAGTAGTATCGTCGCTAATGCCTGCAAAGCTAAAGCTTGCATTATCATCGACTGCGGTCGCGTCAATTCGTATCGCGTAGTTGCGGTTGCCGGTTAAATTTGTGGTTGGGTTTAAATAAATTTTGTCACCCGAAATACCGATACCACCCGCACCAGGAGTTGTTGTTGCGGTAGCAGACGTCACATCAAAAACCTGAAAATTACTACTACCTGTCACGTCTCTAATGGTAATGTTGCCAGTCCCAGCCACAATATTTTCACTGAAGTCGATAACAATATCATTGCTGGCTGTCACGTTAGTGGCATTGTCATTTGGCGTAGAATTAGCGCCATCAAATGTTGGCGCTGCTGTATCGACAGTAAACGCAGTAATTGCTAAGGGTGTGTTGGTATTACCTGCAGCATCTTGGACTGTAATAGTACAGTCACTATAGGTACCCTCTGCGAGTGGCGAAGTGTTGTCACTCTGGGTTAGGGTTATTGTTTGGTTTCCAGTGCTGCTAATCGTTGTAGAAGTTGATGTACCACAACTGCCACCAACAGATAATGTGCCAGTTTCAGTAGTACTAAACGTATAGTTTGGCGTTGTATCACTCGTTGGTGTCGACACCGCTGTGACTTCAGCCACCGTTGGCGCGGTGGTATCCACTACAAAAGATGGAATATTGAGTGTATTACTAGTATTCGACGCATCGTCCGTAACCGTGATTGTACAATTACTGTACGTTCCATCTGCTAAAGGCGATGAGTTGTTTGTTTGTGTTAACGTGATGGTCTGGTTACCCGTACTACTTATGGTGGTGGAAGTTGACGTACCGCAACTGCCTCCAACAGCTAACGTGCCAGCTTCGTCTGTAGTAAAAATATAATCAGGTGTGTTGTCTTGGGTTGGCGTAGTAACCGGTGTCACTTGACTGATAATAGGGGCTGTCGAGTCTGGTGGTGAAATATTAGTTAAAACCAAGTTGTCGATTTTGCTAAATTCTATATCTGAGTTGTCACTTTTACGGATCGTTACTTTAGTGATGCCAGTCCAGTTTAAATTAACCGTTTGACCTCCTCCATTGAGAGAGACACTCGTTGAATCATTGTTATCAGATTCAATGGTAAAGGCTTGTACAGTAGCAGAATATAGATAAAGGCTAGTAATATCGAACGTTTGGTTTGTACTAAAATCAAAATACAGTTTTTTATCACCTGTTGACTTGCTATCCCAATCAACGTAACAAAACCCTAGGTAGCAATATAGCGAGTTACCGTCAGGGTCGCCATCATCAATAGACAACCTCGCTGTGTAATTAGTATTAAAAGTGTAAGTAGTAGGCTCTCTGTACTCCTGCTGGGCAAAACCTCCCATATTGATGGTTTTATCAATAGCTAATACATCACTAAAATCTCTTAATGCGGCCTCAGAAAAAGGGGTAGTAGTATTCACTTCACCTTTATGTATTTCTAGCTCCCAGTCGCCATTTAGATCGCGACTACCCGTCAAGTTATTTGAGGCTGCAATATCAACATGCGTATTTTTTTTAATGATTTCGACCAATTCAAAACCATGATTGCTGGCCGCTAATTCACAGCCATAAAATAACAGATCAGCGCCGGGCTTCATTGCTTGATTTATCGCGTCAGTAAGCTGACTATCGTGTGCGAAGTCTGTTTTATTTACTCGCTCATCGCCTAAGTGGATAGTGCCCGCTGTCGCATGTGACACCAAGTGGATAGCATCAAGACCACGATACTGCTTAAGCCAAAATATCAGTTGTTGCTTACCGCTAGATCCTGCTTTTAAATCGATAACCTCTATACCAGGACGGATGCGTTGATAAAACAAGTGCTTATCTTTCACATCAGCAGCAAGGATAATTAGCTCTTTCACACCAGCCAGTTTGCTTAGGCTAATTTCCCCTTCTGTTCCTGTCGACTCTTCGGTTTCATCAACGGATGGTTCTAATTGATAATTTGATTCACCTCGTGCCAAACGCTCAGGCTGAATAATACTTGGATGAAGGTTAAAAAGTGCGCTTTGCTGTATCGCAGCAAAACTACTGACAGGTAATAGAGCGGAAACTATTCCATTTAACACGAGATGATGCATATTACTTCCTTCTTATATCACAAGGTAGCTTAAGTTCAGTTTTACTTTGGAGAAATAATACTGGCGCTTGTTCCCAACGGGTCTTGCCAAAATTGCATTTCGCTATATTTTGCAAACAGATCGGGCGGTAAAATGGTATTACGTGCTTTATATTCAACTTTTCTTTTCACGGTGTGCAGATCTTTCACACCCAATTGAATATCAAATTCATTTTCGCTGTATTCCACATTGTCAAAATCATGTTGAAAACCGTCGAGTTGCAAAAACTCATAGAGTAACGCCAACGTTTTATGCGGATACTGAGTAAAAATGTCGTAATCTATAATCAACAACCTATCCGAGAACTCGCCATAATATGCTTCTTTCAAAGCCGTCCAGGCAGAGCCAACAGCGCCAGCTGATTGCACTAATGACTCACAGCGAGTATAGACTGTTGTGCGAGAGGCAGGAGAAAACATCCGGCTATAGTCGAATGGGTTTTTACGATAAATTCGCTCAAAGCTGTCCATTATCCAAGCAGGGTTCCTGACTAAACAAATAACTTTAAGATTTTGATGCAACTCAACTTGCTGATGAAGTCTTGCCGTCCACAACCTATTCGTATCGAAAATCACGGACTTATTTTGTTGCGCTTCGTAGTACGATTTAAATATAGCAGTAACTAAAGATTTGCGCTTTTTCTCATCAAAAAATGAACCAAACTCACTACCTGCACCTATTTGCTCAAGACATGTGTTTATCAACACAGCTACGGGGCTAGACATGCCGGCATGAAAAGCTGGGTTTTGTCTTAAAATACCCGCTAGCAGAGTGGAACCTGAGCGCGGCAAGCCAGAGATAAAATGAAATTGCTGTGTCATAAAACAGTCCCTATACAGCCCTTGAGTTCGAATTTAGCCATTAATTGCAACCAATATAGAAACAAAATAGCGATATTTTTATAATTGAATTATTCTATATAAAATGTAGTCACCTTTTATTTTACATGCAAGCAAGCCTAAGCATTACCGATTTTAGAAAATTGATATGGATAATAAAGAAGAGTCGTTATCTAAAATAAACCGGGTGGCTTATAGAGCAGGTAAAACATACCTTGCTCATACGCAATGGCCATAAAATTCCGTAATGCTAAACACATCTACAGGTGTTACTTTAAGCGCAGTTGAGTTTGGGTCAGCTCACCTAGTAAACAGCTAAATGAGCTAACCATCACATCCGACATAGCAGCTACGTCAGCTCTTAATTCCTTTGTGGAAAAATGCCTTCCATACAAATTACATAATTCACCGCTTGGTAAGGGCTACGACTTCTCACCGCAACAGCTGCGCCAGTTACTCCAGTTTCACCGCTAACATGTCCAGATGCAGAACCAGTCTGAGTCACTTCTATTCCTCCGAGTGCTACGGTAGAAGAGGGATTACCACCTGTGTAGTAAATTTTTTCCGGTGCATCAGGGCCTGGGATATCTGGCGCTGTTGCAAGATACGCTCCCGCTTGTGGTGTGGCTGAATCACCTTCCAATTGAGTCGCATTTAAAGTCACCTGTGTGGTTGTAGCGTCTCCTGCTCCTGTAACATTAAGATTAACTCCATGATGGTGTGGTGGTAGGTTAGACTCGGTCAATACGAAGGAATCTCCACCACCAAACTGCCCCATATTAAATGGACCATAATATGGAGATGTACCATAGCCCAAAGGCGATCTACCTCTAAAATCAGGCAAACCAAATGATACTCTCCCATCACCACCAAAGTAGGTACCGAGTAACGCGAACACGGCAGTATATTGTGTTATTTGAACGGTCCCACCCATACAGAATGCAAAATCGACCGGCGCAAAGTGAAAGCCGCATGGCATAATCTGCCCAGTATATTCATCACTCATTTATTTCTCCTAATTAAAGTCAAAAGCCTGCTGGCTATAGTTGCATCCCAGCTTGAGTACCACCTACTCTCGAAAACTGGTGATCTGTTACTGAATTACCTCTTATCTCTGATCAACATAAAGATACCCTTTGCGGGATGTTTCATTTAACACGGCTCTAATGACGTCTTTTCTCAGAGCAAGCTAAAACATATTCTTGGTTGGCTCTTTCTTTATTGATAAAAATTAGATTCGATGACAGCAAGTCACCTACAAAATCAACATACAATGCGCTTGTACAAACACGTTTCAGCAATACTTGTCTACTTTTGTAATGGTGAACGTTAGCCCACCGAGACTTTTTTAACGCCACCTGCTTTTGAATGTGCTCATTACTAGCGCTTCATATTGAGTGAGTCATCGACTCTCCTTTAATATGTTCAGCGATCCACTCATTTACCACACAGTCAATGACCAAATTGACACGATCATTACCACCATTATTCTTTACGCTGTGTGTCTTGTCGGCATTGATATACCAAAGCTCACCAACAGCCATTGGTACGACCTTGCCATTAACTAAAAATAATACCTCGTCATTAGCCAATATCGGCACGTGTAGCCTTACTTCGCCCTTACACAAGCATAGTCCTCTGTCTCTGTGTGGCTTGATATATGCCCCAGGCTTTAACCGCATTAGACGCGCCGACTTTACGTCACATTGCAAACTCCATATTAAGCTTCGTATCGTTGGCAAACTGTCCATTAATGGTAGGTTTTTCCATTCGCTACCACCCCCCATGGCAAAGCATTGCAAAATCGGATGCGCATTTGTATGCTCCAACTGACATCGCAGCGGTAATACATCCCAATCTCCAACGTAATCTCTACGATTAACATGAGGATTCCAGCTTTTGGTCAACAATCGGCTAACTTCATTACACATAGAAGCACTGTTGATACCAATTGGTAGCCTACAAAAATCAGTTTCAATCGCGCTCATCTTAAAAATAGTTCCTTTAATGAAATTAGATAGTCATGCTTTTGTGACAAGCAACCAGCTGATGTCTTTATATTATGCGCCTCAATAACGAATAGTTATTAGCCTAGTATAAAGGGGCAATAGTGCTATTAAAGATTGCAAAAAGTTTTGATATTACTGGGTACACTCTCGTGCTGACTGGTTTTATAATTATCTTGTAAAGGAGGCGCATTCTGGCGCAAGCAGCATTAGCATAGAGATTTTGACTTCAAGCTTGTGTTTATACCAATTAGACTTAATACTTGCCCAATTTGTAGGAGTAAATCTGACGCTAACAGCGTTAAAACTTCTTATCTAGAACAACTAAATAGCAAAATTTTTGCCTTGCCTACACGGATGTGGGTTCCTTGGCGATAGCAGGGCGCGGTAGCGGGGTTATTGACAAAATTTTCTCGCCTCAAAATAGACCACTTAAGTAAGATAATTGGTATTACCTCTGCGCTTTAGTCAGGGGATGTGGTTTGGCTGAGTGGGACAGTTTTGTCGAAAATAACTTTGCTTGACTTGGTTACGTAGGGGAGGTTTAGTTTAATTAAAACGTTGATAGCGGATCTACAAATTTGCTTCTCCGCTATAACATTAATATTGCATCGATTATTGCTGGTATTAAAGGTCTCTTTGACAGGGTTAGCGATTAGTGGATTGCACGTAAGCTTTGGTCTTCTGAGTCCAAATACCAAAGGCGCTCACCTGATAAACCACCGCTGACCACTACTTTTTGATTACCATCTAAACTGGTAAACTTTCTACCTTTTGTAAATCTTCCTAAGCTATAGTCTCTCAGGAACATGCCATTGTTTCCAAACACTTTTATACGTGTATTGTCTGAATCCAACACATAGACCCTGTGATGGCTATCTATCGTAATACTTCTTGGGCCATTAAGTTTATCTGTTTGATCATGGCCGAATTCGCCAAGTGTGTTTAGCACGTTACCGCTATAGTCCGTAACGATAACCTCATGGCCGCCAAGTCTCAACCAGTAAACACTGCCGCTACTCGTATCAATTGCGAAATCATGTATCGGTATATCATCGCCTTCTGGAGTTGTAATTTGAGCGACTAAGTTCCCATACATATCAAATACATCAATAAAGCGGCTTAATTCGAAATATACAAACACTCTAGTGTCGTAGCGACGAATAATCTTTGCTTTCATCGTTACGTCAACACTTCCACCTGTTGGAGGACTTATCTTTCTAACCGGTTCACTAATACCAAGTGACAGCAATTGCTCTCTCGATAATCTCGTGGAGTCAGCATTTGCTGCTATCAATTCATTTCCGGTCGCCATCGCAGGAAATGGTAGCACTGAAGCGGCTAATAACATCGAACTAGTATTCAAAAACGCTCTACGATCCACGAGCCTATCCTTTTGTTGTATTTATAGAAAAAATAATATATCAGCTTGGCAAAAAAACACAATTACTCTGTAATTACACAACATTACGAGAACAAAAAACAGACAAAATTTAATAAAAAAGAGTTCATAAATAAAAGATTACAGTATTTGGACTTGAAGTAACTAGTTTATAACCCATTACATCAGCCTGTTTAATTTTTTTAAATAATAGATAATCTCATACTAGACAAGTATTTACATTCCAATTAACCTATTACGTTAACATAGAATAAGAATTAGTAATCGTATGTCTCTGACTCAGTTTTCGGACAGCCATATTGTCGATGTCTTTCAGTCTGACAAGTATCAACTACTTGAAAAGATTGGGGAAGGTGGTTTTGGCAAAGTTTTTAAAGCTCGTCAATTAAATACAGGGCAATTCGTGGCACTTAAGTTTTTGGCATTAGAGCCACAACTTGATGTAACAAAAAAACAACGATATGCCGAGCGATTTAATCGTGAAACTCTGCTTTGTAGTCAGCTTAATCATCCAAATATTGTTCGATTATTAGATAAAGGACAATTAAATGAAAATTTAATGTTTGGTGTCTTTGAGTATGTTGAAGGGCAAACATTAAGAGACTATTTAAGTCAAAATGGCGCTATTGATTCTGTCTATACCACTGATATTATGTTGCAGGTTTTGGACGCCCTTATCCATGCTCATCAACAAGGTATTATTCACAGGGATATAAAGCCCACAAATATTATGTTGAGCCAATCAGGGGCAAAAACCTATGCCAAAATACTCGATTTTGGTATTGGTACCCTAGCGCAAGAAAGTCGCCAGCATGATTTTGAGACGATTACCCTCACCCAAGAAACTCTTGGTACACCATCATATAGCGCGCCCGAGCAATTAAGGGGAGAGCCTGCATCAGCAAAGTCAGATCTGTATGTGTGGGGGTTGGTTTTTTTGGAATGTTTGACCGGTGTGCCAGCAGTAACCGGCACCAGTGTTGCGTCAATTTACCATAAACAACTCAGTGACGTACATATTCCTATCCCAAGCGCCCTGCTCGGTCATCCTCTGGCAGGTTTGTTAAGAAGAGTACTGCATAAAAGTGCACTAGAACGTGTCATAACAGCAACCGAGGCGTTTTCAGAGCTCGCTCGAATGAACGTTTCCAATCTAGTCGGTGTGCTTAGCGACGTAAAGGCACAACACGGTTACGATGAGACAACAATAATGATCCGCGATGACGATCCAGATCATCGCGCAATTCAAGAGTATACGGCACTTACTGAGCGTAAACAGCTTACGGTTTTAGCGGTGCGCTTAAGTGTTAAAGCGCTCGACAACCATGATAAAGACTACGATGTGATTGACACAGTTTATAAGTCTCAACGTAATCACTTTATCGATATTGCCACCCGCTACGGTGCCTACCATGTTGGGAACTTAGCCGATACTTGCCTTTTTTATTTTGGTTACCCCGTAAGCAGTGATAATGACGCACGCTTGTCTGCGCGCACAGCGCTAGAAATGATAAGCGAGCTTGCCAAACGAAATGCATTGATGCAAGAAGCGCACAGAGTCTCACTCAATGCCCATATTGGTATTCATAGCGGAGTATTTATTACTTATGCCAACGCTGTTCCTGAAGGCCATCATGCAAATATTGCCGCAGCACTCTCTCGCGAAGCTGGCGAGCGCCAAATTTTATGTAGTGCAGAATCGCGCTCACTCCTAGATGCTTTTTCAGAGTTTAACCTGTACGGCCAGTTACAAATTGGCCCACTGTTCGAACTAACTCCAGTATACAATTTACAGGGTGAACGTCGCGTCGAAGCGTTTGGCTTTATGCGTGGTACTAAAAATAACCATGAGCTAGTTGGTCGCCATGCTGAGCTTGAGCAAACACTGTCACTCATTAATACAGAAGTTGAGGGCGAAACACGTATTGCGCATATTCATGGCGAAGCTGGTATAGGTAAATCTCGTTTATTACAAGAGATCCGTGCTAATGCTCCACAATACCAACACTTGGTTGCTCAATGTTTGCCTGAACATCAAAACAATGCCTTATACCCAATACTTAACTTAGTTAGGTACCTATTTAATACAGATCAGCTTGATGCCCATTCAGCAAATACCGTATTTAGCTATGTGTTATCAAGCATTGACAGTGAGCTTGATTTGACTCAGGCCATTCCTGTACTGCTTGTTTGGCTCAATATTTCTCTTGGTGATGATATAGCGCCTTCAACGCTCACACCTGATGAGCAAAAACAAGTGTTATTTAAAGGGTTATGTGCATTATTGCTGTCAAACCGCCATGGGATAAGCAAGTTTAAGCTCTATATTATTGAAGATATTCATTGGGCAGATAATACAACCTTAGAGTTTTTACATCATTTTGCGGGCGCATTAACGTCTGGCAATGTACTACTGAGTACATCGCGCCAAGATGTACCTAGCCAGTTAAAAGATTTAACCTTAGTCGATGTTTGTTTGAAAAAGCTAACGGCCAAAGCGACCGAGGACTTTATCATTAATCTATTTGACGGTCGCCAAGTCTCTGAACAAGTGCTTACTGTACTCACTAGCCGTACAGATGGGATCCCACTTTTCATTGAAGAGCTGGTCAACATGCTAAAGCAAAAAGCACTGGTTGGAGATAAAGGCGGAGTCATCGACTTTTTGGCCCCTGATAAATTGGAGCAAGTTCCAACCAGCCTAAGAGAATCACTGCAACAAAAGCTCGACAACCTTCATCATGCCAAAGAGACAGCGCAATTGGCGGCAACCATCGGCCGAGAGTTTGAATACAATTTACTTATTGCTACATCATCCTTAAGTGAAAGCCAAATTCAAAACGACTTAAATGAGTTAATGGCTAACGATCTTATCGTGCATCAACGTCGTGTTGATAACGATAGCTACATTTTTAAACATGCTTTGGTAAGGGATGCTGCCTATGAAAGTATGGGTAAGCATGAGTCATATGCACATCACATGAGTATAATTGAAGTACTCAACAATACAGGAATGAGCCAAAAGCAGCCCCTACTTACAACCCATCATTTAGCAAAGGTGGGAGATCATAATGCAGCTGTTGAATTATTACTAACATCAGCAAAAAGTGCTGCTGCCATCTACTCTGTCGCAGAGGCCAGTATTTACTATGCAGAAGCATTAAACTTTTTTCAAAATGGGTTGATTGATAACCAGCCTTTACTCCATAAAATTAAAAATGCACTTGCTTCATCACGAGTTGCATATAATGGTTGGCTAGACACGTTGGCTAAAAAGCACGTGCTTCAAAATATCAGTGAACTCGCCACAATTTTAGACCCTAAAGAGCGCTTCATTACGATGAGAGGTGAATGGCTACACGCCTACGCTACTGGTGATATATTAAAAGCTCATAATATTGGATTACAGCTGCACGAAAACAAAAACGAATATCCACCTCATCAACACCCAGTGATCTTCGAGCTTTTATCGCAATCCTACTTTTCGCTAGGAGAGTTTGACAAAGTAATTGCGCTTGTCGATACGTTACCAAAAGAGGGCTTCTTCGATAATAGCTCTCAAGCCATAACTGATAATTACGGCTTTTGTTCTGAACTCACTTGTATTGCTTTTAAAGCGCTATCACAGTTGCTCACTGGTAAGGTTGACTTGGCACAAAGCGCCATGAACGATTTAGCTGAGCTTTCCAAAAATATTAATATAAATGACATTAGCTCAGCAACAAATGGGATATGGGCGTGGTTTAAACTAATACATGCTTCAATACAAAAAGATTCAGCTAATTTTAAAAAATATCAAGATGAAGCAAAAAATTACTCATCAACAGGAGTAAGCCTTGCAAAAAATTCTAATAATGTTGGCTGGTTGGGTTATAATAACATGCTCAACTACTTGGCTAATTTAGATAATATAGATAGCTTACGAGAATTCGAAGAAAAAATATCAAGCTTTGCTGGATATCGTTCACATCGTGCTTTTTATTATTACTTTTTATATAAAGTATTACTATTTAATAAAAACACAATGAAAGATGACGCTTATAACGAATACTTAAATGATAAGGCTAGTACTAAAACCTTATATCTCCAAAACTATGAAAATTAGGAAATAAAACATGAGTGATAATACAACACTACCAACTGGTTTAATCTCTTACATCTATAATGTAACTAACGATGAAGCTTTAAAGCAACGAGCGACCGATAACTTGGCCGAAGTGATGGCAGAGTTTGATTTAACAGCAGATCAAAAACGCATTATTACTGAAATTTCTTTAGAAACTGGATTAACAGATGATCTGTGGGATCAACTATCAGCAGAACTAAGACCTGAAATTCAACACACTATCAAAACAATTTGGTAATACATAGGAGCAGCGGGTGATTTTTTATCTTAATCAAGCGTGTATTTTTTGAAGTGAGTCCCTGTCAGTAATAAAAGTTGAGTTATTTATTTTTTAAATAGTCAATCTCTAATATTGTTGACATCATGCACAAAAAAAAACCAAAATTAAGTTAAATTGGCATTTCACCCGCATTCATCATGAAATATAGTAAAAGTGAGCTTTACAGCATTGCACTTGATAGTGAGGTTCAACATCTCAATAATACCGAATTAGAAGAGCTTCAGACAATTGTCAGTGAAATCCCTGAAAATATACACGCTATATGCTTTGAAAACAGAATTGATCAGTTTGATGATCCTGTTGACTTTTTAGTATGCTATTACTGCTCTCCTCATAATTTAGATAGCGTTTCATCCTATATAAATCAAAAAACCCCAAATAAATACGCCCTAAGAATAAATGACTTTATAAGTAATAGGAAGCACTCCCCTGCTTATAAACTAGTAAATTTAATATGGTTTAGCTTTGACTATGAAGAGGGTCGATATAGCACAGTCCCAACATTTTGTGTAAGTACACAACATTGTCAGTTTTCTGACTTTAGCCTATTAAGCTCATTTATAATTAACGCATCTGAGATTTTAGCTCCTGAGTTTTTAAATAAAACAAAAGAGTTACTTCCTAGTTTAGAATGCACTAGGATAAACCACTTCAGTTTTACATTTGGCAGAAAGGAATTTAGAGCTAAATTCGTTTTTAAATTAGAAACCTTAAGACTTCCCAGTCTACTCAAAGATCTAGACTGGAAAGGAAACTTATATCTGCTGGAACAGTTATTAAATACTATTGTTCAAGTATCAGATGAAATACAAGTTGGGCTTTCCTATTCAACGGAGCTGTCAGAAAAGATTGAAATTGAATTACCTTGGATAACAAGCCTTGACGAAAATTATCTACAAGATAGCTTTTTGAGCTCGCTAAGAAAAATAACAGAAAAAGAATTAAGCACTAATTTAACTCCTTGGCTCAACCTGAAGGTACAAACTGGTTACTATATAAAAATAACCCTTACATCAGCATCAGAATTTAATATCAAGTCATATTTATATTCTTCACCTTATAAAAAAAGGAAATAATCATGAAAAGTGTAATAGCGAAGCTCTCTTTACTATTCGTAAGTACTGGTACTTTTGCTACTGAATACAGCATTTTTCCAGATTGGCTAGTCAAAGATGAATGCACATTAACAGAGCCATTTCCTTTTCCAAACGACTTGACTCAGCTAAAACCCTACCCACTTGACGCATACAATAAATTAGTGAAGTCGTGTGAAGAGTTAAAACCCGTAAAACCTGATGAATCGCAGAAGCTTGACTATTTGGATCACCGATACGCGCTATTTTCATGGCTGAGCTTTACTGCGCTAAATAGGCAATTGGACGAAAACTATAAGCTCACGCAAAATAATCTAAAAGTGTGTGAAGCCGATTCAGGCGCCAATTGCCCGCTTCCACTTTGGATAAACTGGCGTGAAACCGAGACTATTTTCACAGCAGATGCAGCGCCTCCAAAAAACTGGGAAATATCCAAAAACTTCGCCATGATGCAGCCTTTATCTGCAGTGGAGCAAGTTGCGCCCAAAAATACACCGAAAAAACAGGCAATTTTAACTGACCAAAAAAACAACCCTGTATATTATCAGAAGTTTGTTAGTCCCTATATATTCAATTTTATTACCAAAAATAAACTATATAGCATATATGGCCAAATTGAATTTGCGAATAACCCAACTTATAGTTGGGCATGCAAAAGCCAGAGCGCGAGTAGCATGTGCATCAACATGAATACGATTGGCTTTTTAGCGTGTTCCAGTGGTTCCTCATTACCCACTTGTAACTTGCCACAAGACCTGACCAATTTTGACCCTAAGCCGCCAGGCCTTGCTATCGAGATAAAGGTAGCGTGGAAAATACTCAATGAGTCTGATGATCCGAGTAAGTACATTCGCGCAACACTGCCCGTAAAACGCTACCACCAAATACAAAGTGGTGAAACAGGCTCATTTAAAGTCGAAGAACAAGAAGTTGGCGTAGTTGGATTTCACATAATGCAGAAAACCGGCACATCTAGTAATTGGATTTACGCAACCTTTTCACATCAGGATAATGTTTGGGGCAACTCTCCAACCTTTTTTGATAAGCAATGTCCAACATGCGCAATCAATCACCCAGTAGGAGGCACTAAGCCTACTCAAGTGGTTCGATTGGAACAAATATCACCGGTTGTTGAAAAAGTGAATCGGCATATTTCTAAGCTATTCAAACAAGAAAACGCTGTTCTGCAATATTACAAACTAATTGGTACGCAGTATTCAACTAATAACAGCAGTAAGCCAATGACTGATATTAATGGCCAACCAAGTGACACAATTGAAACCAAGCTCACCAATTATTCAGGTGGATTGCCCCACCCTGTTTATCTAACTAATGAGGTGATTGAGACATTTTTACAACTAGGAAATCAGCCATTAGGTAAACAAGAAGCGCTTTATTATAAAAGCTCCTCTTGTATGAATTGTCATGCAGCAGGCGGGATCGCTACCGACTGTGATAAGAGTACCGGCAAACCGATATTTACACCACGTACAGCAGACTTCTCTTTCATATATCATGATGCAAAGGCACAGTTTAAAGAGCAAAACTGTATCAAAGAGGAGCCCTGAGGTTTGGGGTGAGCTGCAATGAACACTTGTGGCTTCAACCGTATAATGCTCAACAGTCCGTCAAACTATAAAGCAAGATAGCAGTCATGCTATCTTGCTTTTACTTCAAAAAGTAAAGATTAGCGCTGTGCTAACTTTCCTCTTGCTGTATGAAGCTTCTTGTAACTCTCAATAAGACGCAGATGCTTGTCTAACCCTTCTAACTTCATGTTAGTTGGCGTTAAGCCATAAAATTTCACATCGCCATTAATTGAGCCAATAACTGCATCCATCACCTCTTTACCAAACATACGAGTAAAGTTATGAATGTAATCTTCCATTTCTAACTCGTCATCCAATGCAATTTCGAGTGTGGCATGCATTGCTTGGTAGAATAAGCCACGCTCAACGGTGTTGTCGTTAAACTGCAAGAAGGTTTCCACCAGTTCAATAGCCGCTTCGATATCACCAAGCGCTAGATAAATCAAAATCTTAAGCTCTAGAATAGTAAGCTGACCCCACACCGTATTTTCGTCAAACTCAACGCCGATAAGGGTAATAATGTCGATATAATTATCAAGCTGGCTGTCTTCTAAGCGCTCAACCAAGTTCGCTAATGCTTCGTCATCTAGTGAATGAATGTTAAGAATATCTTCGCGATATTGCAGTGCTTTATTGGTATTATCCCAGATCAGATCTTCCGCTGGATATACTTCAGAGAATCCCGGGACTAAAATACGGCAAGCAACGCCTAAATCTGTGAACTCCGCAATATAAGCTTCTTTACCTAACGCCTCTAGAATGCCAAATAACTTATCGCATTCCTCTTCATTAGTGCCTGTAAAATCCCACTCAACAAAGTCGTAGTCGTGCTTCGCACTAAAGAAGCGCCATGAGATCACGCCCGTTGAATCGATAAAGTGCTCAACAAAGTTCTCCGGCTCAGATACTGCCATGCTGTTAAACGTAGGTTTTGGTACATCGTTTAAGCCTTCAAAGCTACGCCCTTGTAACAGCTCGGTTAAGCTTCGCTCAAGCGCTACTTCAAAACTTGGATGCGCCCCAAAAGAAGCAAACACGCCGCCTGTTTTTGGATTCATTAGCGTGACACACATTACAGGGAATTGACCGCCAAGAGACGCATCTTTAACCACAACAGGGAACCCTTGATCCTCAAGTCCTTTGATCCCTTCAACAATACCTGGATATTTAGCAAGTACAGACTCTGGCACATCAGGCAACACAATTTCTTGTTCGATGATTTGCTTTTTCACCGCACGTTCAAAGATCTCAGATAAACACTGCACTTTGGCTTCAAACAGATTATTACCAGCACTCATCCCATTACTTAGGAATAAGTTCTCGATTAGGTTTGATGGGAAATATACCGTTTCACCATCTGAATGGCGGGTATAAGGAATAGAACAAATGCCGCGCGCTATATTACCTGAGTTTGTATCAACAAGGTGTGAGCCACGTAATTCACCTTCTGGGTCGTAAATTTCGCGGGTGTAATCATCTAAGATTTCGTTAGGCAGCGCATCATCAGCACCTGGTGTAAACCATTTCTCGTTCGGATAATGAACAAATTCAGCATTGGCAATTTCTTCACCAAAGAATTGGTCGTTATAAAAGAAGTTGCAGTTTAAACGTTCAATAAACTCGCCAAGTGCTGAGCAAAGTGCACTCTCTTTGGTTGCCCCTTTACCATTAGTGAAACACATTGGCGAAGCAGCATCACGAATATGCAGTGACCAGACGTGTGGCACGATATTACGCCATGATGCAACCTCAATCTTCATACCCAAGTCAGACAGGATCTTGGTCATGTTTGCAATCGTTTGTTCAAGCGGCAGATCTTTACCCAAAATAAAAGTACTATCGCTTTCACTGGTATCAACCATCAGCATTGCTTGAGCGTCATCCTCTAGACTCTCAACTGCTTCTACTTGAAATTCCGGCCCAGTTTGAATCACTTTTTTCACGGTACAGCGGTCGATTGAGCGCAAAATACCTTGGCGGTCTTTTTCAGAAATACTTTCCGGTAACTCAACCTGAATTTTAAAAATTTGGTTATAGCGGTTTTCTGGATCAACAATGTTATTTTGCGCTACGCGAATACCATCGGTCGGAATATCGCGAGCATTACAATACACTTTCACAAAGTAAGCTGCACAAAGCGCTGAAGACGCTAAAAAATAGTCGAATGGGCTTGGTGCTGAACCATCGCCTTTATAACGAATGGGCTGATCTGCAATGACAGAAAAGTCGTCAAACTTGGCATCAATTCTGAGATTATCGAGGTAATTTACTTTGATTTCCATTGGAAGGTTCCGGTGT
This sequence comes from Pseudoalteromonas sp. J010, assembly GCF_003934235.1. Classification (NCBI taxonomy): domain Bacteria; kingdom Pseudomonadati; phylum Pseudomonadota; class Gammaproteobacteria; order Alteromonadales; family Pseudoalteromonadaceae; genus Pseudoalteromonas; species Pseudoalteromonas sp. J010. The sequence continues at coordinate 55,264 of NZ_RDBW01000021.1, read as the reverse complement.
GTTGCAATCGAAAACGCTCATTGTACTTGAGGATGCAAGGCCACGCCAATGGAAGTTACATTTAGAGATCATCTCATGGCAATAAAAAACGATGGATAAAGGTAGTTAACTGAGCTTCGGATCATTGTGATTAAACACACTTTGAGGCACCCAGGTCTGATAGCGTGACTCAGCAAGCCACATGCTAATTCAGCCTGAGATTTAAAAATAATAAGCTAACTCAGATTGACTTATAAAGCCGCAAGTAAGTCTCGCTGACTTACCTTACCCAGTTTAAGCTGCTCATAAGAGTCATAGATAGCTTTTTTACTGTCTCGCAGGCGCTCAGCAACATCTTCGCCTTCAAGCAGCGCTGCTTGCGCGGCTTCCAGTCGGTCTTGCATATCTGCAATAATAGCTGTTAACTTCGCTTTATCTGACTTGAGTAGTGTACTGTCCTGATCCACTTTTTGCTCAAGCATAGAAAACAGCTCAGAGCGCACAGAAATAGTTTTATACTCTTTAAAATCTAACCCTAAATGGTTGAATAACAGAGCTTGATTCATTTCCTCTGGTGCAATCTCTACTTCTATTGGCATTTCCACAATGTTCGTCATCATTTCGCGATACATCTCAATGTTATATTCACGACTGCCGACTTTATGGCTTGAGCTGACTAAGGACTCATGGGCTATTTTTTCAGCTTGCTCAAAATGCTTGACAAGATAAATCGATTGCGGATTGTTCGACGCTTTTTCTTGAACCGCTTTTGCAGCTGCCATAAAAGAGTTTGTTTCTGAACTTTTTGCCACGGGGTTGGCAAATCCTTGACCTTCTATGGTGTTGTTACTCGCATCACCAATTTGTTTACGCGAACTATACACTGGCGAATACGCTGAATTTTGAATATACATATACACTCCTTGGTAATTGACACATTTATAAAGCAATAAGTGCGCCAAGGAAATGTGGTTAAGATTTTAGCCTCTTAACCACAGTTACCGGCTCTTGTAGCTAAAAGTTTGCCGTTCAACCCCCTCATATTAGCGCACTTAAGGCAAGCTTTTTCCGCTACCGATTAGCCAGCCACTTTCTCTCTCCAGCGGATCATCAGCATATAAACTGCTGGTAACACAATCAAAGTGAGCAAAAGTGCACTAGCCATACCACCAACCATAGGCGCAGCAATGCGACTCATTACTTCAGAGCCTGTACCTGAGCCGTAAAGGATAGGTAATAGTCCAATGATAATGGTCGCCACTGTCATCATAACCGGGCGAATGCGCTTACCCGCCCCTTCTAAAATGGCGTTATTTATAGCCTCAGGAGTCATAATCTGTTGTTTTTCTTTCAGCTCACTTATAGCTTGATTGAGATACACCAGCATTATTACCCCTATTTCAACCGCGACACCTGCCAGTGCAATAAAACCGACCCCAACCGCGACAGAAAAGTTAAACCCCTCTAGGTATAGTAACCACAGCCCACCTATCATGGCCATTGGTAACGTTGCCATGATAATCGCCACTTCACTCAACCTTCTAAAGTTTACATAGAGTAGAACAACGATGATCCCAAGTGTAAGTGGCACCACATAGGCTAATTTTGCTTTCGCACGTTCCATATATTCGTATTGCCCTGCCCAGCTGATGGAGTAGCCTGCTGGCAGCTCCAGCTGTTCATTCAGCACTTGCTTAGCCGTGTCCACGTAACTACCAATATCTACCCCATCTAAGTCAATAAATGTCCATCCGTTTATTCTCGCGTTTTCACTTTTGATACCGGGAGGGCCATTTTCAATATAAATGGTCGCAACGTCACCTAGGGCAATATTCAGTCCTTCAGCCGTCACAATCGGGAGCTGCTTTAGCGCTTCAGGAGAGTTTCGTAAGTCTTGAGGGTAGCGTAAACTCACCGGATAACGCTCTTGTCCCTCCACAGTTTGCGTTACATCCATCCCGCCAATGGCAGTTGCGACGACTTGTTGCACATCAGCAATGTTTAACCCAAATCGCGCGGCTTTATCACGCTGAATATCAATTTTAATGTAACGTCCGCCAGCTACCCGCTCTGAATAGACAGAGGCAGTGCCTTCTACTTTGTTCAGTATGCGCTCAATGTCCTGACCAATACGCTGAATGGTATCTAAATCTGGACCGGCTACTTTTATGCCCACTGGCGTTTTTATTCCCGTTGCGAGCATATCAATACGGGTTTTAATTGGCATTACCCAAGCATTGGTCAATCCAGGGAATTGTACGAGTTTATCAAGTTCAGCTTTTAGCTTTTCAGTGGTCATCCCCTCACGCCACTGGTCTTTGGGTTTTAATTGAATAAAGGTTTCAATCATAGTCAATGGTGCAGGGTCGGTGGCCGTTTCCGCACGGCCAATCTTACCAAAGACATTTTTGACCTCTGGCACAGTCGCAATCAGCTTATCCGTTTGCTGTAGAATTTCTCTCGCTTTGCCAATGGAAATACTTGGATAAGTGGTTGGCATATACATCAGATCCCCTTCATCCAGTGGCGGGATAAACTCACTCCCGATTTTATCCATCGGATAGAATCCCACTATGGTAATTGCGGTAGCAGCGATAAGTGTAAGCTTCGGAAAACGTAAAACTTGCCTCAACAATGGCGTATATGCGCCAACCAAAACGCGATTTACGGGGTTTTTGTGTTCAGGAACAACTTTGCCGCGAATAAAGTAGCCCATTAAAACTGGAATAAGGGTAATAGCGAGCCCCGCCGAAGCGGCCATCGCATACGTTTTAGTATACGCAAGTGGGGCAAACATACGTCCTTCTTGCGCCTCTAAAATAAACACAGGTAAAAAGCTCACTGTAATAATCAACAAACTAAAAAATAGTGCAGGCCCTACTTCTGAGGCTGACTTAGCGACAATTTCCCAGCGGTTTTCATCGTTGAGCGGCGTTTTCTCCATATGCTTGTGCATGTTTTCAATCATCACGATTGCACCATCTGTCATAGCCCCAATCGCTATGGCTATGCCACCAAGGGACATAATGTTGGCATTCACCCCTTGAAAGTACATCACGATAAAAGCAACCAATATCCCCAGTGGTAGAGTGACCACCGCAACAATAGAGGAGCGAATGTGGAATAAGAATACAACGCAGACTAACGCCACCACCATTAGCTCTTCGAGCAACTTGGACCACAGGTTATCAATGGCTTTGCTGATAAGCTCAGAGCGGTCATAAACGGTCACCACTTCAACACCTTCCGGTAAGCTCTTTTGCAACTCGGCCAGCTTTTGTTTAACACCCTCTATGGTATTTTGCGCGTTTTCACCAAAGCGCATCACCACCACTGCACCAACAACTTCTCCCTCGCCGTTAAGCTCCGCTATACCACGGCGCATTTGTGGCCCAATATTGACCGACGCAACATCCGCAATCGTTAGTGGAGTCCCCTTAACGGCTTGCCCTAGTGGTATTGCTTCAATATCTTTAACACTTTGAATATATCCTGTGCTGGTTACCATGTATTCAGCTTCAGCCATTTCAATAACAGATGCCCCTGACTCTTGGTTTCCACGCTGTAAAGCCTGCTGAATATGGGTTAGGGGAATGCCATAAGCACGCAGTTTATTGGGGTCAACCTGTACTTGATACTGTTTAACCATACCGCCAATTGGCGCAACTTCAGATACACCAGCAACCGATTGCAGCTCAAATTTTAAAAACCAATCTTGCAAGCTGCGTAGCTGACTAATATCGTGCTTACCGGTTTTATCTACTAACGCATACAGATACACCCAGCCCACACCCGTAGCATCAGGCCCCAGTTGCGGCTTTGCTGCTTCAGGTAATTGCGGTGCAACTTGACTTAGATACTCAAGTACGCGACTACGTGCCCAATAAAGGTCTGTTTTGTCATCAAAAATAACGTACACATAGGAGTCACCAAAAAAAGAATAGCCCCTTACCGTTTTTGCACCAGGCACGGAGAGCATTGCCGTGGTGAGTGGAAACGTTACCTGGTCTTGTACAACTTGTGGTGCTTGCCCAGGATAGGGGGTTTTTACAATGACTTGAACATCTGACAGATCTGGGATCGCGTCAACTGGCGTATTTTTTAAGGTAAATAGCCCAATACCAACAGTCATTAAGGTCAGCAATACCACAAAAAAGCGGTTATACACCGACCAACGTATGATAGCTTGGATCATAATACGCGCTCCTAGTGATCTGTATGTGTATTTACTGACATCTCATCAGCAGCTTTAATGTCAGTAACCACAAATTCGTCACCTACTTCAAAGGTGAAGCTAATTGCCATCCCTTGTTTCAGTTGACTTAAATCAAGATGATGAGCGGCCATAAAATCCATCGTCGTAGCTGGGCGGTTCCACTTTTTGATGGCGTCGCGAGAAATATTCAACACTCGGGTATCAATATCAATGGCATTGATCACACCACCGACAGTTGCACTAGGTAGCGTATCAATATCCTCGCTGCTGTCGGACATAATATGAATACCGGTGAGTAATACACTGCCATTGTCTTGTTTTGTCGCTTCGAAGTGCAAAACCTGTCCTGCATTTAGTGCGTCAATATCAACACTCTCAGCCACTGTAAAATCCATCACCATTTCGGGCCATTCCCACTCAGGTACAGGTTGATGATCGATATTCACCACGCGGCGTTGATAGTCCACGTGTTGAATTTCTCCTTCAATCCAAACAGACTTAGCCTCGGCAACTGGCGCCATACGCATAAAGTCAGAGGTAATACTAGATTGAGAATCAATCAAAAAATGGGCTGACGTAACGATTGTGTCTCCTTCGTTAAGACCATTGAGGATTTCAATGTTTTCACCACTGACTTGCCCTAGTTCAACAGCAACTGATTTAAAGCTACCGGGTGCAACTTCAACGACAACACGGTTTTGTTTGGCTGTACGGATCACCGCTTCACTTGGCACTTGTAATACCTGATCACGAGAATCTGCATGAATCGTTACTTGCGCAAACATATTTGGCTTTAATAACGCATCACTATTGTCAAATCTGAGTCTGACTCTGAGTGTTCGTGTTGTTTCATTGAGTGAGGGGTAGACATAATCAACTTGCCCTCGCCACGTTCTGCCGGGTAAAAAGTCCAATCTCATGGAAACTGCTTGTCCCTGAGCGACCAGCATTGCATCACGTTCAAATACGTCAGCTTCAACCCAAATCTCGTCTAGTTTGGCAATACTCATGAGTGTTGTACCTGGCTTTACATAAAACCCCTCTCGGATCTGTAGACCGTCGAGTACCCCGGACTGGCGAGCATAAAAAGTAATGCTTTGATGTACTTCGCCTGTGCGTTTTAGTGTACTGATAAATTCCTCACTTAAATGTAACGCCTTAAGACGCTCCTGTGCTGCACTGACAAGTGCTTTATTATTGCGTTTACGTGCGATCAGATACTCCTCTTGTGCATTCACAAGCTGAGGAGAATATAGTGTGTAAAGTGGCTCACCTTGTTTTACTGCCTCTCCCGCGGCTTTCACATAAAGCTTTTCAACCCAGCCTTCAACTCGGGGATGGATGTGCACCAAGCTATCTTCATTGTATTGGATATAACCCACTGTCTGAACTTGATAAGACATCATCTGCCGACTTACCAGAGCTTTGCGAACCCCCATATTATTTTCAACATGGGGGGCAATCTCCACAACCCCCTCACCAAAGGCAGCATTAGAGCTCTCCTCTTCATATACAGGGATCAAATCCATGCCCATTGGAGATTTACCTGGCTTATCACGGCGATAATTGGGATCCATGGGAGCAACCCAGTAAAGTGGGGCCTGCGCTTCATTCGTTGCAATCTCTTGCTCGCCATTTGTAGATAGAGTCAAACCAACAAACATGCCCAATGTTAGAGTAACTACCCCAACTAGTATTAGCTTAACGTTACTGTTCATGTGTGGTCTCCTTGGCAACTTGGGTCAAATAGTAATTACTGCGTACTACCGCCTTGAGCAAGGCAATATCTATAGCAAGCGCCGATAATTGCGCGTTCAATTTGGCAATACGCGCTCTCACTACTTCAGCAAAGTCACCATCGTCATTTGTATACGCTGTCAACGCGGCTTCTGCTTGCTCTGCACTTTGTGCCACAATCGCCTTTTCGTAAAGGGAGCGGCGCTGCTGCAAACGTTGAATTGACTGAATTTCACCGTTCAAATTCGCAAATAGTTGCTTTAACACTATCAAGCGATCGGTCTTAGTCGCTTCAAACTCCGCAATAGCTGCGGCCTTTGCTTGATCTTGTTTACTATCAGTGAAGAGTGGCAGATCAAACGAGACACCCACGCTAAAAAAGTCAGAGCGTGACATTTGATTTGGCGCATCATCACGAAAGGCATAACTTGCGTTCAAAGCAAACTGCGGTTTATAAGCTTGTTCAGCTAATTTGATACCTTGCTCTGCTTGATGAGTCGTGACATCAGCAGCAACGACTTGTGGGTGTCGTGCTAAATACTGCACAAGCGTTTGGCTGTCACCACGACCTTCACGCAAAAACTGAGGTGCCAAAAAGGAGATTTTAGGTAACGTAATATGGTCTTCAATAGAAATTGGGAGTGATGTTTTATTGTACAGAGAATCATCTAGTAACCATTGCTCAAGTTTTGCTTTGGCGGTATTAAGTTGTTGAAAAGCCGCTGAACGTTTATCGTCGAGCTGCATAACCTCGAGCTGTGCTCTGATGACATCTTGTTGACGAGTCGGCCCAACCGCATTAGCGTAACTCGCGTTTGCGATTTCAACCATCTGTTCGAAAAGCACGCTATCGCGTTCAATTAACGATAACGTTTTCTTTGCCTGTACCATATCCAACCAAAGAAGAGAGACATCACGACGTACCTGAGCTTGTCGGTCTAATTGTAATATCGGCTGCTTATTCGCATTAAGTTTTAATTGCGTACTTTTGATTTCAAGACTATCTCCACGAGGGAGCATTTGCATGACACCCACTTTAAGTTGGGTCATGCCCTCTTGGTTAAACTCCCAGCTATCGACTGGTAAGTTCATTGTAGCGACGCTTACTTGTGGATCTGGATAGCTTAGCGCCTCACGACTCATGGACAACATCGCAGAACGTCGATGATTACTAGATTTAAGCCAAGGATCGTGTTGTATCGCTACTTTTATTGCATTTTCCAGTGTCATTGTATTTGCTCGCAACGAAGCAGAAAACACAATAGGCGCAAATAGGACACAGATGATTACTTTCATTAGAACTGTTCCTCATATCGACTCACTTCAGCAAAAACCTCATAGCTGCCATCTTTTTTTAGTAACAACACTTGGAATGGCATAAATCGCTCTCCCATTTCCATGCCCACAGAGCCAATTGGCATTGCTGGTACACTTAACCCAATGTTATTGCTGTCTTGTGTTAGCGTTTCATCTTGTAGAAAGCGCTTGATAAACTTGGCAGGTACATGACCCTCAAATACAAAGCCATCTTTAGAAACACCAGTATGGCAAGACTGATAATTTTGTTTGATACCAAATTTGTTTTTAAGCGAGCCTAAATAATTTAGATCTGTCGCCTGATGCGAAATACCTTGAGCGGTGAGATGGTTGAGCCAAAGCTCACAACAGCCACAAGTTGGGGATTTAAATACTTCTAGTTCAATATGGGATTTACCGTATGCCACAGCACTCATTACCCATAGCACCAACATTAGAAAAAGTTTTCTCATGCTAACCTCGCACATGATTCAAAGCACAAAAGCCTTGAAAATTACATTATGAAAAACACCATCTGATCCGATGGATAGATATAAATCAGTATAAAAAAGGCAGATCTGCCCTGTGGCTAGGCGATTATCGGTGGCTTATAAAGAGATTGAGGGTAAGTACTTAGCTGCCCGCTTACAAAGTTAAGTTTATCGCTGTGTAACGCGATCAGCGCGAGCCATTCGTTTAAGGAAAAAGCAGCTAAATTTGTTGAGCACATGTGTGTTGGACAGGTGCATTCATTGCACTGCGTAGCGCTTTTAGGGTCACAACAGTCCATCTCTGCGCTCATCATTTGATGATGTTCAGACTGCATATGTTTGCTGTGAGTTTTTGCTTCGTTATTTGTACTGTGCATTTCACATGCTGCCATAGACGCAGCAGCGCTTTGACCACTAAGAGTAGCCACCACGAACAAGGTGATAAGTATGCGTAATATTAGCTGCAAAATGCTTTTCCAAGTCAATAACATCGCAATGATAAAAATCAATGTGAAGAAATGCAAGCAAATCACGCTTTACGGATTATTATTTTCTTTCATCATTGATATACTCTGCGCTCATTACACAAGCATTACTCTGGATCAAGGATAAGAATATATGAAATTAGTTACCCTTGCTGCGACATTGGCTTTGACGACTTCCAGTGTCGTAACCGCAGCCGACTTTGGTGAATTTGGCATATCAATCTATGGTGGTGAATCATTCAGTAGCGATATTGAAACTTCGCGTCACCAAAAGTACGAACTAGAGGATGATTCTCATTTTGGGATCAGTATCGATAAGTATGTGCCACAAGGCCGTTATGGCTTTTATTATGGTACAACCGAAACTCAGCTAACAGCCTACCCACTCAACAAAGTTGAAATGGAGTATTTGTTTTTTCAAAGTGCTGTCGTACGACCGCTTACTGAAAACCTCGATGTCTACCTTGGTGCACAAATTGGTGCTACCTTTGTTAATCCTAACTTTATCGACTCAGACACATTCTTTGCTACAGGTCTTTATACTGGTTTAGAGTACGATTTAGGTGCCGGTTTTCATTTTGGTGCGCAAGTACGTTGCATAGCAACAATGCTTAACAATGGCTCGAAAGTTACTTGTGATCTTGACCCTGCGACAGAAAATACCTGTAGCTGGCACTTTGATGATGAACTGATGAGACAATACCATGCGAGCGCAACACTGAGTTATCGATTTTCTCTATAGCGAAGCTTTAAAAGAGGAAGTGCGCCTTTGATACCAAAAGGAAGCTTCCTCTCGTGCCAACACCCACTGTAGTTCAGCTGTTCCTAACCTCAATACATCTGACTTTTTAGACGATTTAAGATTTCCTCATTACCTGATACAGTAACATCACATATACGCCAAGGTAAGGAGAGATAATGAGCGAGCTAATTAAGATTGGGGATAACATTTGGATAAACGACGGCCCTACTGTTCCTTTTTTTGGAATGCCCTATACGACGCGCAGTACAATTGTAAAACTACCTGATAATGCACTTTGGGTGCACTCTCCAGGCAAGTTAACTGATACATTATTAACAGCTTTAGACAAGCTCGGCACAGTAAAATATCTTATCTCGCCTAACAAGTTACACCATCTGTTCATGGGCGAGTGGCAAGAAAGGTTTCCTGACGCGAAGATGTTTGCCTCTTCAGGGGTCGAGAAAAAGCGCCCAGACCTTAACTTTACGCGTATATTAAACGATATTGCAGAGCCTGAATGGCAAGCAGATATTGAACAAATGGTGTTCAAAGGCAGTGTATTAATGGAAGAGGTCGTGTTCTTTCACAAACAAAGCCGAACCTTGATACTCACAGATTTGATTGAAAATTTTCATCCGAATCACTTCTCTGGCTTTAAGAAGTGTATTGCTAAAATAACAGGCATTATCAGCCCCAACGGCAAAACACCAATTGACTGGCGCACCTCTTTCTTATTTGGTAAACAGCAAGCCCGCGCCTGCTTTGCTACCATGGCGGCTTGGCAGCCTAGGTACATTGTCATAGCCCATGGCGAGTGTATCGACACAGATCCTGAAGCATTTCTCCATCGTTCTTTTTCTTGGTTAGGAACACCTAAAATTAAAGGATGACGAATCACGTAATTTAACTGATGTTTATTGCGAGACGCTGATCTGCACTGCTTAAGAATAATTAGGAACCAATATACAATCCATGAACGCGCCTAAATCACTCATAGAAAACATCGTTAATAAATATAGCGTTAAATTTAGCCCACATATTGGCTGATATGGGGTTATTTATCAGCCGTTATATGCTTATTTTTTCGTAGCCCTAATGAGGTTATCACTAGGGCAATAAATTTAGAAAATGCGTTATGCTATTGCTGGTGAATAACTGAAGTTTTTATTAAATCACCTCAGTCACATCAACTAAACTGTCGATACACTCTTTGACAGCTGCTCTTGTTGCCTGCTTACGTTCACCATTTTGAATAAACTCTTCTAGTGTAACGTCATTGCTATTATCACTATCCATCTCAGCGAAACGTATTTCTTGACGAGTGGCCAACGTTTGTGCAATTTCATCAACACTAATCGCACCACTATCATCAGAATCTAATTGAGCAAACTTTTCTTCTGGTGATGCAAATTTATCGCTACTCGGTACGACGATAAGGCTTGCTTCATCTGCATCTTTTAATGCTTGTACACATTGCACTATTTCGGTCGCATACGTAGATAAATCATGCGAATGACGCTGCTTTGAAAGGTATTCCGTCAGGTCAATACTTGCGTTACCATCAAGATCTGCACGCACTAACTTTTTTTCAGCTTTAGTCTGTTCATTACCCTGTAATTCATCAAGGATCAGCGTACCACTCTGATCTAAATCGAGTTTGCTAAATACAATTTCAGGTGCTTTTTTATGGTTCCTATCACTTTTTCTTGCCTCTACTTGTGCGCTTAAAGTTAATGTAGTTAACACAGCCGCCGAAATAGCAATATTACGTATTGAGTTATTCATGCTCTACCTCTTTTGGGTTAAATAATCTGCGTCCAAACTAAAAAGCTCATTCAGTTAGGACCGCGATATGTTAGGTTCAATAATAAGATGGTAGGGAAATGTGCAAAGAATATGGAATTATATATTTAATTTGTGACGTGAAGTGAATCAAAAGCAATATGGCTTCAGGGAAATATAAACCCAGTTATGTATGGGTTCCTAGACGATTTAAGCCATACGTTCTTACAATGGCTCGCTTATGATAAGTATCTCACAACTCAAGTTTATATCAATTTGACTTAATACTTGCTCAATTTGAAGGCGTAAATCTGACGCTAACAGCGTTAAAAATTTCTCATTTAGAACAACTAAATAGTAAAATTTTTGCCTTGCCTACACGGATGTAGGTACCTTGGCGATAGCAGGGCGCGGTAGCGGAGTTATCGACAAGATTTTCTCGCCTCAAAATAGACCACTTAATTAAGCAAATTGGTATTAGATTATTTATGAGCCCCCCTCAGATACACAGAAGGATCATGCTCTGATAGGCTAGCTGTAAGCCGCAGCGTTCGACTAGTGGGCGTTAGGACAGTTACGCAAGCGTTGAGGATAGACTAGATTAAGTAAGTATTTCACGCCTTCATTTTCTAAGTATCAATGCGATTATTGATAGGTTTAGTGTTCACAGCTCTGTTTAACGTTGCTTATTGGACAATAGTTATCAAATGCTGTTACTAATATAGATAATTCGCTTTGCTTCTCAGTATAAGCGTCTGGGTACAGAAGCCAGTTATAAACTTTGGGTCGCCTCAATTGTCGATTAAAAATACTTACAGATAGGTGTTATGGCAACTAGGTGGAAACATCAAAGCAGGCTATATAAGTTAAATACTAGGAGGTATCTGTGAGCGTATTAAAGAGTATTAAGTCTTTTAGTCTATTCATATTTTTGTCCGTTTCCATGCTCTGTGAAGCAGCGGTAACAGTGAGTGACCAAAGCCCTATAGTAATAGGGGAAGAGCTATTATTAAAATCAGAAATCTTAAACAAGGAAATTCCTCTCAAAATTTCGTTGCCTAGCAACTTTGCTCTCTCTTCTGAACATCACACTTATCCGGTTATTTTTATTGTTGGTAAACATGGTCATCAGTATTTTCATACCGTGAATGGGATCGTTAAACATTTGGCTGATGTTGAGCGGATGCCAGAAACTATTGTTGTAAGTATTGATGGAGGAAGCCCCTCCCCTGACATTTATCACAACAATATGTTCGGTAATCAGCCAAGTAATAAATGGCCTTCATGGGGAGAACCAGATATGTATCATCAGTTTTACCAAGATGAACTCTTTCCTTTTCTAGAACAGCAGTATCGCGCAAACAATAAACGTAGTGTAGTTGCTATTTCGACAAGTAGTTTTTTCCCGCTAAATAATCTTATTCATGACAAACACTTGTTCGACACTTACATTTTTTTGGCTGCAGCGGATATTATTGGGATGGGACACACGCCAAATAAAACCATGGTGGATGGGTTAGCAATCCGGCTATCTAAGAGCTCAAAAGTAAATCCGCTCATCTTTTTTATGGTCGCTGATGACGACCTGAAAAAACAAAAAAAATATCAAACCAATGTAGATAAACTTAAAAGCAAATTGAGCCAAATAGAAGGCCTGCCTTTTACCCTTCGGATATATGATAATGAAGGACATTATGACACGCTAATAAAAGCCATGTTGGATGTGATCGAAATAAAATACCCAAAATCGCTTTGGTCTGCAAAATATCGTGACATTGTTGCCAAGCCTGGTAACGCTCTGAAAAACCTTGATAAATATTTTGACCAATTAAGTCAACACTACGGTTTTGCTATTTTGCCCAGAGCAACTCGCTGGAATAGTGTAAATAGACTGGGTTTTATTAGTACATACTTGATCAGGCAAAACAGAGCAGCAGAGGCAATTGAAGTCGCTCAACGTTACACCAAGTATCAGCCTAAATCTTGGCAAGCTTATGAATCATTAGCAAAGGCATATGAGGCGAATAACAATCGCGAACACGCGATAGAAAATGCCAATGTCGCGTTAAAACTTGCTAAGTATGAGTATGATAAGAAGAGGCTGAATCAATACATTCAAAGTATAACACCGACGATAAAGTGATTATCAACGGCTGGTGATTCTAAATTAAATAACGAGGTGTAAGCGTAATCATTAATTAAATATTTTTCTGTATGGCGCTAACGAGTTGAGAATAGAACTAGTTTGCTAACTTATGAAAAATCGCTCTAATACCAATTTGACTTAAATACTTGCTCAATTTAAAAGAGTAAATCTGACGCTAACAGCGTTAAAAATTTCTTATTTAGAACAACTAAATAGCAAAATCTTTGCCTTGCCTACACGGATGTAGGTACCTTGGCGATAGCAGGACGCGGTAGCGGAGTTATCGACAAGATTTTCTCGCCTCAAAATAGACCACTTAATTAAGGAAATTGCTATAACTGACCGGTTTTGGCTGTCTTATCAGACAAATAGCTCGACTGAATTCTAGTCCTTATACCTGAAACTCAAATTAAAAAATAAGCGCTGTATTAGCAGCACTTATCTTATGGTTCCAGTCTGTATGATTAAAAATTAAACCCAAGCTGACTACACTTGATTTAACTTTCTATTCCAAGGTGTTACATACCAGATGGGTAAATATAGCTTGCCTGTAATCCTAGAGGTATACCTAAAGTCCAGTATATTAATAAGAAAATACTCCATCCAATCAAAAATGCGATTGAATATGGCAGCATCATTGCTATCAATGTACCAATACCCGTTGATTTAACATACTTTTGGCAGTAAACCACGACTAATGGAAAGTACGGCATAAGCGGAGTGATAATATTTGAGCCTGAATCCCCTACTCTATACGCAGCTTGTGTTAGATCTGGAGAGATCCCCAACTGCATCAACATAGGAACAAAAATAGGTCCTAGTAGTGCCCACTTGGCTGAGCTTGAGCCAACAAACAAATTCACAAATGCAGTCAAGAAAATAATGCCAATAACAGTGACATAACTAGGCAATGCCATTGCCTTTAACACTTGTGCTCCCTCAATAGCAAGCAATGCACCTAAATTAGAGTGGCTAAAAGCACTAATAAAGAGCGCACAGAAGAATGCCATTACGATGTAATAAGACATGCTATTCATCGCTTTTGTCATGGCGTCAATCATGTCTTTGGAGCTTTTAAATGTCCCAACTACGAACCCATATACCGCTCCGGGGATCCAAAACAATAAGAAAATTAGCGGCACGATTGATTGCATTAATGGCGCACTAAAGTCCGTTAGCGCACCTGATGGGCTGCGCAGTGCTGAATCTTCACCACTTGACGCATAAACCAGTAGAGCGATGCCAGCAAGCATAACTAGAGATGCAATTACAAATCCCTTTTTCTCTTTGCTCGTGATCTCATCAAATGAAGGTAGGCTATCGGTGTCACCATCGATTGCTGTGTTTTTTAATCTCGGTTCAATAATTTTGTCCGTGATATACCAGCCCAATAAAATGATAAACAAGCTAGATGCAGACGTGAAAAACCAGTTATTAAGAGGGTTTATTGCAATTTCAGGATCAATAATTTGTGCAGCACTTTGTGTAAAGCTCTGCAATAACGGGTCAATACCAGATGGAATGAAGTTGGCACTAAAGCCACCACTCACACCGGCAAACGCTGCCGCAATACCTGCCAGTGGATGCCTACCCATCGCATAAAAAATCACGCCCGCAAGCGGAATAACGAGTACATATCCCGCATCGGTAGCGGTGTGGCTAACAATTGCAATCAGGATAATTGACGGTGTTAACAATATCTGTGGTGTGCGCTTAAGCATAATCTTAAGCCCAGTATTGATATAACCTGAGTGTTCAGCGACACCCACGCCCAACATTGCAACTAAAACAACGCCCAAAGGTGCAAATCCAGTAAAGGTCTTTACCATCGTTGCCATAAACCCGGCAAGCGCACCGGGGTCTAATAGATTGTGTACTACTATTGCTTCATTAGTTCTAGGATCAATGGCGCTAAATTCCACACCTGAGAATAGCCAAGAAAGAAGCCAGATCAGCAACATTGCTGATAGAAAGATAATGGCAGGATCAGGAAGTTTATTTCCGACCCGCTCGATCCCATTTAAAAAACGGGTGATCGCAGAGTTTTGCGAATTCGCTTGTTGTGATTCGTGCATACCGTTGCCCTGAGAAAAAAATTGCTTAACCATAACTTAATATTTACATGATAGGCAAGTATACGTTCAGAACATTGGGACACTTTGCTGATTTAGTAGTCGGATTGAGATTTTTTCTTACCACTTCGTGTCCAAAAAAGAAAATACGCTATGCTTTTAGATATCCAAAATGAAGGATTTAATGATGATTGATTTAGATGACACCGTGTTATCCGACGTAAAACATGGCTTCAGTTTACCGCCAAAACCAAGCCTAATAACCGAGCTACAAAATGCGTTATCAGACTCAAATCCAGATCTCAATGACGTCGCAACTATCATAGCCCATGACGTAGGCGCATCAGCTGCGGTGTTAAAGATTATTAACTCTCCACTGTATGGCCTATCTAGAACCGTTACAGACGTCAAGCAAGCCGTTGTCTTTTTAGGACTTAGTGCTATCACAACGCTAGTCACTAGCTTTTTACTTAAGCAATCCTTTGAACAAAGCAAGTGCTGTATTAGTCTTGAGCGGTTTTGGGATAACGCATCCGATATTGCCGACAGTATTATGGTGATTGGTAATAAAATCAAAGCACGTGTACCTATAGAAAATCTGCATTTACTCGGTTTGTTTCATGATGCCGGGATTGCGGCCATGGCAGTAAATTATCCTGATTATATGGAAACTTTAGTCGCAGCTAACAAAGATTATGATAAGATCCTAATAGCACATGAAGAGCAAAAGTATCAAACAAATCATGCAGTTGTAGGTTACTTTCTGGCAACTTCTTGGAATCTACCAAAAGATATTTGTCAGATGATTTTATGTCATCACGACCCCGAGTTTTTACCCCAGTGTAAAAATGAAGAACAACAATTGGCATTTGCTGCGCTAAAAATGGCTGAAAACTTCGTTCACATCAATAAACGTTTTGTCGCATCGCCTGACTGGCACTTAATGAAAAGCGATGTACTCAAAGCACTCAACCTAGACGAAGACGATTATCAAGACATCAAAGAGGATTTAGAAGACTACTTTTTAGAGGGGCAATGAGATTACACATGCGGTATTGTTAAAAATCCACTTTTGGGCACACTTAAGTACCAAAATTTAATTTGCCGTCCAATGTAAAATTCGTTTTCATCTATATTGCGGCAATATGTAAAACTTCGTAGACTGCGTGCAGGCTTACAATAATAACAATACAAACAATACAAACAATACAAACAAAGGAAATAACATTGATCGCAATGCGCTCGCTAAAGGAAAGGTTTGCAGTTTTTGGCCCTGGCATTTTGATGGCTACCGCCGCTATCGGTGGCTCACACTTGGTTTCTTCAACACAAGCCGGCGCGCTGTTTGGTACACAGCTAATTTGGCTCATCGTTGTCGTTAACTTACTTAAGTACCCTTTTTTCAAGTATGCGGTTGAATACACTAGTCAAACTGCCCATACAGTGGTGGAGGGCTATTACAATAACTATCGTTTTGGTTTTAAAATATTCGTATTACTCAATATTTTTGCAGCTATTGTAAATACGGCTGGTGTTTTGCTCTTAACTGCAAGCCTGCTTAGCTACTCACTTCCTTTTACTATTGGTATTGAATCACTAAGCTTCTTATTACTTACCACTTGCTTGGCTATTTTATTGCTAGGCCATTATAAAATTTTAGATATAACCAGTAAGTGGGTAATGATAATTTTAACGCTATCCACCGTGAGTGCACTCATTATTGCCATGATAAATGGCGCAGCACATCCACCACCACAGGCGCCAATATCACCTTATGACCTTGCACTGCTTGGCTTTTTAGTTGCCTTAATGGGCTGGATGCCAGCACCTATTGAAATATCAGCAATAAACTCATCTTGGCTGAAAACGAAAATATCCAAGCAAACGCTCTCCTACCAACAGATCATGCTAGATTTTAAGGTCGGCTATTTCGTTACTTTAGGATTAGCTGTCGTGTTCTGTTTACTTGGCATGTTAATGCAGTATGGACAAAACAACCCAGTAGAGCTTGCAGGTGTTGCTTTTTCCAAGCAACTAATTGATATGTATGCAAATACGATAGGAGAGTGGGCAAGATGGCTTATCGCTGGCGTTGCTTTTTTATGTATGTTTGGTACCACTATTACCGTTTTAGATGGTTATTCAAGAGTACTGAGTGAATCGTTACAGCTACTGCGACCCAGCAAAACGAAAAAATATTACTTAGGCATTTTGCTACTTCAGGCGCTACTAGCAATGTTAGTCGTGCTATTTTTTAAAGCTGATTTAAAAAATATGTTGATGTTTGCAATGAGCTCAGCGTTTGTTACCACCCCAGTATTTGCTTGGATGAATTTGGGATTGGTCAAAGGTGAAATATTCAGTCGTCAATCTGTTGTAGTCAAGGTATTAACAAAGCTTGGGCTTATTTATTTGATTGGTTTTGCACTGCTATTTATATTTTGGAGGCTTGCAAATTGATTTATACCAACTATTTTAATTAATACCAATTTGCTTAATTAAGTGGTCTATTTTGAGGCGAGAAAATCTTGGCGATAACTCCGCTACCGCGTCCTGCTATCGCCAAGGTACCTACATCCGTGTAGGTAAGGTAAAAAATTTGCTATTTAGTTGTTCTAAATAAAAACCTTTAACGCAGTTAGCATCAGATTTACGCCTTCAAATTGAACAAGTATTAAGGCTAATTGGTATAATTAAGTCCGCTTACTTTAGGTTTTGCACCTGTTCCCAAATAGTAACGACATGCGCCTTGTCATCATCATTAAGTTCACCGTTTCGATACGCTTTGACCAAGCTGCTCTCAACCTGAGCGTTTAGCTCTTCTACGGTGAGGTCAGCCTCTTCTACCTGTGCATATCCCACAGCCAAGTCGAAGTGGCCCCGTAAATAACCACCAGCAAATAACTCATCATCACTTGCTCTATCTACAAGATCATCAAAAAATTGCTGTGCTTTTTCTACATACTCTACTAATAACATTTGTGTTCCTAGGTTATTCCTGATGACCAATGGCATACATGACATGGTCGTTAAATCCCGTGATCACCTTAATAAATCCAGTGAGAGATTCATCAAGTTGCTCATCTCCTGTGTCAGCGATAAGCGGGCGACCATTGAGCGCTTTCAGTTTTGATTTAGTAGCGATAACAATAATATTATCTTTTCCCACTCTCTTAATCAGTTCTGGGCTTAATTGCTGGTTACCGCGGCCGAAAATATGCCCTTGACCACCAATTAGGGTGATCACCAGTTTGGTTTTATCATCAGCCAATGCAAGCAATTGCTGTGCTGTTTGATCTTGTGCAACCAGCGCTTGATCTTTCACTACATCTACACCAAGTAAGGTATTCTCAAGCCCCATTTCTTCCATCACGGCAGCAACGGTAGAACCAGATCCCATGATATAGGTTTCATCTTCATCCATTTCAGAAACAACATAAGCGGCTATATCAGCCAATACCAACTCGTTGCTTTCTTTGCCGCCATTTTTTACTGCTTGTACATATCTAAGTTCAGTGGGTACTTGCATTTCTCCATACCGTTTGGCTCTTACGGTACCGGCTCGAAAGGCAACCTCATCTATATCCATTACATCAGCTTCACCAATAGATACCAGCTCTCCTGTGACCAAAAGCTCAACCACTCGACCTGCAGCTTTGGGCGTGATGGCATACACACCACTATGAATTTTACATCCTGCGGGGATCCCAAGTACGGGACAAGTATCACCTACTGCATGGCAAATATTACGAGCAGTACCATCACCACCTGCAAATAAAAGTAAATCCACACCTTGTTGCTGCAAAAGTTGTGCTGCAGATTCTGTATGTTCAGCTCTGGTCTGCACACTTGGGGTCTGATATATCACCTGAGTGCTAAAACCAAGTTCCTCGGCAATACGCTCACCCATTTCGCCATTAACAGTAAAAACTTCTATATTTTCTCGGTGTGAGACAAGTTGACTAAGCGCAGCTTTAGCCCTTTGATTGGCACGGGGTTCGGCTCCTAAAGCAAATGCTTTTTGAGCGGTATCCTCCCCATCGCTGCCTTTTAAACCAACACTACCACCAAGCCCTGCGAGCGGATTAACAATCAGTCCCAGTTTAAATTTCATTTTCTATCCCCACACTTAAATCAGATGGAATATTCCAATTAAATTGGCTTTTATTTAACGGCCAAGGTGTATTGTAAAACTGACTCAAGGTTTCAAGCAGGCATGTTGCTCTCTCATTGAAACCGATATCTAATAAACTAATGAGTTGTTGATGAACACGTTTTTGAAAATTGAATCGACATGTTTGCGCACCACTTAGGTTATCTACTGAGACATTAAAAGAAAAATTTGCCGCAGCACTCAATGCCCACTCTATCGCTTGTGGTTTTACTTCAACGTGCTCAAACTCTCTTTGTTTCGTCTCATCGCGACCATCAGGACAATACCAGTAACCATAGTCTTCCAACTCGCGGCGCGCCTTACCTGCTACTAACCAATGTGCAATTTCATGTAGGGCGCTGGCATAAAAGCCATGGGCAAATATGATTCGGTGATGCGGATATGCCTCACTCGCGGGAAGGTATACTGGTTCTTCGAGCCCAGCGACAAGCTCTGTGTTGAGAGGTGCCAAGAATAGCCCATTAAAAACGGCAATGAGGTCTTCTATTTTATGCATCAACATCCGCCACAAATTCAAACAGGGCGCAAATTGTAAGGTTTTTGAGGAACAATGTAAAAGGCATCAAGCCTTTTTATCGAACGAGCTACAAGGAGCGATATATAAAGTGGCTTGATTTCTTCCGGCCTTCTTGGACTGATATAAGGCCATGTCAGCCTCTTCAAAACAGCGTTGGTGATTAAAGCTTTCACCTATTAATTCATAGCCAGCAACACCAATACTAAACGTAAGTCCATAGCTACTAAAACGAGGAAAATCATGGACAAGTCTATCGGCAAAATTCAACGCTGCGTCAGGCGCTGTCTCGGGGCAAATAATGACAAATTCATCTCCTCCCCAGCGACCGATATGATCGCTCGGCCTTGCCTGTTCAGTTAAAAACTGTCCAACTTCTTTAAGTGCTGTATCCCCATCTTGGTGTCCCGCACTGTCATTGAGTTGCTTGAAGTAGTCTATGTCGACAACCAAAAGAGACAGTGAGCGATGGTAACGGATCGCCCTTTGTACTTCTTCTCGCAGGACCACTTCTATTTTTCTGCGATTTTTTACTTGAGTCAAAAAATCAAGTTCTGCACGTGACCTTAGCTCTTGTTCTTGCCGTAAGTCTCGTATGACTGCAATGTAGACATCGCCTTTCGAGACAGACACCGTAGAAATCGCAACATCTACAGGAAGCTTGCTACCTGACTGATGAAGCGCTAACATTTTTTTCCCTTTCAGCTGCGGATCACCTGCACCAGCTTGGTCACACTCCTCCTCGGCAAAACGATGTTGTGGAATTAAATCACCCACTCTCATCCCCAACAGCTCATGATGCTTATATCCAAACAACTTGGTGCATGCTTGATTAACGTCCTTAAGCTTATTGTGTCTGTCAAAATACAAAATTGCGTCTGGCGTTGCATTAAAGAGCCGGCGCTTTTCTTTTAATAGTTTTAAAATGTAGATGAGTGTAGCTATGTTTAAGCATGCAAATAACAGCATAATTGGGATAAATAATAACGTACCGTAACTAGCCAGTGCCTGTGTTTGTGCAAACATTGTAGCCTGCTGCTGTTTTGCGAATGAAAACTGCGCGCCTATCGAGTGGCGCAAAAAGTTAAACGCGGCTTCAGCATCTGCATCGTCGACTTTAACAAGGCTATCCATCATAGTTGGTGTGATATTACTACTTGTTGTAGTCGATTTTGCAACCGCTAGCATGTGCGTGTAGTTATCTAAGGTTGACTGTATTGCATCCAATGCAGCGTCTTCTTGCTCAGTTAAGCCCAAACCCCGAAGCTTAACAATTGCGTTATTTGTCGATTCTACATCTAATAACGCCGTGTCATAGTAACCATTTTGTTGACGTAGAATGTAGTTTTTAAAATGATGAATAAAACCATTATAGCCAAAGCTGCGCTCAAGCTCCGCGAGCAAGGCCGCACGCTTTATTGATACTTCAGAGTCAGACTGCCATGATTGATGAAAAGAAGAGATTGACTGATTAAGTACAGCAGACCAATAAACTAAGCTCCCACTAACAAGCACTGTAAATATAGAAAGCGCTATTATTTGTAAGAAAATACGCCTATTCATCCCTGTTACCACCAACAATATAGAGGTTAATGGTAACTCGACAGTTTATCTGTAAGCTATTCATGCTGTTACCAGTTGATATGACCTATAATATGTAATATCAATTGCCTTAATTCTTGCTCAATTTGAAGGCGTAAATCTGACGCTAACTGCGTTAAAAATTGCTTACTTAGAACACTAAATAGTACAATTTTTGCCTTGCCTACACTGATTTAGTGACCTTGACGATAGCTGGACGCTCTAGCGGTGTTATTAACAAAATTTCTCGCCTCAAAATAGACCATTTAGTTAAGATAATTCGTGTAAGGGATAACAGCTACTGGAGAACAAGTCATTATCCCGAGCTCAGGTTATTCGTTTAAATATAGACCAGAAAATAAAAAAAAGCCGCATAAAATGCGGCTTACCAATGAATTGCTACTGTACGTAGAGATCAGTAATAACCTTTACCCGCTTCCGCCATCGCTAGCAACGGCTCGGCAGGCGTAAAAGTTGGATTTTCAGACGCATACGTCGATAGCTCAGAGCAAATCTTGTTAACGCCTTTTTTATCCATGTAACTAAACGGACCACCTAAGAACGGTGGGAAACCGATACCAAAAATAGCGCCAATATCTCCATCTCTAGCATTACGAATAATGCCTTCGTCCAAACAACGCGCAGCCTCATTTAGCATTTGCGCAACACAACGATTGGCTATTTCTTGCTTGTTCAATTTTGGAGATGGAGTAATACCCAGCAATTCGTAGACAGACTCGTCAACCTGCTTACCTTTTTTGCCTTCATAATTGTAGAAGCCTCGGCCTGTTTTACGACCTAAACGTTTACTATCTATCATACGGGCAAAAGCATCGGGTGCTTTAAATCGCTCCCCGAGTTCCTTTTCCAAAATAGGGGCTATTTTAGAACCAATATCAACACCTACTTCATCTAAAAGTGCCAAGGGGCCAACTGGGAATCCAAATTCCACCAAAGCTTGGTCAATTTTTTCAATAGGCTCACCCGCTAATAGTAGATTAGCCGCCTCATTGACGTACGGCGCTAAAATACGGTTAACATAAAAGCCAGCCTTGTCCTTTACAACGATTGGCGTTTTACCCTGTTTACGTGCAAACGCAACCGTACGAGCGATTACCTCATCGCTGGTGGTATCGTGTGGAATAATTTCAACCAATGGCATTTTCTCCACTGGCGAGAAGTAATGTAATCCGATCACATTTTCCGGTCTCGCGGCTTTCGCAGCGATTTGGCCTATCGGTAATGACGAAGTATTACTCGCAAAAATGGTTTGTTCAGCGCATTCACGTTCAATATCCGCTACCATGGATTGCTTTAACTCTAAATCTTCAAATACCGCTTCGATCACCATGTCTGTGTGCTTAAAGCCAGAATAATCAGTAGTACCTGTGATCATATTCAGGTTTGACTGCATTTCTGCCTTTGAAATAATACGGCGCTTTTGACGCTTAGATAAAATCTTGTAGCTGTAATTTAGTGCGTTACTGATCCCCTGATGGGCAACATCTTTAATACGCACCGTCGCCCCTGCTTTTACCGCGCTCACATGGGTAATACCGGCACCCATCAAACCACCACCAAGCACAGCTACGCGGTTTACAGCCGCCAAGTCTTCACCTTGAAAATCTTTTTTCATTTCCGTTGTGGCAAAGAAAATACCTCGCAGTGAGCGAGAAACTTCTGACATAACCAGATCAGCAAACCCTTCTGCTTCAGTTTTGTAGCCCTTAAGCTTATCCAATTCGATAGAAGCTCTCACCGCTTTGATAATCGCAAGTGGTGCTGGGTAGTGTCCGCCAGTTTTCTTCTCTACATTTTCTTGTGCTTTTTTGAAAATGATATTTCGACCAAACGGGTTTGATTCTAATAGTTGACTAATTTTGTCTAGGTTTGGTTTACGAGGCTTAGACTTACCTTTTCTTGCAAGCTTAACAGCAACGTTTAATAAAATGCTGTGTGGCACCACGTCATCAACCAGCCCTGTCTTTTTCGCTTGCTTTGGACGTACTTGTTTACCAGTCAACATCCATTCAAGTGCTTTTTGTATTCCAACTAACTTTGGTAGGCGCTGCGTACCACCACCACCTGGCAATAAACCAAGTTGTACTTCTGGAAGACCCAGTTTTGTTTTACTGTCTTCAGTACAAACTCGATAATCACAAGCCAGTGCAAACTCAAGGCCGCCACCCAATGCGACGCCATGAATAGCCGCAACGGTTGGGAATGGCAGCTCGGCCATTTTAAAGAAGGTTTTATGACACATTTCTGATATCGCTAACGCGTCGTCACGCGTGTTGGCGTTGTCCAGCATTTTGATGTCTGCACCGGCGATGAAGTTGTCTGCTTTACCACTGATAAAAACCATCCCGGTTACATCGTCTTGCTTACCTTTAGCAATAACTTCAAGCAACTCATCAGCGAATGAATCGCGTAAGGTGTTCATCTTTTCACCTGGTACGTCAATAGTGACGATGGCCACTTTATGGTCGTTTAGTTCATAAGAAAATACTGACATTACGCGCTCTCCAATACAAATGCTGCTCCAAGACCACCTGCTGCGCAGGCTGTTGTTAATGCAAGGCCACCGCCACGACGTTTAAGTTCATGCAAGCTTTGCGTGATTAAACGCGCGCCCGTCGCAGCGAATGGGTGACCGTAAGCCAGTGAGCCACCGTTTACGTTAAACTTGTCCATGTCGATTTCACCAATCGCTTTGCTGCGACCCAATTTCTCCTGCGCGAATTTATCTGAGCCAAACATCTTCATGTTTGCCAGCGCTTGAGCTGCGAACGCCTCGTGCATTTCAATCAAATCAAGGTCTGCTAATGTGATCCCAGCTCTATCCAACGCAATAGGCGTCGAGTGTGCAGGGCCCATTAGCATGTCTTCGTGTACACCAATCGCTGAGAAGGCGAAGCTACGGACATATCCCAAAATATCGTAACCGAGCGCTTTGGCCTTACTTTCACTCATCATCAATACAGCTGCAGCACCATCAGTCAGTGGTGTTGCATTCGCAGCGGTAACAGAGCCATGCTTTCTGTCAAATACAGGCTTTAATTTGGCGTACCCTTCAAGTGACGAGTTTTCACGGATGTTATTATCTTTATCAATGAACCCTTTGTATGGCTCGACATGTGCAGCCATCACTTCATTACTCAACAGGCCTTCTGACCATGCTTTTGCTGCTAGAGTATGTGAACGATGCGCCATCGCGTCTTGATCCGCTCGGCTAATACCATGTGTTTTCGCCATTTGCTCTGCTGTTTGCCCCATAGACAAGCCAGTCGAATACTCGGCAACTGCAGGTGGAACCGGTAACAAATCTTTTAATCTCAGTTTTGAGAAAATTTGTAAACGCTGTTTAAGAGTACGAGCTTTGTTTAGGTCGACTAAGCTGCCAGCTAATTTTTTGCTTACGCCAATTGGTAGTACCGATGAAGAATCAGCACCACCTGCCACGCCTACATTTACTTGGCCTGAGATAATGCTTTCTGCTACATTTGCAATCGCTTGGAAGCTCGTGGCACAAGCGCGAGATACGGAATACGCATCAACAGATACCGGCATCCCTGTACCAAGGACAATTTCACGTGCGATATTTGGCGCTTCAGGCATTTGCACAACTTGACCAAAAACCAATTGGTCGATTTCTTTGCGGTCAAAGTTAAGTCGTTCAAGCATTTCGTTAACTACGATTTTGCCCAAATCTAATGCTGGAACATGATGAAAAGCGGTAGCTTGCTTTGCGAATGGCGTACGCAAGCCGCTAACGATAGCGATTCGGTCGCCTTTTGATGTTTTTAATATATTTTGTTCAGACATGAATTTGCTCTCCCGCTGACAGGTCTGACCTGTTAATTTCCTTCGATTCTAAACAACCAAATCGAAGTTGCCAATAGTAAAGCGCGAAATGGTTGCTTTTTAAACCGCAAACGTCAACTTTAGATGCTTTTTCAAACAATCTCAAAGTATTTGAAATTGTTATTGAAAATTTATGAACTTTTCTAAATTTACCGGTCTAATCTCCTTGATTATTGATCCAGCGACCATATAACTATTTTTATTTTTGTCGGTTTAAAAGGCATTCTCATGGCAGTAAACGAGTTTTCACAACTAAAAGAATATTTAGATACCCAAATTCTAGGACAAAGTGCACTGACCGAATCGTTGCTTATTGCACTGTTAGCAGATGGCCACTTGTTGGTGGAAGGCCCTCCGGGACTTGCTAAAACTCGAGCAGTAAACGCACTGGCAAAAGGCATTGAAGGCAGTTTTCAACGCGTTCAATTTACCCCTGACTTATTACCGTCTGACGTGACAGGCACGGACATTTATCGTCAACAAACGAACGAATTTGTATTTGAGAAGGGGCCCCTTTTCCACCACCTTATTCTGGCAGATGAAATTAACCGAGCGCCTGCAAAAGTTCAGTCTGCGCTGCTCGAAGCCATGGCTGAGCGACAAGTCACCGTAGGTAAAACTACTTACCCATTACCAGAGCTATTTATGGTGATGGCCACACAAAACCCTTTGGAGCAAGAAGGTACGTACCCGCTACCAGAGGCACAACTTGACCGCTTCTTACTGCATTTGAACATTGACTACCCAGATGCCGAAACTGAAGTAGACATACTCAGATTAACCCGTGGTGAAGCACTTGAAGAGTATCAAGCCGCTTATACGCCAATTAGTCAGGCAACGTTATTTGAAGCACGTAAAACTGTACTGGGTATGCACTTAGCTGAACCTCTTGAGCAATATTTGGTGCAGCTAATCATTGCCACAAGACAACCAGAGCGCTTTGACCCTACCCTAGCTAGCTGGATTGAGTATGGTGCAAGTCCTCGTGCCACTATTGCATTAGATAAATGTTCACGTGCTCATGCTTGGCTTCAGGGTCGAGATTTTGTCACACCTGAAGACATTCAAGCGGTGGTTCACAATGTACTTCGCCATCGTATCGTTCTTAGCTACGAGGCTCAGGCCGATGGCATCACAAAAGATCAAGTCATTAGTAAAATTCTAGAATTAGTTGCTGTTCCATAACATGATGAACGACGTCACACAGTTTAATGCAGCCAGCTGGTTTAGAGAAAGCCACAGTAATGGCGTCGAGCTAGGCCTCAAGGAGCTGCTGTTTTATAAGTCAAAGGCTCACTTACTTTCACTTAAACCACGCGGCAAAGTAAAAAGTGCGCAAGCTGGTCAATACCTCGCCCCCCACAAAGGGCGAGGTATGGAGTTTGCTGAGGTGAGGCAATATCAATACGGCGATGACATACGGGCTATTGATTGGCGTGTTACCGCGCGTACCGGTGAGGCACACACTAAACTATTCCAAGAAGAAAAAGAGCGCCCTGTATTCATTTTTTGCGACTTTTCTTCGAGCATGCTTTTTGGTTCAAGGCTGTTACTCAAATCTGTATTAGCTGCACATTTAGGCGCTTTGGTATCTTGGTCAGCTTGTCAACGTGGCGATCGTGTCGGTGGTGTGGTCTTTAATGACAGTCATCACCATGAGCTAAAACCAACAGCTCGCGATCGCGGTGTTTTGGCGTTGGCTCATCAATTTTGTGCACTGCATGAGCAAGCCTTATTGCAAAAAGACCGACCGACGTCTGAAAACCGTTTTAATGAAAATTTAAAGCGGCTTGTTCATCTTGCAAAGCCAGGCAGCCTTATCTATTTAATATCGGACTTTACTGAACTTAATGAAGAAAGTTTCAAATTGTTGGAACGTGCCAGCCGCCATAACGAAGTGATCGGATGTATGGTAAGCGATCCATTTGAACATCAATTACCTCAGTACAGCCAAGCAATAGAAGTATCGGCGGGAGAGCACAATTGGACATTACCGCTCATGGATAAGCAATTTCGCGACTCATTTTCGCAACATGCAGCCGACTTTTTTAATCGAAGATTAGCGTTACTACAACGCTCAGGCATGACGCTACAA
This sequence comes from Pseudoalteromonas sp. J010, assembly GCF_003934235.1. NCBI lineage: Bacteria > Pseudomonadati > Pseudomonadota > Gammaproteobacteria > Alteromonadales > Pseudoalteromonadaceae > Pseudoalteromonas > Pseudoalteromonas sp. J010. Next base: position 28,090 of record NZ_RDBW01000021.1, on the reverse strand, counting down.
AAATACGATGCGTCGTTACCCATAGAACTACAAATAATGAGGGGTTAAATGCAAGTCAATCCACTCGACCAACTCAATGATGTGGTCATCCCTCAAAGCGTAAGCTGGTGGCCACTTTCTTATCCAATGTGGGGAGTTATTGTTATCGTCCTCGCACTGGTAGCCAGCGGAGTTTGGTTGCTGTATCGCAGACAACAGTTTTTAAAAGCCAAAAAAGAAGCGATAAGGCTTAGTCAATCTCAAGATAACCCACAGATTTTACATACTTTGCTCAAGCGTTTAGTGAAACACTATTATGGCGAGGTCGCCGCAAGCCGCTATGGTAAAGAGTGGTTAGCATTACAAGCAAAACTCACCCGTGTTGAGCTAACGCAACAAGAGCTTGACTCATTGTACGCACCGACCCAAACGCCTGAGCTTAGCAAAAAGCTTGCACTGGCGATCAGTACCTTTAAAGTCAAGGAGCGTATCGATGTTTGAGTTTGTATGGCCGCTGGCATTTTTATTACTACCACTGCCTTGGCTGATTGCCAAATTTAAGCCAAGTGTTGCACAAACGAATATACATATTCGCATGCCAAGTGTCGCCAAGTTACAGCTTGGCCACTCAAAGCAATTGCATAAGCGCGCTAAAGTCAGCCCCCTTGAAGCCATTGTCTGGTTACTGCTGGTGAGCGCAGCCGCCAATCCTACATGGCTTGACGAACCGATTGTTATTCCAAGCGAAGGGCGAGATATTATGTTAGCAGTTGACCTTTCAGCCTCCATGACAGAGCAGGATATGGAGTATCAAGGCCGTTTGGTTGATAGACTATCCGTCGTAAAAGCCGTCGTGAGTGACTTTATTGAAGCGCGTCAGGGGGATAGACTAGGTCTGATTCTCTTCGGTGATACCGCATTTTTGCAAACCCCCCTCACCCGAGATTTAGCGACGGTCAGTCAAATGTTAACAGAGGCCCAAATAGGGCTGGTTGGTCGCGCCACCGCCATCGGTGATGCGATTGGCTTGTCAGTCAAACGTTTTGAGGCTCGCGAACAGAGTAACCGTATATTAATTTTATTGACCGACGGTCAAAACACTGCCGGTAATCTTGAGCCAAATGAGGCGCTAATCTTGGCACGTGAAGAAGGCATCAAGATTTACACCGTTGGCGTAGGCTCCGATGGCAGACGAGGGTTTGGTCTATTTGGTTTTAACTCGATGGCTGGCAGTAGCATTGACGAGAAAACACTACAGCACATCGCAAAAGAAACAGGCGGACAGTATTTTCGAGCCAAAGACGTCGCAAGTTTGCAACAGATTTACGCCATGCTGGATGAACTAGAGCCAATCAGTGATGAAACACAGACATTTCGCCCAAAAGTTTCATTGTTTTACATACCGCTACTTGTAGTTCTTGGGCTACTTTTTGTGGCTCAACTGAGCGTCGTTGTTAGAGCAAAAGTAAGGGGATAAGAGCATGGAGTTTGAGTTTATTCGCCCACAACTACTTTGGTTATTCGTTCCTTGGGCTATCTACTGTTTGATGCAGTGGTCTAAAAAAGGTAAGCAACATAATAATCAACTTATCGCCCCACACTTAATGAAAGTGGTGATGGGTGAACAAGGGCAACAATCACAAAAACACAATAACTCTTTACTTGGTGTTGTTTTTTCTTTGCTAACCATTATTGCGGTTGCAGGCCCGAGTATTGAAAAGCAAGAAGTGCCTGTTTTCAAAACACAAGCACCAAGAGTATTGGTGCTGGATATGTCCTACTCTATGTATGCAACCGATCTCGCACCAAATCGTCTTACTCAAGCAAGGTTTAAGACACTGGACATGCTGAAGTTATTTCAAGAAGGTGAAACAGGGTTGGTTGCTTACGCAGGTGACGCCTTCACTGTGTCTCCGTTAACAACAGATGTAGCAACACTAGAGAATTTAATTCCAAGCCTTCGCCCCGAAATCATGCCATCAAAAGGTTCTAATGTTTATGCCGGTATCGAAGAGGCAATCAACCTATTAAGTGGTGCGAGCGCAACCTTTGGCGATATTATCTTAATTACAGATGGGCTCGAGCAAGAGGATGCCGAGGACATTCAGGCGTTACTGGCTGATAGTCCTTATTCACTCAATATTTATGCGTTGGGTACAACTCAGGGCGCGCCGATAAAACTTCCTGACGGCGGCTTCTTAAAAGACCAATATGGTCAAATTGTAGTACCAAAACTATTCACTACTCGATTAGAAAAGCTTGCGAAAGTCAAAGGCGGTAAGTTTGCCACGTATACGACCGACAACAGAGACATCAACACATTTAAACCTAGCTTAGCGTCGAACGCTGCCATCGTTAAAACTGAGCAAGAAAGTGCCAAGTGGCGTGTAGATGCTGGTGTATATTTGCTTATTTTATTGGTTCCACTGGCACTGTTGTTAGTACGGAACCACGCGATTATGCTCAGTGCTTTGCTTGTTTTTACTTTATTACCACAGCAAAAGGCTGTAGCCAGTGAATGGCTCCAATGGTTTAAAAATACCGATCAAAATGCCTTACAAGCCTATCAAGATGAAGCTTTTGAACAAGCGGCATCAGCTAATGACCCTGTTTTAAAGGGGGCTGCTTTGTATAAAGCAGGCGACTATGAAGGAGCGGCTTCGGTGCTAAATCAAACTGATTCAGCACAAGGCCAATATAATTTAGGTAACGCGTTGGCGCAGCTGGGTAAGCTGGATGAGTCTATTGCAGCATATGACAAAGCGCTAGCCTTGAACCCCGACTTCACGCAGGCAAAGGATAATAAAGCCGTCGTTGAGGCATTAAAAAATCAGCAAGACCAACAAGGTCAGCAAGACCAACAAGGTCAGCAAGACCAACAAGGTCAGCAAGACCAACAAGGTCAGCAAGACCAACAAGGTCAGCAAGGCCAACAAGGTCAGCAAGACCAACAGGGTCAGCAATCAGAGAGTCAACAAGAGCAAAATAATAATGAGCCGCAGCTAGATCCATCCATGCAACAGCAAGAAGAAGCGGATCAGCAAGCACATGAACAAAGCCAACAACAGGGGCAAGCTGTATCTGAGGCGGACGCAGAACAGACACCGCAAGATGAACAAGCACGCAATGCCGCTATGATGCAGGAAAGTCGACCTCTGACACCTGAAGAAATTGAAAAAGCACAACAGCTCAATCAGTTACTCAGAAAAGTACCTGACGACCCAGCGATATTACTGAGAAATAAAATGCAATTAGAAGCACAAAAACGTAAACAAAGACGTCTACCGAAAGGAGTTGAGAAATCATGGTAAAACGTATTTTATTTTTGCTGTCTTTGTTAATAATCAGCCACAAAACGCTCGCTGTGGATAATCTCACCGCAAGCGTAGACAAAAATCCAGTACTTGCGGGTGAGTATTTTACCTTGTCAATCGTCGCGCAAGGAAAAGTCAAAGGCACAATTCCAGATGTGTCAGCTTTGAGTAATGACTTTGTCACAAGCCCTGTAAATACCAGCTCTCGAACGAGTATCATCAATGGCAGTGTTGCTAGCTCAACAACCTGGCAAATGCAGCTTGTGGCTCGCTCCCCAGGAACCTATACCATTCCCGCGTTCGAAGTTGATGGCGCAAAAACGCAGCCAATCGAAATCTCAGTCGTCGCTCGTGAGGATCAACAGCAAAGCAAAGATATTTTCGTCAAGACTGAACTAAAAACACCTAACCTTTATGTGCAGCAAGCAGCGCTTTACACCGTTAAGCTTTATATTGGCAAGGACTTACTAGATGGCCAGCTGAGTGATCCTATCTCTGATGGTGCTACCTTTACACAGTTAGGTAAAGCCAGTGAAGAATACGAGATTATTGATGGACGCCGTTATATGGTTTTGACGCGTGAATACATGATCCAACCGCAAAAAAGTGGTGACTTCACCATCAAGCCGCCAGTATTTAATGGCCAGATCAGAGATAATTACCGCCGTATGGCTACCTCTGCTGTTGGCGATAGCATTGACTTTTCAGTATCCCCTATCCCGGCCGATGCCGCCGATACGTGGTTGCCAAGCGAATACTTAAACTTTTCCGAGGAATGGCAACCTAATGAGTCAACCTTTACCGTTGGGACTCCAATCACTCGAACATTAACCCTAACCGCTGTAGGAGTAACAAAAGAGCAGCTTCCAGATATTCAGGTAGAGGATACTGATGGATTTAGAATTTATCCTGATACTTCCGAGCGAAAACAAATTACCAGAGATGGAAAAGTTATCTCGCAACTGATCGTTTCGTTTGCCTATCTGCCTCAGCGAGCTGGTGATTTTGTTTTACCTGAAGTCACGTTACCTTGGTTCAATACCATTACCAAGCGCGAAGAAATTGCTACATTGGCGAGCAAATCTCTGAGTGTAGTTCAAGATCCAAATCAACCCGTATTACCACAAACACCAAAAGTGACTCAGCAAACGCGTAGTAATGAGCCAAGTCAAGCGGTGTCGACTTCAACACAACAACACACAAGCTATACAGTACCGCTGTGGGTATGGGCTTTAGCAGTGAGCGGTTACATAATATGGCTAGTCACATTGATGTTCTGGTGGAGGGCATCTAAATCAACAGTGAAACATCAGCCAAAAATGAGTCAGCAAACCAACTCACAGCCTTTGATTTCGTTTGAAGAAGCCGTTAAACAAAACAGCGCAAATGCGTTTTATCAGGCACTGCTCAACCATACTAGACAACAAAACATGTCTATGGCCAAATGGTTGCAACAACAGCCTGAGTCGTTAAAAACGCAAGTGAATGAGTTGCAACGTTCACTTTACAGCAACACCCAATCTAGTGTTGATTTATCCGCCTTGTTCACTGAAGTAAAACGGAGTATCAAGCAAGCAGCGGACAAAAGATCTAAGCAAGTACTTGATACGCTGTATAGCTAAGCGCCAAGCGGCGCTTTTTTACTCTTTACCACTTTTGTTTGATAATAAGACTTAACCAATTTGCAGGAATAAATCTGACGCTAACAGCATTAAAAGTTTCTTATTTAAAACAACTAAATAGCAAATTTTTCTTGCCTAGATATATGTATATATCTCAGCATCAGCAGGGTACGAAAACGGTGTTATCGACAAGATTTTTGCCTCTAATTAGCAAGCTTAGTTAAGCTTATTGGTATAAAAATAGAGCAGCGATCAGCAACACGAGAGAGTATTGCTGTTATGCTTAATAAAAATAATTGGTTTGTGATGAAATAAACCAGCCAAAAAATAGGTCTCATCAATATGGCCACTAAACAACATCAGTACGAGTCACTGGTGCGGGCATACCACAAAGAGCTATATAAGTTCGCTTATTGGTTATGTGGAGATCCAAGCATTGCCGAAGACTTAGTACAAGAAACTTTTTTACGGGCATGGCGTGCACTTGACTCTTTACAAGACGAACAAGCCGCTAAGCCTTGGTTATTAACGATTTTAAGACGAGAAAATGCACGTCGTTTTGAGCGTAAACAATTTGACTATGCGGAGGTGGAGCAAGATACCTTAGTCGATGATAGAAGCTCAGCTTTGGATGACGAAATGGAACAAACTGTAGTGCAGAGACAAATAGCGAGCTTATCTGCTGAATATCGAGAGCCATTATTACTTCAGGTGGTGATGGGATGTTCAGGTGAGGAAATTGCAGAGATTTTAGAGCTGAACAAAAATACAGTCATGACAAGATTATATCGAGCCCGTAACCAACTCAAAGACGCTTTAACGACTAAATATGAACCAGTAAAGGGGGCATCAAACTAATGGATGAACTCGAATTTCGACGTCGCCTTGTTGCCGATCCTCAAGATGAAGAGGTAGCAAAGTACGCGTCACAACAACCCGAATTGCAAGCGCAACTAGAAGATATGCGCGATTTCGATAAGTTTTTAAGTCATTCTCTGGATATTGACGTTCCAGATGGGCTTGCAGAGAGAATTATTGCAAAGCAGCAATTGCTGGAGGAAGAACACGATAAGGTAACGCATGTTTCATGGTTTAGGCGTATTTCAGCCCCACTGGCGGTAGCCGCTAGTATGCTATTTGCTGCTGTGATTTTTTATTATGGTGGCTTGGCACACCCAACAGATACAGCTGAGCACGCGCTTGCACACGTTTACTATGAACAAAATGCCTTGGAAAAGCAGGAAAGTGTTCCTCTTCAGACAGTTAATGAAAAATTAGCAATGCTAGGAGGTAAGTTCGATACTTTACCGGGCAAGATAGTTTACGCAACTTTCTGTAACTTTAAGGGGCAAAAAAGCCTGCATTTGGTGATGCAATCAGAATTTGGCCCATTGACCGTTTTTGTAGTGCCTGCAGATCAACAAAGCACACAAGATCAGAAAGACAACTTTAGCGACAGTCGTTTTGAAGGGCTAATCGCACATCATGAAAAAGCCAATACTATCTTGGTCGCCAACCGTGGTGCACCACTTGAAAGGTTCCAAACTGAGGTAAACAACTCTTTACGTTGGCTGTAAACCAACCAGACACCACAATGAGCTAATTGTGGTGTCTCAAGATCCTTACTAAACCACCAAAATTCAAAATAAATTAAGACACAACCCTATTCAAATAGCAAAATGACTTCTTTACAATGTTGTAAGTTATTTTTGTATATAGGAACTTTATGAAACATTTCATTGTGTTATTTTCACTTGTTTGTTTTTTATTCACAGCGAGCTTTGATGCTGAAGCAAGAAAAAAGTTTGGTAGTAAAAGCAAAGGCAAAACTCATCAAACTCAAACTACTCAGCAAAAGCAGCAAACGGACACCCAAGCTTTAAATGCAAAATCAACAGCTAAACCTAAGTCAAACAAAAAAGGGATTATGGCAGGTGTGCTTGGTGGTTTGTTAGCTGGTGGGTTAATTGCTGCAATGCTTGGTGATGATTTCGAAGGATTTCAATTCCTTGAAATGATTTTATTAGCAATCGCTGCATTCATTATCTTTAAACTAGTGAGAAGCATGCTAGCTAAAAAGCAGCAACCAAGCCTTGCAGGGGCTCCACAAATGGGTCATCCGAGCACCCCATCTCAACAGCCACAGCAATTTCAAAGCAGCGGTGCCACCAGCGGTGGATTTGGCGCTAACAGTGTACCAATGAATCTACCACGAGATTTTGATGTTAACGGTTTCTTACAGGGTGCCAGACAACACTATCAAACCATTCAAACGGCATGGAATCAAAACGACTTTACTACCATGGCTGAGTATCTAAGCCCTGAACTAGTTGAAGAGTTTAAGCGTGAACGTGAGCAACATGGTGATGTTAAGACAGAAGTCATGTTTGTAGATGCTGCGCTTGTTCGTGCAGACACAACTGCCGATGTATGGGAGATCAGTATTAAGTTCACGGGTAAATATCGTGACCTTAATGATATGCAAGAAGAGGCTATTCTTGAGATCTGGCATTTAGAGCGAAAAACAGCAGGTGATGCGCCTTGGCTAATCGTCGGCGTTGAGGACTTAGCTGAATAAGCGAGATCAAAACCTGTATTTAATGCCAATTAGTCTTAATACATGATCAATTTGAAGGGGTAATACCAATCTAACGCTAGCTGCGTGAAAGACTTCTTATTTCGAACAGCTATCGACACGGTTTCCTCGCCTCAAAATTGAGCGATTAATTAAGGTAATTGGTATAAGATAAGCAGTCTAAGCTCGGTTAATTGCCGAGCTTTGTTTTTATCTCAAGCACTTCCCTATTTTCTCCCAGCTTAACCTCAATATCAGCGGTGTTAGGGAGGCTTAATATCCCCCATTCAGACAAGCGTTGAAAGGGCTGGATAAATCGCGCAACTTCATCATCTCCCATCCCTTTTCCCGTCATCGCTTTTAGCATATGCTCTTGTTGTAATCGCCAACGATATACCCTATCAAAGCTCAGCCCATTCAAATAAATTAACGTGTCTATTTGTGAAAAAATAGGTTGATACTGTTGATGTAAAATTTCATTTACTTGTAGACGAAATGCTCCATCTGCATCGTATTGCCGCTCAAAGCGATTAACTGGTAATACTAACTGGTTATGCTGCTGTGGGACTTGTCCAATGCACCAACCTTCAATAATCAGTACCTGAAGTCCAGCAGCTACAGTTCGCCATTGTGATTTTGGTATTTTTCTGTCTATTGACTTGTCAAATACCGGAAGGGTTATCGCTCTTCCTTGTTTAAACTGGGAGATAACTTCCTGTAGTAGAGCCACATCATGTGTTCCCGGCAATCCTCTTTGCTGAAATAGTGAGTGTCTTTGCGAAGCTAGGATCGCCCGCTCCTCAGGGTCTAGGTAAAAATCATCAAGAGAAACATGCTCAGAAACAATCGCAGATCCTGTTAACTGTTTACACAGCGCCTGGCTCAGTGTCGATTTTCCCAACCCTTGAATACCAGAGACTCCTATCAATAGCGGCTTTGTCGAATTAAATATTCCAAATTTAACTAGTTCTTCAGCCAATTCCATATTTTTACCCTTACCAGCCCGATAAAAACCTTATTTGCATTATAAACTTAACATGTTCCCAATACACCTAGGAAAAAATAAAGTTACATTAAACTTGAATAATTTACATTAATAAATTATTTTTACCTGCTATTGATAATAAGACAATAGTATAAATATCGGTACTATTGCTTATTTCACATAAAAATAATAAAGGAAATCACAATGAAACCACTGGGTAAAATACCATTTGCTAAGAGCACTATTTGTCTTAGCATGCTAGCTGCATCATCTAGCTTTTACGCCACCGCCGAAACACAGTCTGATGACGGTGCCAATGAACAAATCGAAAAGATTACCGTAACCTCTCGCCGCAAAGAGGAAACTATCATTGAGATCCCGATGCAGGTTTCTACTATCTCATCAATGGACATCGCTGATCGTAACTTAGTATCAGCTGAAGATTTCTACAGAACCCTCGCTGGCGCAGCCTCCCCTAGAGGCCAGCTTATTTTACGTGGCCTCAGTGGAGGTAACACAGCATTTCCTGATACCACTAGTGTATTTGTGGATGATGTTCCTTTCACGTTTGAAAATCTAAACGACGTAGAACGAGTGGAAGTACTGCGTGGGCCACAGGGTACACTTTATGGCTCGAATGCCATCGGTGGTACCGTGAGGATAATCACCAAAAAGCCAGTGCTTGATGAGTTTGAATTTTTCGCGTCAACACAAATTGGAAGTGAAAAAGATGTTGATGGCCTGCACCGCAACATTTCAATGGGCGTTAACATTCCTCTTGTTGACGATACATTAGCACTGCGAGTCAGTGGTAATACAGAGCATGAACGTTACCAAATGGTAAACATGAATACCGGCGTTCAAGGAAATGCTGATAGAGGCTTCATCCGTGGCCAACTGTTATGGCAAGTTGATCCTGAAACTTCTGTTACTCTAGGTTATGCCCATACAACTTTCAGCGATACAGGCACAACAACAGGCGATCGCTCTACACCTGGTTATTACTGGGACTATAGCTTGACTGCAAATGAAGAAGCGGATTACGGGTATGATGTTGACTTCTTTAAGGTTTCTTGTCCTGAAACTGCTGAGCGTCCACAATGTAACGCCGGCAGTGCGCCTATTGCTAACAAAGGTGTACCACAAAAATACCAAATTTGGGACTTAATGGATCCATGGTCTGACGCAACAAATGACCTTTTCACCATCAATATTCAGGATGACAACTTCTTCGATATTGCTTCATTAACTTATGCGGGCTCTCATCGCACCTATGAAGAAGATAGTATTCAGACTTCATGGAGCCGTTTAGACGCGTCAGATATGTTCCGTACTTGGATCATTGATCATCGTAAATATGAGCGCGTGACTCATCAGCTACGTTTCCAAAATATTGATATAAATTCGCCTCTATCTTGGACTATCGGTGCTTACTATGATGAAGTAGAGTACGGCTTCGATCCGAACTATCAAAATCAATATCATGAAAAAGGCGACAAAGTATCAGCACTCGCATTGAACTGGTGGGGTGCAGATGCCACTCAAATAGGTATAGATACGTTTGGCAATCCACAAAACAACTGGAATCTTACGAATATTCGTGACTACACCGAAGAGCTTGCTTTCTTCGCTGATGTTGCATACGAATTTGATTTAGGGGACTCTGGTAGCCTTGAGGTAAATGGTGGCGTTCGTCGCTTTGAGCTTAAAGATGGCTCTCACTATACACAGGAAGGTATTTGGGCTACTTCTGAAGATAACTTAAGCGGTGAAGAGTCAGGTAATCGTTATAAGTTTAGTGTTTCTTACCGTCCGACTGAAGAAATGTCTGTATACGGCTTATATTCAGAAGGATATCGACCAGGTGGTAACAACGGTCCATTAGCAGCATCATGTGAGGCAGATCCACTTGCTAAAAACCGTAAAGACCGTTACACGTCTGATGCTATCGAAAACTATGAGCTGGGCTTTAAAGCAAGCGTACTTGACAGAAAGGTCGACTTCTCAGCGGCAGTCTACCGTATTGATTGGACAGACATAAAAACCTCGGTATACATGGACACTTGTGGTTTCTCATACACAGCTAACGGTGGTGAAGCAAAGTCTGAAGGTTTCGAATTTGAGTCAACAGCTCGTTTAACTGACGACCTAACGATGTCATTCAACACGTCATATACAAGCTCTGAGATCACACAAGATAATGAGTCTATCTCAGCAAGTGCTGGTGATAAAATGACAATGGTACCGGAGTGGAATGCGTACCTCGCGCTTGATCAAAATATTCAATTATTCGGTAAAGATGCTTACATCCGAGGTGAATACTCTTTCTATGATGAATATAAAACCCACTTCAACGTTCGTGATGAAGATAAGACACCAGCGTATAGCGTATTTAATGTGTCTGGACGTATTCAGTTAAGCGATAGCTTAAAACTTAGCGTATTCGTCAACAACTTATTTGATAAAGAAACTGCAACATACATGCGTGCACGCTCGAGAAATGCCAATAACTCGGCAGCTCAAGAATACATTAACTACCTCAACGGTCGTACAATTAGCCTCCGTGTTGATTACACTTTCTTTTAAGAGATAACAAAAGTGCCACCAGACTGGTGGCACTTTTGTACTTTTAACACAGCCCTTTCTTGCTAATTCTCTCTATCTTTTACCAATTCTCTTAATTAAGTGGTCTATTTTGAGGCGAGAAAATCTTGTCGATAACCCCGCTACCGCGTCCTGCTATCGCCAAGGTACCTACCTCAGTGTAGGCAAGACAAAAATTTTGCTATTTAGTGGTTCTAAATAAGAAATTTTAACGCTGTTAGCGTCAATTTACCCCTTCAAATTGAGCAAGCACTAAGTCAAATTGGTATTAGATTAATTAAAGTTTTTAATATATTGGATAGATAAGTTCCGCCCCTGTTGTGGCACATGACCATCAATGAGTCGGGGGTCAAATACTGTAAACTTTTTATCGAATAAATTTTCTGCTTTCAGTTGAATTTTAGCGCTGTCATCTAGGTGAAAAGAAGCTGTGCCGCCAATTAAGTAGTAACTCGGTTGCTCAAAATCGTCAATTGGCGATTCAGGTGGTGCTGACATAAATGTGCTATCACGCCAAATTGCGTTCAACGTCACTTCCACGGACTCTTTTTTGTACGTAAAGGCAAGCGCCGAAAACTTTTTAAAGCTACCATTTAATGGCTCATCAAATAACTGTGTGTACGCAGCTTGAACCCAAGTAGTACTACTTAAGTTTATATTGGCATTGATCTCAATACCTTGCATGCTGGTCTCGAAGACATTGTCAAAAGTGAACTCTGCCTGTTCATCATCTATTGGCACTAAATTAATGAAGTCTTCCAATTCGTTATCAAACAACACGACATCAAACTGCTTAGACTCGTCTTGATAGTGCCAAACAAGCTCTGTTGTTTTTACATACTCTGACGTTAAATTTGAATTCCCCGTCGTCACATCATCATTAGAGTTCAATTCATTACTGACAGGCGTGCGGAATGACTCGCCGTACTGTAGCTTCAGCGTATTTACACTGTTATAGCTATATACAAAAGCAAGCCTTGGTGAGAGCTTATCATCAATATCTTTGACTTCGTCATAGCGAACTCCAGCAAACATACTAAGTCTATCGTTAAAAAGATATTTGGACTGAACATAGCCTGCATATGAGTCAAAATCTTGAAGTAACGGGTAAAATGGCGCATATTCCATGATAGTCCGAACACCACCTAGATAATTACGATTATATATAACAATATCGCCTACAGTTTGATCATAATAAGTTGTTCTGACTCCTGCTTTGCTTTGTTCTTCCTCTGACAGTTCAATACCAAAGTTCCAGTGCAATGTGTTACTCTGTTCAAAATCACCATCTAAGTTGTAGGTTAAATCCTTTGACTGCCAAGCAGGTCCAACTAAAAAGTCCCCTCCTTGCGTGATCCCTATTTCATCAGCGGTAACGATCAGCCCAGCACTGTCAATATTATGTTCGATAAAGCTCACGGTGTGTGTTAATTTTAGTCGCTCTGAGAGTTGCGATTGATAAGCTAATATCGCGGCATAATTTTCGCTTTTGTGCTCATTTTCACGAGAATAACGCGCTAAGTTAAGAAATTCATCAAGTTGAGTTCGGTTATATCGAATTTGCCAGCTCAGCGCTTGTGCTTTCCCACCTACCGTAATGAATAGTGACTCCAAAGGATCCTTAACGGTACCAGAAAAGTAGTCCTCTCCAGAGCGTTTATTGAACCCGACGTTAGCGTAAAGTTCACTCTCATCAGCTAGTTGTGTAGATAGATTTATTGCAGCCTGAACACCGCCATGCTCTGCGTATCCAATAGACAACTGGTTACTTTGCTTTTTGGTTATCACATTCATAACACCAAGAAAAGCATTACTACCATAAAGCGCAGAGCCGGGGCCTCGGATAAATTCAACTTTATACACAATATCAATAGGAATGAACGGCGTATAGACGGACGCTTTACCAAAAGATGACTCATTCAGTCGCTGCCCATCAATCATCACCAACACATGCCCCGTATCTAAATACACCCCACGGGTATGCTCTTTTGGTACAGCGCCGACCCAATCACCTCGCGTCGATTGAAACCCAGGCACGAAATTCATCAAATCATATACATTATCAACACCTAAACTATTTATCTGTTCTGAGTTGAATACTGTAATGCTAGATGGGACTGAAGCTCTAGTCTCATCGGTTTTCGTGGCTATTGAGACATTAACATTCAGCAACTCTTCAAATGAGAGTTGATAGAGATCTGAACTTGTCGCTTCTTGCTCTGCGACAGCGGTAAGAGGAGTTATAAACAGCGCAACTTTAATTAAGGCACTTAAATTTTTCATATATTACGAGCTCTATGTTCCCACACTTCACTCGTAGCGTTAGAGTAATCTAACCTACGTAGCAGCATATGATTAACTTAATAATACTTGCTCTTTGCTACTACGCAAGTTTTTGATTAATCTTTTCTTTTAGGCTGCTGCTACCTTTTTAGCTTTAAAATACTTAAACAAGCCTATAAGCGAAGCTGCTATCCAAAATAGCTCAATAACAAAGCTTGCTAAGTTAAAGTTATAGCAAAGGCTAATAAGCAAAAGAATCGCGCCAGTTAAATTCATCAGATTGTAGGTTAAACTCTCTGGTGATGCTTTCTCAAGCTGCAACATAAAGAACGCACCTACGACTAGGAAAGTACCGCTCATACCTATAATATCGAACATTAAATCGATCATGTTTTTTCCATTTTGCAAGACCCAATAGGCTGGCCCAGTTCCATGGGAAGGGTCGCTTTCATTCATTGAAACAGCAAAGACAAACGGCGAGATAGTAACAAACTAAAAAAATCAGGACAGGACATTTGTCTGTCTTTTAGTGAGAACTAAAAAAACATTAGCGCCATTATTTGAATGTGACTTTTCCGCCAATGATTTTCAATGCAGGAGCTCCACGAACGAGTGAATCACGGGCAAACACACTGCCACAACTTGGGCAGCTTGTCTGCTCCGCTGTAAAATCTTGACTTATACGTTCTTTGAAACACTTCACTAGGCTTCCTTTTCCTCCTTTACGATACTTAAACAACTTTTGTTTGCAACTGGCGCAAAAAATATCGACTGTTCTTACTGGGCCTTTTTTGTTTGGCTTTGCCATCTTCCTTTAACTCATGATACGTAACACAAATGCGATAAGTGTGAACTGTAGCATATGGTAGCCGCCGTTGACTAAAAACAACTTCAATGGACGCTGTTCAAAGATATAACTTATTCCTAAGGCACTCGCGACAAAGCAGATCCCAACTCCAGCTCCAAAGGCGGTAGCACCAATCAATGAAAATGATGGTGCAATTAGCATCGCCATAAATACGCTAGCTAGCAGCGATAACAAAAACGCCATACCAAATGTCATCTTTGGGTCGCTTGTTTGTAAATCTAACTCGGTAAGTCCACAGCCCTCTAGCCACGTTTTTTGAAATAACACAGGTGAATACCAAATCCCGCCCAACATGAAGGACGAGAGCGCAGCAAGCAAAATAGCCCATAGATTCAATGCTTCAAATGAGAGTATCATCGACTGACTCAGCATATTTCAGTTTAGTTAATAATCAGTATATGTGAAAACTTACTTATAAGCAGGTTTCTTTTGTAATTTCCTCTGTAATGTTCGTCGGTGCATATTTAGCTGACGTGCGGTCTGTGATATGTTACCGTCATTCGCCTTTAAAACCTGTTGAATGTGTTCCCATTCAAGCCGCTCTGGAGACATAATTTCGGCTTCAAGATTGTCGGTTTTTTCACCCAATAAAGTCTGTAAAATCAAGCTTGTGCTTGCTGGTTTTGTGAGGTAATCATCTGCGCCAAGTTTGATAGCTTCAACCGCGGTGGCAATACTAGCATAGCCTGTTAACAGTACCACTTTAGAGCATGGATGATGCTGTTTGATTGTGGCGATAAAATTAACAGAGTTTGCCTTATCCAGTTTCATGTCCAATAAAAAGTAGTCAAATGAGCAAGAATCAACTGCTGTTAACATCTCATCTATAGTTGTGACATGCTGAACAGTTAACCCATGTTTTTCTAGCCGACGCATAAGCGTTTGTGCATATGGCACATCATCTTCAACGAGTAATAATTTCATCTCTCACCTTTGGTAATTTGATAGTGCACTTTGTTCCGCCTGAGATGCAATTTTCTATCGCTAATTGTCCACCAAGCCGCTCTATTGTGGCGTGACTAAGAAGGACAGCCATACCTAATCCTGACTCACTATTCACCACATGCTGTCCAAGCTGCTTGAGCTTTTCTTCATCTATGCCCAATCCACTATCAAGGATCGTAATACGGTGTTCTGAGTCTGTTGAATTTAGCTTTATCTTGATATCAACTTGACCAGCTTGCTCGTTCGCTCTAACACCATTACTGATCAGATTCAAAATAGAAGGCGCGAGCATGGGATCATCGGTTAACTCCCCTTCGAGATTCTCTAATTCAAAATGAAAGTGTTGGTTTGGAAACTGTAAGCTAACTAGCTCGCTCAACTGCTCAGCAAAGCGTTCAATGGTAATAGTTATTTTTGATGCTGACTTTAAATACTCAGTGAACTCTCTGAATACGTCAAGCTGCTCCTTACAACGGAATAGTGGCTCGGACATGTCCGCTACACATGGCTCATTAGGATAAAGTTCATCTAACTCCTCATGTAACAATGCCAAATGCGCAATAGGCGTAGCTAGCTGATGCGTCGCTTGTGCAGCAGCGCTTCCTAACGCAATAATTTGTTCTTGCTGTAGCTGTTGTTCTCGCAGTGACGCTATAGCTCGCTCTTTCTTACGATTTTGCTTTACCAATAAACTCACAACGGTTGCCACAACAATGATTGTAAAAGTAAAGTTTACCAACATACCTAGTAGGTGTGTCGACATATCCATATGATGCACATGCTCATGGGACATTTTTATGTACAAATAAACGTAAGCACCAATCGCACTTGCCGATACCACTAACATATTCAACGTCGGTATTGTTACCGCAGCAATCACTGTTGGCAGAACCAAAAGGGATACAAACGCATTGGTAGCTCCCCCTGTCAAATCCAGCAAAATAGTCAAAAATAGAATATCTGCTAGCAGCTGCATCGTCATACCTATCGGCTCAGCCTCTTTAGTATGGCGGTAGGCGTAGATACTCAGTAATTGAAAAACCGACTCAGCTGCCACAACACCGACCACAGCAACAAAGTCAAACTGCTTGCCAAATACAAGCGCTGCAAATAGCAACATCAGTATTTGTATAACAATTGCCACTGAGCGCAATAATAAAAGTTGCCCCAATGCAGAGCTTGGTGAAAACGCAATGTTCATCATATGGTTTGAGTTTGACGGTTTTATCAAAATTATACCGATTTTAGTTAAAATTACTGTGATTAATATCAGTTAATCACGTCTTAGTCGATGGCATGTATCGCTTTTATGGCAATACCATGAAGGATTTGGTATAAATGAAAAAATTGGCCGACTGGTCGGATTAGATTAAGAGACACTATGGTTTACGCAAAAATCACAGGCTGGGGGAAATGTATTCCACCAGCAAGCATTAGTAATGACGAAATAAGTACTGTCGTTGATACAAACGACGAGTGGATAAGCACAAGAACAGGGATCAGAGCTAGACGTGTCAGTCATGTTAGCACTGCAGATCTCGCTACGGTTGCAAGCCAACATGCACTGGCCTGTGCTGGTGTAGATGGCAAAGATATTGACTTGGTGCTACTTGCAACTTGTACCCCTTCAACCATGGTTGCAAACACTGCTTCTTTGGTACAGAAAAACATTGGCGCAGTTGGTGCGGCAGCATGTGACACTAACGCTGCGTGCTCCGGCTTTTTGTACGCATTACAAAACGCCACAGCTCAAATCCAAGCTGGCATGATCAAAAAAGCGGTTGTAGTAGCCGCTGAACGCATGACTTGGTACGTTAACTGGGCAAAGCGTGACAGCGCAGTTTTGTTTGGTGATGGTGCTGGTGCAGTCGTTTTGGAGGCGAGCGAGGAGCCAGCGGGCTTACTTGGTACCAAAACAGGGTGTGATAGCTCAGATCGCAGCATTCTTCACATCCCAAATTATGGTACCGACATGGATCGCTGTGCGGGTACTGGGCCGTCGGATCTGTCGTTTGAAGGCCGTGAAATTTTTAAGCGTGCCGTAAAGGGCATGAGTGAAGCTTGTGATGACGTATTAAAACAAGCTTCACTATCGTTAGATGATATTGATGTACTTATCCCTCATCAGGCAAATCTTCGTATTATTCAAGCCATTCAAAGTCGATTGGAAATCGCAGACGATAAAGTAATGGTTAATATCGATAAATACGGCAATACATCTGCTGCAACCATTGCGATTGCACTATGTGAAGCTGTAGAAAATGGCTTGATCCAACCACACGCAAATATCATGTCAGCGGCGTTTGGAGCAGGCTTAACATGGGCCGCAAGCTATCTAAAATGGGGTGATAGAGTAACCCCAATTGCCAGCTCTGATGCCAGCCTACCTCCTTGTGATAAAACCGGACTTGAGTTAATTGCACCTGCGGTTGCGGTAAGTAGAGGTCAGTAATCGCCTATTTTACACTCAAGCCGTACTCCTTAGGTAAAGTCTGGCCTGAATAACTCGATTTTGCCCTTGGGTGGATGGTAACATTGTTGCATTATTACCATCCACCCAAGGAGTTCACTGTGCTTAAAGCGCATACAGAAGTCAGCCAATTAGAACCTCAAGCCATTTGGAAATTCTTTGACCAAATTTGTGCTATCCCTCACCCATCAAAACATGAAGAAGCATTAGCAGGCTTCATTGTTGAATGGGCCGAAAGTAAAGGCCTAGCAGTTCGCCGTGACGAAGTTGGTAATGTGTTCATTAAAAAGCCAGCAACCGCTGGTATGGAAAACCGCAAACCCGTAGTGCTGCAAGCACATATTGATATGGTGCCTCAGAAAAATGATGATACTGCCCATGATTTTGTTACCGATCCTATCAAGCCATTTGTTGATGATGGTTGGGTAACTGCTACCGGCACTACATTAGGTGCTGATAATGGTATTGGTATGGCATCATGCCTTGCTGTACTGGACGCAGACGACATCAAGCATGGTCCACTGGAAGTATTGCTCACCGTTGATGAAGAAGCTGGGATGAGTGGTGCTTTTGGCTTGCAGTCCGGCTGGTTAGACGGTGAAATCTTACTCAACACAGATTCTGAGCAAGAAGGCGAGATCTACATGGGGTGTGCAGGAGGAGTCGATGCCTCAATGACGCTACCGCTTGAAAGAGAAGCAATACCTGCACATCATCAAGTTTTCGAGCTTTCTCTCAAAGGCTTACGCGGCGGGCATTCAGGCGTTGACATACATACTGGACGCGCAAATGCTAACAAACTTTTGGCACGTTTTTTAAAGCACCACATTGCAGATTTTGACTTCAAACTTATTGATATTAGAGGCGGCTCGCTACGCAATGCGATCCCTCGTGAAGCTTATGCCATGGTAAGCTTTGACAGCAGCAAGGTTGACCAATTTCAGTCTCTAGTTGAACAATATGAAACCACAGTAAAGCAAGAGCTTAGCGCTATTGAATCAGGGATCACTTTTGCACTCAACACCATCGATAACCATCATTTAGCACTCACAACACAAAGCCAAAGCAAAGTATTAGCATTACTGAACGCCTGCCCAAATGGCGTTATTCGAATGAGCGATGATATAAAAGGAGTTGTTGAGACCTCTCTTAATATGGGGGTGATTTCAACCTCAGAGAAAAACCTTGAGGTGCTTTGCTTGATCCGGTCATTAATTGATTCAGGCCGAAGTGATGTCGAAGGTATGCTACGATCACTCGCTGAACTGAGCGCAGCCGACATTGAATTTAGCGGAGCTTATCCCGGCTGGAAGCCAGATCCTAACTCGCAAGTTTTGGCGATATTCCGTGATATGTATGAATCTATCTACGGTGAGAAGCCGCATATAATGGTGATCCATGCAGGCCTTGAGTGTGGTCTATTTAAAGAGCCATACCCAAATATGGATATGATTTCTTTTGGCCCAACCATAAAGTTTCCGCATTCTCCTGAAGAAAAAGTAGAGATCGCAAGCGTAGGTCTGTATTGGCAACAAATGAAAGGAATACTGGAAAATATTCCAGAAAAAAGCGTTTAATTAATAAATAAAAGCCCAGGCGCTTAATCATCGCTGGGCTTTTTTACAACAGGTAAATAAAGCAGTTAGCTAAATTTTTTCTCGAGATAGCTGAACATCGTTCTCAATCCGAGCGCCTCACCACCGACCGGTCTACCCGGAAGTGCTCTTAAGTTCCACGCCATAACATCGAAATGAAGCCAAGGTGTAGTTTGAGGCTCAACAAATTCTTTTAAGTAAAGTGCCGCAGTAATAGAGCCACCAAATGGCGTTGAGCCACAGTTGGCAATATCAGCTACATCACTCTTAAATAACGCTTTATATTGATCAAATAGCGGCAGCTGCCAAACTGGATCGGCATTGCTCAGCCCTATTTCCATTAACTCAGCAGCAATTTTTTGATCTGTCGAGTAAAAACCAGGAAGCTCAGTTCCCAAAGCAATGCGACATGCACCGGTTAACGTAGCAAAATCGACTAAAAGCGCTGGAGATTCCGTTTGTGCTTCTGCTAACGCATCGCAAAGCACCAATCGCCCTTCCGCGTCAGTATTGTCTATTTCAACGGTGATACCTTTACGTGTTTTTATCACATCTCCTGGTCTAAAAGCATTACGCGAAACGGCATTCTCAACCGCAGGGATAAGCACGCGTAACCGCACCGGTAACTTTGCTGCCATAATCATATTAGCAAGTGCGATAACATGGGCTGCGCCGCCCATGTCTTTTTTCATATTGCGCATGCCAGACGCAGGTTTCAGGTCAAGTCCACCAGAATCAAAGCACACTCCCTTGCCCACAAGCGTCAATTTAGGGTGCTTATCATCTCCCCACCGTAAGCCTAATAATCTTGGCGCATTATCACTGGCACGACCAACCATATGAATAGTCGGATAGTTTTGTTCTAGTAATTCATCACCAACAATTTGATCAAAATCAGCACCATATTGCTCAGCAAGTTCTGACATCACTTCAGCCATATGCTGTGGCATCATATCTGCAGCAGGTGTGTTTACTAAGTCACGAGCAAGGTTTATCGACTCAACTGTCGCTTTGACTTTGTGATAAGTCTGCTCATTGGCAATAGCCAGCTTAGCAACAATAGGTGCAAGCTCTTTGTAAGCGGCAAACTGGTATGCGCCGAGCAAAAAGGCAGTAGCGTTAGCTTCAACCAGCTCCTCAGCAATATCTAGAGTGTAAGTGCCTTTTGGTAGTTGTTTAGCAAGATTGCCTAAAGCCCAAAAATCTCCCTCTTCTTCAATCAAAACGATGACTCGCTCAACCTCATTAGAGCCTAAAGCAGGAATGACAATCGTTTTTTGTGACTGAAGTTTTGCAGTATTAATAAGTAATTGAACGGTTTCTGATTGCTTTGCTTGCCACGATACTAGGTCTGTCGCGGAAAAAAGAGAAATGGGTGTACCCATAGAAGAGTGAACGACTAGATTGTTCATGTAGGCCTCAAATTTATAATGTCCTTACGTAGATTAACAAGCCTAAAAAGAAAATTCACGAATTCTTGGTATCTGTCGGCTTTTTTTTCAAATTAAAGGAGCTTGGCAGCACATCGACCCCCACTAAGCTGCCTACTTTTACAATAATTGGAATGGTGATAGGAGCAAAAGGCAAAATCGCAAATACGCCTAGTCCAAGGCCTTTCAGTATATCAACAAGTTGTGCGTTAGCAGTCTTTAGTTCAGTCCTATCTGCTTTTCCCAAAGTGTAGCGCTTATAAATTTCAAGCATTTCTTTGGTTTCTTGCTTTTCTTGTTCAAGGGCACATTTAAGCGCAACCATAGCGCGGCGTAATCTGATCTGCTGCCGGCGTTTACTGATCCGAGCAACGCGCATCGGTGCTTTGTGAACAACTTTGATCAGTTTCATTCATTAACTCAAAAATAGTGATAACCCAAGTCTATCAAAGTTTACGCGCTTTTAGCTATTAGCCATTAGTACAAAAATATGTGCTAGCCATGTAGAGGGGTAATTTTTTTGTATAAAATACCCGACTCAATATGATTTCCCCACGACATAGCTAGAATTCTCGATCACACCTCTGCAACCAAGACGTGAGCTTTAATTATGCTTAAATAATAAACAAAAACTCAATATTCGCTGTTACCTTCCTCCGCTATTTTATCATCATAGATATGCAACAAATTAAGCTTAATGTGAGAAACCAAAGAAAAGCCATAAAACATCATCTTTAACAACAACTTATATTTAGGGTTTTGACATTCTTTATAGCGGAAACAAAAAGTTATTCAGAAAGTTGCAGTTTTCTAAATCGCTGCTAATTTTAAAAAAGCGCTTGCCAACACATAGCAAATTAAATTATATGTGTATTAAAGGTAAAAATATTATAAATGACCTTTTTATTGGTATGACAACAACAATCAACTGGGGAAACAGGATGAAACAAAATAGTAACACGCTGCGCCGTGCAATTCGCCTTGCGCTAGCGTCAGCTGCAACAACATCACTTCTTACAACAACTGCCATAGCTGAAGAGGCCGATAAACCCAAAGTCGATGAGAAAATAGAAAAGATTGCTGTAGTCGGTTCAAGGGCTGCGCCTCGTTCTGTTGGCGAGTCGCCGGTTCCAATCGATATCATCGGCGCAGAAGATATGTCCAAAGCAGCGGGCTCAGATATGCTTGAGTTGCTCAAAGGTTCCGTTCCATCACTAAACGTGCATGCGAACCCTATCAGCGATGCAGCAACCTTAGTAAGACCAGCCAACCTACGTGGCTTGCCAGCAGATAGTACGCTTATTCTATTAAACGGTAAGCGTCGTCACCGCTCATCGGTTATTGCTTTCCTTGGAGGCGGTATTAACGACGGTGCACAAGGTCCTGACATTTCAGTGATCCCAAGTATTGCGCTAAAGCAGGTTGAAGTTCTTCGTGATGGCGCTGCTGCACAGTACGGTTCAGATGCTATTGCTGGTGTAATGAACTTCGTACTGAAAGACGCAAGTGAGGGAGGTTCTTTCTCAGTGCGCCAAGGCGAGTATTATGAAGGGGATGGCGACACAACAGTTATAGAAGGTAATGTCGGTTTGCCATTCACCGATAACGGCTTTGCAAATCTTAGCTTCCAATATAAGGAAGCTGATGCGACAAGCAGAAGTGTTCAACGTCCAGACGCTGCTGCATACATCGGTGCGGGAGTCGAAGGAGTTGGTGATCCAGCGCAAATATGGGGCGCACCAGAAATTAAAGATGATATTAGTATCTTTGGTAATGTCGGTGTAGATGTTACCGACAATGCGCGCTTCTACATGTTCGGTAATTACTCTGAGCGTGATGTTAAAGGGGGATTCTACTATCGGAATCCTCAGACCCGTCCGGGCGTGTACTCTAATGATGGTGGAGAAACTCTACTTGTCGGAGATCTAGACGGCGTTGGTGTTGGTATTGAGTGTCCAGTCGTCAATCTGACCGACAGAAACGTTGAAAATATTCCAGCTTATCAATTAATTGCAGCCGATACAGAGTTGGGCCGCAACTGTTTCGCTTTTAACGAAATCTTACCTGGCGGTTTTACTCCAAACTTTGGCGGTAACATTACTGACACCTCTTTGACTATAGGTGTTGAAGGTGAGTTTAAAGATGGCTTCTTGGAAGGTGGTTACTGGGATTTAAGTGGCTCAGTGGGACGTAATGAATCTCGATATTTCATTACCAATACGGTAAACGCGTCTCTTGGTGCTGACACGCCAATGGATTTCAGCCCAGGTAAGTACATACAACTAGAAAAGAATTTCAATTTTGATGTTTCTAAAGGCTATGATTTTGATCTTGCATATGACGTGAATGTTGCCGCTGGTCTCGAATGGCATGAAGAAACCTTTGAGGTACTTGCAGGCGATGAAGCATCATTTATAGCAGGCCCACTTACGCAGCAAGGTTTTGGTATTGGTTCTAATGGTTTCCCTGGCTTTAAACCGTCAGCAGCCGGAGAATACACTCGTCGTAACTACGCTGCTTACATCGATATTGAAACCCCATTTACTGAAGACTTTTTAATGGGATGGGCACTAAGATACGAAGACTACGATACATTTGGTTCAACCACCAACTTCAAAATTACTGGTCAATATCACATTACCGAAGACTTCTCTGTACGTGGCTCGGTAAGCACCGGTTTTAGGGCACCAACGGTTGGTCAAGCAAATGTCTCTAACGTTCAAACAAACTTAAGTAGCGGAGTGTTAGTTGACTCTGCATTACTTCCACCAACTAACCCTGTCTCAGAGCAGCTAGGTGGTACAGAGTTGACTCCTGAAGAGTCAGAAAGCTTTACTTTAGGCGCAGTATACCGTTCTGGTGACCTGTTTATCACATTGGATTACTACAACATAGAAGTCACTGATCGCTTGAGTCAATCAGAAAAAATTGTGTTGAGTGATGCTGATAAAGAGGCACTTAAAGCGGCAGGTGTACCAAATGTAGATAATCTAGCTCAAGTTAGTTTCTTTACAAACGACTTCGATACCACTACTCAAGGGGTCGACTTGGTAGGTAACTACTCGATGGACATGCTTGGAGGTTACGCGACCTTCAGTGCAGCCTACAACTGGAATGAAACCGAAGTAGACCGGTTTTCTGCAATTACTGGTGATTTCAAGGTATCTCGCCTAGAAAACGACCTGCCAAAACACAGAGGCACACTAACTTGGTCCCAACAGTGGGATACTTTTTCAGGTTTTGTTCGGATGAACTACTACGGTGAATATCAAGGTGTCCACGTAGATTATGACGCAACGGCTAAAACAGCTGATGCAACTATCACGTTCGATGCAGAGTTAACTTATTTTGCAACAGATTCAATTAGCTTATCTGTTGGTGCCAATAATATTTTCGACCAAGATCCTGAAGAACTTGATTTTTATGACGCAACTGGCATTCCAAATAATAACTGGGGTGGCAAATACTACGAAACCTCACCATACGGTATAAATGGCGGCTTCTACTACGTCAAAGCAACATATACGTTCTAACTTTTACTGTAACCCAGAAACAAAGGCGAACTAGCAATAGCTATTTCGCCTTTTTATTTTTATTCTATTGAAAATTGATTAAGTAACTCTATTAGCACATGTTGTTATTACAGCGAGCCAACGAGCTGTTGGCAGAGAACAAACTTCGAGAAGCCGAGTTTATGTACAAATCGGTTTTAAAACAATCACCAACAAATGGCGCAGCTCTTTTTGGAGTAGGTCGTATCTGTATGCGTTTAGAGCAGTATGATAATGCAATCTACTACTTAAAAAGAGCCTGTGAACACCTGCCAAAAATGCTCGAGCCACTTTTTGCATTAGCAGACGCTTTTTTAGCGGTTGGCTCACCAGTCGACGCAAAAACCGTACTTGAATACACGCTTAGCGTGGCAAAACATAATGCCCAAGCCCATTATCAACTCGGCCAATTTTATCTAGACTATGGCTTCATCGAGCAGGCAGAAAATGTTTTTAAAGCTGGGTTGAGCTGCCCACACAGCGCGGTGACTGCATTTATGCTTTATGAACTCGTACAAATGTCAAAACCAAACGCGCTCTCAAGCTATTTAATTCAATTAACTAAACTTGAGGAGGAGTTTGAAACCCCTAGACTGAAAACCGTTGTCTACTATGCAAAAGCAAAATGTCATGAACGTTTAGGTGATTACAAGCTCGCGCAGGAGCATTTTGCGCTAGCAAATGAAACTCAGCTATCCTTGAGTGAGTTTCGCACTCTAGATATGCTTCCTTTTTTTGAATCGATTAAACAGTATTGTGGCCAATCTTTCTTTAATAAACCCAGTGATAAAGTAAAAACAACATTTACACCGGTATTTATTGTTGGTCTGCCAAGAACAGGATCTACGCTGCTTGAGCAAATGTTGGTGCAACACTCAAATATTGGAACTCTTGGCGAGAATACGGTGATCAGTGACAAAATTGTCCCCTATCTCAGTATGCGTAATAATGCCGAGTTTCCCGCATGCTTAAACCAACTCAGTAATTCGATGTTAGATCATTGCCGCATTCTCTATGTCGATGAAATAAAACGACATCGAGTATCTGAAGAAGTTGTGATAAATAAGCTACCAGCGAATTTTCAAAATCTGGGGTTAATCCACAAGCTCTTCCCCGAAGCGCGAGTAATTCATTTAACACGCAATTTCAAAGCAACAGCTTGGTCAGTATACAGTAACCATTTCGCCGAAAGTGAACCTTATTTTTGCTCTTTAAGTGAGTTTGCCTTGTATGCACAAGCGCAAAGCGACCTTATGTCTCATTTTTACCAATTTATGAAAAGGGACATTTTCACGTTTAGTTACGAACAACTGATTGCTGAACCAGAAAAAACCATCAAGAAATGTCTGGGCTTTTTGTATCAAAAGTACGAACCTGAATGCTTGGACTTTCATAAGTCTAAAAAGCCAGTGCATACCTTGAGCAAAGCCCAAGTTAGAAAGCCAATCAGTACGCAACCGCTAGAAAAGTGGCAGCGTTATGAAGGGTTTATTGAGAAGATGATCCCCCAACCGCAAAGCGATCAAACCACGCAAGCAAATCTTTAAATTGATCATCACGTGCATGTTTATGGGTTAACATATCTATGTGCCCATAATTATGTTGATGACCGTGTGTTTTCCCATAAATCTTAAGCTCTTGGATCCCATTTCCTGACTCACTTATGAAAGCCTTAATATCAATAGGTTGTGCAAGCGCCTTATCTTTAACTCCCGCTATGTGCAAAGTCGGTGGTAACATTATATGTTGTAAAACAGAGGAGTAATCAAAGCCATCGTCAGAATCTATCCAAGGATTCTTTTGTGCCCAGTCAGCACTTTGAGCATGCGATTTTAAAGACTCATCATCGCTTCCCCAACCGAGCTTCTTCGCTGGTAGATAACCATACTTTTTGGAGTAGTAATGTGCAACATTAAACCATAACAGGTTTGCTTTAAGTAATTTACTGGGGTGATTATTATACAAGCTACGCTTAGAACCAAAATAGACACAAGCTTTCACGTGCTGAATTTCACTTGGAAAGCGTGCAAAAACACTATTCATCAATACGCCCCCCCAAGAATGCCCAACCCAATATTGTGCTCTAGAGCCAGTGTATTGCTCGATAAAATTCAGCATTTCAGGAATTTCGTACAAAATTGATTCAGTTTGTCCGTAAGTCGCTTCTGAATCAATTTTTGGCGTGCTTCCACCTCGACCACGAAGATCACCCACAAAACAACGATAACCATGTTCAGCCAAAAAAGGGGCTAATCCTTTATTAGATTCAGTGTAGAAAATTTTACCATTCTCGACCGCACCATGCATAAAGAATACAACAGGACCAATACTACCGGGTTTCGCTATATATCTGAGGTGGAGTTTGTGCCCATCCTCTATATCTACTAACAGAGATTTTTGCTCTACCATTTCTTTGTTTTGATTTTTTAAACGTTTGTTCCTCATCGTACCAGTTGAGTGGTTGATAAGTAAACTCCAAAACAAGGCATACAAAAGTTGGTATGTCTTTAAGATAAAGTATTTCTTCAAGACTTAAGAGTTCGATTAAAAGTGTTATAATCTTTTTATTTATTCGAAGAACCCCGTGCATCCAAGAAACAAGCATAACTCTGGCTATGATCTCGATAAGCTCATAACACTCGAACCCACTTTAAAAGATTTTGCTTACAAACGAGCTGATGGTATCAAAAGTATCGACTTCGCAAACCCAGATGCCGTGAAACTGTTAAATAAAGCATTGCTTAAATCAGACTACGATATCCAAGTTTGGGATATCCCCCCACAGTTTTTATGCCCCCCCGTGCCAGGCAGAGCAGACTACATTCACGCACTCAAAGATTTACTCGACGACAGTGATTTGCCTGACAAAGTTCAAGGCGTAGATATTGGCACCGGTGCCAATTTGATCTACCCCATCTTAGGTTCAAGGGAATATAACTGGCGTTTTGTAGCATCCGATATAAATCCTGTTGCAGTAAAATGTGCTAAAACCATCGCAGAATTAAATAAATTGCCAGTAAAGGTTCTTCAGCAAAAGCAGCCTAATCAATTTTTTAAGACAATCATAAAAGCAAACCAATTTTATCATTTTTCAATGTGTAACCCGCCCTTTCATTCTAGTGAAGCCGAAGCAAACAAAGGAACACAGCGCAAATGGAGAAACCTCAATAAAACGCCACAAAGTTCACTAAACTTTGGCGGCCAAGCTCAAGAACTATGGTGTGAAGGTGGAGAAAAACGCTTCTTGCTTAATATGATAGCTGAGAGTGCCATGTACAAAGAGCAAATTTACTGGTTTACATCTCTCATCTCTAATAAAGACAATATAAAACCGCTTCATAAGCAAATTAGAAAAGTCGCAGCAGAACAAGTGAGAATAATAGAGATGGGTCAAGGTAATAAGATAAGCCGTTTTATCGCATGGAGTTTTTTCAAACCCGCTTCATCACTATAACTTTAATCTAGAAACTTCAGTAAATGGATCCATGTGCTAGAAAGCCTATCGCATTGTTGATTATTACCATACGTTCGTCTCTAGTCACACAGCTCGGC
Organism: Pseudoalteromonas sp. J010; assembly: GCF_003934235.1. NCBI lineage: Bacteria > Pseudomonadati > Pseudomonadota > Gammaproteobacteria > Alteromonadales > Pseudoalteromonadaceae > Pseudoalteromonas > Pseudoalteromonas sp. J010. Next base: position 317 of record NZ_RDBW01000021.1, on the reverse strand, counting down.
GGGTACCCCCTCCTACCAGTGCAGCACTTTATTGATGTCGTGGTGGGAGCGAATTTACTTCGCGATGTTACAAAGTAGGATGTTTTATTCTTTTTGTTTGATAGACCAAGCAGCTCGGCGGGTAAACCGCTTCCTACCAGTGCTGCACTTTGTTGATGTCGTGGTGGGAGCGAGTTTACCTCGCGATGTTACAAAGTAGACTGTTTTATTCTTTTTGTTTGAAACCCAACAGCTCGGCGGGTAAACCGCCTCCTACCAGTGCTGCACTTTGTTGATATTGTGGTGGGAGCGAGTTTACCTCGCGAGGTGTTTATTAC